>JAEZRH010000140.1 GCA_023412845.1 Bacillota bacterium
CGGATCACGCCGACAATACGCTGCTGGGCTTCTTCCACGTCCTTAAGCCGCACGTTGTGCGTATACTCGAGATCCGACTTGACCGTCTCTGCGGAACGGCTCGACATGTTCTTGAACACGACGTCCGCCACTTCCTTGTTTGCTCCCTTGAGGGCAAAGACGAGATCCTTGGAATCCACCTCGCGCAGGAAACGCTGGATGGACATGTCGTCCAGGATGGGGATATCCTCGAAGACGAACATTTTTTTGCGGATCTCTTCGGAAAGCTCCGAATCCTTGCGGTTGAGTTCGTCGAAGATGTTCTTTTCGTTTGTGCGGTCCATGTTGTTCATGATATCCGCCGCGTAGCCGACGCCGCCCAGCTGCGTGAGCTCTACGTCGAACACGTTGGAAAATTTGTTTGCGAGGTTGTTCTCGACGATCTTGACGATCTCAGGCGACGTGCGGTCCATGGTGGCGATGCGCTGCACCACGTCCACCTGCTTTTCGGGGTCCAGCTCCGAGATGACGGTGGCCGCCTGATCCGGCGTTGCATAGGAAAGGATAAGCGCGACGGTCTGCGGGTGCTCGTTCTGAATCGTCGTCAGCAGGTTCTTGTAGTCCGCCTTGCGCAGGAACTCGAACGCCTTGGTGCGCAGGGATTTTGTGACGCGTTCCAGCAGGGAGGTGGCCGTCTGCGCCCCGTAGGCCTTTTCCAGCACGTTGCGGGCATATTCCACGCCGCCGTCGGTAATGACCTTCTGCGTCAGGCAAAGCTGGTAGAAATCGTCGAGCACCGCCTCCATGTCCTCTGCGGACATCCTGGACGTGCGGGCGATCTCGTAAGTCAGCTGCTCGACCTCGTCCTCCTGCAGATACTTATAGATCTTGGATGCTGCGTCCGAGCCGAGGGCGATCACCACGGCCGCAGCTTTCTGGGCACCGGTCACTTTCTGTTCAGCCATGTTTGTCTTCTCCTCTCAGCCAACTTCTGATCAGCTGCGCGGCAATCTCAGGATTTCGCGCGGCGAACTCCTGGAGGTCGCCCTTGAGTGCGTCGGTTTTGCCGCTCATGGCGTTGCGGATCTCTTCAATGGATTCCTTTGGTTCTTCCGGCTTTTCTTCTTTCTCTTTCATCTCGCCCTGCACTTCAGGTTCTTCGCCCTCTTCCGTCTCTTCTTCCGCACCTTCCTCAGCATTGCCTTCCTCCGCGCCCTCCTCTTCGGCGGCGCCCTCCGCCGGGGCCAGCGGCCCAAGCTGAATTGGTTCAGGCATGGGCGCAATGGACTGAAGGTTGGCCATCAGCTCCTGATTCTTCCTGCGGCGTCTTGCGGCAAGAAGGACGATGAGAAGGATCAGCAGGACCAGAGCGGCCCCGCCCGCCGCAAGGATGAGCGGATTGCCGAGCAGCATCTGCGGAAGGGCGGATGTGGGCGCGGCCCCGGACCCCGCCGAATTCGCATTCAGCGGAGCGGCCATCACCGCGACCTTGCTGGGGTCGACGGCAGCCGCGTTGGCAACGAGCGTGGTGACCTCCTGCTTCTGCGCGGGGGTCATGGAATTTGTGTTTACAACGACCGCCACGGTGAGGTCGTCGAGAGCGGCGGCATCGCTCTGGACCTGTTCCTCCACCTGACTGACCAGATAGCTGTACGTCTTGCTGTCTTTGGCGGTGATGACGCCGCCGTTGACGGAAACGCCCGGGTAGATAGTGGTCGTATCGGCGTTGGGCTGCACTCCGGCGACGCTGCCGGAACTGGTGCCCTGCTGCGTCACGACGTATTCTTCCTGCGACTGGCTTACAACGCCCGTGTTGCTGCTCGTCGACGGCGTGTATGTGACGATATCTTGAATTTTCTTGTCAAGATCCATCTTGCTTTTGACGCTCACGCTGATATTGCCCTTGCCGTACGCCTGCTCCAGCAGGGAAAGGATCTTGCTCTCTACATTATTTTCGTACTCTTTCTCAATCTTCAGCTTGAACTCGGAAAGGGTGATCTGCGGCGAAGTCGAAGAATCCTCGCCCGTAGTGGTGGAAAACTCGACGCCCGTCTCGCCGTTGACGACGGAAACATTGTCCGTGGTGAGATTCGGAACGCTCTTCGAAACAAGCTGCTTGATGCCGTTCACCTGCTGCCCCGAAAGCGACTGCCCCTCCTTCAGGTGGATGGTGACGGACGCCGTGGCGGACTGTTTGTTGTCGTCCCAGGCATAGGTGCTGCCTTGTGGGAGGCTGATGGTCACATAGTCCGTATCCACCGGGGAAAGGGTGCGGATCACGGCCTGGAGCCTTTCCTGCAGTTGGTACTGCTCGATGATCTTGCGCTCGTCGTCGGTCGTCATGACCCCGACATTGCTTGTGAAGAAATCATAGTTCGGTACGGATTTCGGGTAGCCTTCGTTCGAAAGCTGCATCCGGACGGAATTTTCCTTGTCCTTCGCCACATAGATCGTGCCGTCGCTGTTCTTGTAGGGGACGTTCAGTTTCTGCAGCTCCGTCATGACCTGCTGCGCCTCGTCGCTGTTCATGCCGGCGTAAAGGAGGCTGTACTGGGTACGGTTCATCAAAAGTCCCAGAACGATCGCCAGCAGCACAACGCCGCCCAGTGAAATCAAGAAAATCGCTTTGGCACGTCTGGTCATCTTGCCCCAGAAATTTTTAATGGGATCAATGTATTTCTTTAACTGTTCATTCATGGAAGCGTGCCATCCGCCCTTCAAGAGATTTTAAATCTTCATAGACTGGTGTTCATGATATCCTTGTAGGCATCAAGCAGTTTGTTCCGAAGCTCCACGACCATGCTGACGGAAAGACTGGCTTTCTGGGACGCAATCATCATGTTGTGCAGGTCGTCTGACTGGCCGGTCGTCAACTTATAGATCTCTCCGTCAAGGTCGGCACCCGTCTGCTGAACGCCGGAGACCGCATCCTGCACCAAAGACTGGAATGGAAGGCCGGCGGAAGATGACGCTCCGGCATCCTGCGGCTGCCTTACTTTGTTCAGTTCTTCCAGGGAACCGATCGGCTGAATGGGATTTATTATGTTCATACCGTCACTTTCCTATCTCCAGCGCTTTGCTGGCCATGCTTTTTACTGCGTTCAGCGCCGTCAGGTTGGCGTTGTAGGCCCGCGTGACGGCCATCATGTCGACGGTCTCCTTAACAAGATCCACATTCGGCTTCTGCACGTAGCCCTGTGCGTTTGCGTCCGGATTCGTGGGGTCGTATTCCTCATTGAACGGCGTCTGGTCTTCGACAATGCCGGTCACCTCGACCCCCTTAAGGGTAGAAGGCGCCGACGATGAAGCAATCTGGCCGTCAAGCAGCGAACGAAAAGATGCATCATCGTCAGCGCACCGGTATTCCACCATCTTCCGCCTGTACGGTCCCCCGTTGTCCGTACGTGTGGTCTCCGCATTTGAAATATTTTCCGATATCACGTCCATGCGCAGCCTGCTCGCAGTCAGGCCGGAACCGCTGATATCCAGTGAACTCAAAAAAGCCATTGGGACCACCCCCTCCTTAATAATGAATCATAATAAATGTATCAGCTGTTGCCGCCCGTAATCGCCGTTTTCAGGCGCGAGAACATGTCGGACATCATTTGGAGAGAATAGGAATAGTTCAGTTCCGTGCGGGCCAGCTCGATGTTCTGCTGCTCGAGGTCCACGGCGTTGCCGTCTGCGCGGGAGGTCTGGTCGGCCGCTTCAGTCGTGACCGGCTGCACGCCGCCGATCGCATCCATGGTGCCCTGCTGCGTTTCGGAGCCGGGGTCCGCCAGCGCCGCTTTGAGCTGGTCCTCAAAGGAAACGTTTTTCGTTTTGTAACCGGGAGTTTCAAAATTCGCGATATTGTCTGAAATGGCCTGCTGCCTCGCCCACAGGCCGTCAAGGTCCTTGTTGATGAGCGTGGTGGAAACACTGTCGATCCAATTCAAAATCACATGCCTCCTTATTCCCTGGTGCGGGAGGAAAATCCGACCTTTTTCGCGCCTTTCCCCGACTATTTTCCGCAGTTCGCCTTATTTCGCATTTTTATGTGCAGTTTTAGCAGGAAAGGGACCAGAAAATTCCTCTGCAATTCCCATATATTATCTTACATTAATACGCAAAAGTCAATATTATTGCCTTTTATTCGAGAAAAAACGCATTCCCGATATTCGTTAATTTGACCAGTAATATAGCTTTATATAGAATTTATTGTACTTTTTACCCATATAATTTTATTTTTTATTCGTTAATGAATAATTGGTTACAAAAATTTCTGTTTTCCCTGTATGAATCAAAAAAATCTTCTCCATGAGACGCAATTTTTTTGTACACGTGCGGGAACGGCCGGCCTAAATTTTTTTTGTTCCGTGCCGATAAATCAATCGAGGTGAACAATTCATGAATATCAACGGCGCAGGATTCGATGTGAACCTGTTTTACACTCTCAAGTCCTCGGGAGAAACGGGGCCGGCCGCGGAGAACCCGCAGAAAACCGGGGCGCTCCTTCCTGCGCAGGAACGCAGAAAGACCGACAGCGTGGAGATTTCCGCCCGGCGCGGCGAGGACTCCGGCACCTTCCTGACCGAACTGAAGAAAAAGCTTTCCGAAAACATAGCGGTGCAGCCCGACGCCGGCCGCCTGCAGAGCCTGCAGGACGAGATCGCCGGCGGAACTTACGCCGCCGACTCCGGAGAACTGGCTCAGCTGATGCTTGAGTAAACGCCGCGGAACTGCGGGATCGGAGGATAAAGATTCTATGATCGATGCTGCGCTGTCCGATAAATTATATGTTTTATTCAGCGATACGCTGGAATTTTACAGAAGCTTTCTCGCGCTTGAGGCAGAAAAATACGGCGATCTCGTCGCCGGAAGTCCTGATGCGATCAACGCATGCATGACAAAGGAACAGGCTTTCATTATGAAAGCCAAGGGGCTTGAGCTGGAACGCCACCAGCTGCTGGAAGAAACCGGAGAGGAAAAAGAGACCCTTCGGGAACTGATTTCCGCTCTGCCGGCCGAAAAGCAGCCCGCCATGCGGGAGCTGTACACGGAGCTTTCCCGCACGGTGAACAGCCTGAAGCACACCAACGACCGCTGCCAGCAGCTGACGAAGATCAAACTGCGGCAGATTTCAAAAACACTTTCAAATCTTGAGGATCATCCGGAACTGAAACGGATCTACGGCTCGGCGCCGAAGCAGGCGCCCGGCACGGACGGCGTTTTTTCCATAAAGATCTGAACACGTATGGGAGGGCAAAAAAATGAGTTCAACCTTTGACGGGCTGTATATTGCGAGAAGCGGCGTACGCACCGCGAGAGTCAACCTGAACATCGCCGGTCAGAACATCACGAACGCGACGACGGACGACTACACCCGCCAGCGGGTGGACCAGTCGGCGATTTCGCCGTCCGGCTACGGAAGCCTGTACGCTCAGAACCCCGGCGACGCCTACGGCCAGGGCTCCATCGCGACGGGCGTCAGCCAGATCCGCGACGCCTTTCTGGACGGGGAATACCGGACGCAGAACGCAAAATCCGGCCAGAGTTCGTCCGAATACGACGCTCTGAGTTCTCTCGAGGATATTTTCACCTATACGACGACCTCCAGTTCTTCTTCCTCTTCCTCCGTTGTGGATGCGCTGAGCAATGAATTCAGCAACTTCATTTCGCAGCTGCAGAACCTGACCTCCGGGAAAAGCGACGCCTCCGAAAGCGCCATCCGGGAAGAAGCGATGCTGCTGGCGACAAAATTCAACACCGCCTCAACACAGCTGAACACAGCCTGGAACCAGCAGAATACGGACCTCACGGATTACGGCGTGACGCAGGTAAACAGTCTGCTGAAAAACATCGCCGCTCTGAGCGACCAGATCAAGAGCGCGGAAGTCTCAGGCAACCCTGCCCTGGAACTGAAGGATCAGCGCAACCTGATGCTGGACCAGCTGTCGCAGTACGTCAGCATCAAGGTGACGGAAACGCCCGTCGGCAACGGCTCCGGCACTACGGTAAACCAGATGTCGGTCTCCCTCGCGGACGCGGACGGAAACAGCCTGGGGTATACGCTGATCGACGGCAACCAGTACGCGAAATTCTACACGACGCAGATCGGCGCCGCAGACAAGAGCGCCGCCGGACTTACCAGCACAAGCTCCTATAATTATGTAGAGATGCATCTTTCCGGCCTGACGAAGGACGGCGACTCCTATACTGTGACGTCCGGCACGCTGAGCGGCTTTCCCGTCACTGCCGCCGCCGACTCCAAATACACTTTTCTGACCGACAGCGTGGATGCGGCCGGCAACCCGATCTCCGCACAGATCACGATCCCGGCGGGCACTTACAATACGCTTGACGACCTTAAGACCGCCGTGCAGACCGGCATAGGCAGTTCTTCACTGGCGGGCAAGGTTAGCGTGAGTGTCTCCGGCAGTACGCTCCAGTTCTCCACGTCGGACGGCAGCGCGCTTTTTGTCAGCCAATCCTCCGGGGACAATGTCCTGAACGTTTCGGGGATGGATAACTCCGACCTAAAGAGCGGCAGCTTCGCCGGATATCTTTCCCTGCTCAATGAAAGCGGCGAATTCGACACGCTGCCCGCCAACGCCACGACGACCGAACGCGGCATCGGCTATTATTCGCAGCTGCTCGACTCCATCGCGTCCAAGCTCGCCAGCGTGATGAACTCCGCCAACAGCACGAACGACGCCGGCGACAACAAACCGCTGTTCACTTCCGACGGCACCAGCACCTCAAACATCACCGCGGGGAACATTCAGCTTGCATCGGCCTGGACGACCGGCTACCTTACCACCAGCAAGGATACCGCGAACTCCGGCGACAGCACGGACACCTCCTATTCCAATATCACGAGCATGATCCTCGCGCTGACCGGCAAGGACGCGTCACAGACGCTGATGAGCAAAAACGGCGTCAGCATTTATTCCGGGACGATCCAGAAGGCCGTCGCCAACGTGGCGACCACGCTGGGGCAGGATGTGAACAGCATAAATTCCACCAACTCGACGAATTCGTCACTGCTGAACACGATCGACACGCACCGGCAGTCGAACTCCTCGGTCAGCATCGACGACGAGGCGATCGACCTGGTCCAGTTCAATCAGTCGCTGACCGCGGCCTCGCGGTTTATGACCGCTGTTGACGAATGCCTCCAAACGATTATCAGCAGCATGGGCGTTGCAGGAAGGGGTTAGCGGAAATGAGAATCACCACACAGATGATGATGTCACAGTATAAGAAAAACGTGAACGACGCGTTCAGTTCCATGAACAAGGCCATGCAGACGGCCTACGACTACCGCTCGTTCGACCTTCCGTCCGACAATCCGCTGGCGGCCGCGCAGACTTTCCAGGTCCACTGGGAAACAAGCCTGAACGAAGACTACCAGACGAACGTGAGCAACCTCAAAAGTTCCGTAAACACGGCGGAAAGCATCCTGCAGAACATAGACAGCATTCTGACCAGCGCGAACGGCACCAGCGGGCTTGCGGGAATCACCGGCACCACCAGCCAAAGCGGCCGGGAGGCGATCGCCAACGAGATCCTCAAGTACCGCGACACGATTCTTTCCGAGATGAACTCCAAATACTCCGACAGCTACCTGTTCGGCGGCTCCAATTCCTCCGACGTGCCGTTTACCGTTTCGAACGACCAGCTTTACTACCGCGGCATCAACGTGGACACCGGCGAAAACAGCAACGGCGCGTCGGAAACGCTGACTTACAATTATACCGACCCCGTGACCAGCAAAACGACCGCAAAAACCATGCAGGTCAACTTCGGCTCCGGCATCGGCGCAAAGCTGAACGGCTACACGCTCAGCATCAGCACCTCCAACACCGGGACTGCCGGAACGGCTTCCATCTCCACGGCCGTGGACACGGCTGCGAAAACGATCACTATTAATGTAGCCGACACGACGGACCATTCCATCACGAAAGGAAATCTGCAGGACTATTTCCAGAACAGTTCCTCCGATTTTCTAACGAAGTTGCAGGGAGTCGACTCCAGCATCACCTCCGCTATGACATCGAAGGTCACCATCAGCGGCCTCCCGGACAACAGCAGCGATGCCGTTCAGACAGCGTCGGCGGACGCAACGGCATCCCCCAGCGGCATCACCGACATCGTCAATCTCGACAGCCTTGCAAACGAATCGGTCTATGTCGACATCGGCCTCGGCATCACACAGAACGCAAACGGAAGCGTGAGCGACCAGAGCGCATTCAACTCCGCTCTGTCCGGCATCTCGTACCTTGGCTACGGGACCACGTCCGTTACTGCAAACGGCATCACGACGAGCAATGTGCCGAACAACGTTTATTCTCTTCTTACAAAGATCGCAAGCGACCTGAATAATTCCAGTCTGAGCGGCACAAGCCTGACCGCCGCGATCGACCCGTATATGACGAACCTTACGAATTCACAGGACAAACTCGAGGCGAAACAGACGCAGGTCGGCTCAAAGCTGCAGTTGCTGAGCGATACGGCGACCTACCTCCAGAACATTGGAACAAGCCTGGACGATCGGGACAACGATGTGGAATATATCGACGTTACGGACGCCATTACGAATTATTACATGCAGCAATACTGCTATGAAGCTTCCCTCAAGGTGGGGAGCGAGACCCTTCCGCAAAGCCTGATGGATTACCTCAAATAAACGAAACCGGGAGATCAGGATGCTTCTTGTGATTGAAGACAAAAACGACCCGGCCGGAGGGATCGCCGTCGAATGTGACGGGCCCGGAGGGACCGAACTGGCATATATCCCCGCTATCCGGGTGTTTTTTTCGGAGGAACCCATTCAGGTGCGGTACGAGTGCGCGCTTCAGCGTTTCCGCCACGAATGGCTTCAGGACAGGACGCCGGAGGAAGGAGCTCCTTCCTCTCGTACGGCGCTGGTGTCTATGTACCTGAAAGCCGTGCTCGGCACCGGCTGGCCTCCCTCTTCTCCCACGCCCCCGGCCGGCAAAAGCGGCCCGGGTGAAGAGAATGTCAGAAGGCTTTCCCAAAAAGCGTGAAAACGGCAACATGGAGGAGGAATGAAACATGCAGCCCAGTTCTGCCGGCATTCCCGCCCCCGAAGAGAAGGAAAAAATCGCCCTCCGCTTCGAGGACGGCATCTACGGTTTCGAAGATGTAAAAGACTTCATCCTTCTTGAGACAGGCGGAAAAGTGATCTGGTCGTTGCGGGCGGCCGACAGCGATTTCCCCACGCTGACCGTCGTGGACCCTTTCGTCGTGACGCGGGACTACCATCCGGTTCTGACCGACGCCGAACGGGAATCGCTCGGCGGGCCGGCGGACGGCGAGCTGTGCTTCCTTGCCGTGGCGGTCATCCGCAAAAAGCTCGAGGAATCCTCCGTGAACCTGAAAAGCCCCATCGTCATCAACACGCGGACAAAGCAGGCAAGGCAGATCATCCTGGAGAACAGCGATTACCCCGTGCGTTACCGGCCTTTCGGCGGCACGCCGAAAAGGAGGTAGGCGTCATGCTGGTGATTTCGCGCAAAACGTCCGAATCCATCATGATCGGCGACGATATCGAGATCGTCGTAAGCGAAATCGGCTCCGAAAGGGTCAAAATCGGGATCAGGGCGCCGAAGGGCGTCCCCATTCTGCGAAAAGAGCTGCTGGAGACCCGCGAAATGAACCGCGAAGCCGCAGGCGCCGTCGGCAAAGAAACCGTGGAGGCGCTGCAGCGCCTGCTTGGCGGTAGCGGCACGGCCGGTTCCGCCCCGCCGGAGGGCGCGGTGAAAAAATAGGGCTCGTCGGGGCTGGAGAGTTCCGGGAAATTTTCGCGGGCACGTAGATCCTCAGGCCGGGCGCAAAGAAGCGGAAAAAAACATTTTTTATCATAAAAAGTAATTTTTCGGCTAAATTTCTTCCGGAAATTACCGATATATAGGGTAGATTCCAAAGGCGATCCGGAAGCGCGGCCTCTCCTTTACAGGGCCCGTAAACGCGGGGGCCGCCAACCGGAGAGTCTATTCGGAACAGAAATTAAAAAGAGAATGGATTCTCTTGCCCGCACGCGGCCGAAAGCCGGGCGGGGAAAAATCAAGGAGGAAAAATTTTATGCGTATTCAACACAATATCGCCGCCCTGAACGCTTCCAACCGTTTGAAGGCAAACGACAGCTCCATCAGCAAGAACATCGCGAAGCTGTCTTCCGGCTACCGCATCAACAGCGCCGCGGACGACGCCGCGGGACTTGCGGTTTCCGAGAAGATGCGCTCCCAGATCAACGGCCTGACCCAGGCGCAGGACAACGCCAAGAACGGCATCTCGCTGGTGCAGACGGCTGAAGGCGGCCTGAACGAAACCGAGTCCATCCTGCAGAGGATGAACACCCTGGCCGTCGAATCCGCGAACGGCACCTACCAGAGCGACACGGACCGCGCCAATCTGCAGAAGGAAGTCGTCAAGCTGCAGGATGAGATCAACACCATCTCCACCTCCACCAACTTCAACCAGATCAACCTGCTTGACGGTTCGATGGGCGGATTTGCTGTTTCGAGCGCGGGCTATGCCAGCACCGGCATTGCCAATATCGCTGTGACGGGCGGCTACAACACCGGCAACCTGACGTTTGCCGCGACCATTGTCGGCGCTGCCACTTCCCTGACGGTTGGCCTGGCGACGGCCGTCTCGGGCATTTCCTTCACAACCGCCTCCACTTCCTTCACGAGCGGCGGAACCTATACCTTCAAGGCAGTCGTCAGCACCGCCCAGGCAACCGCGGACGACGCCGCGAAATACAGCGGGCTGGAAGTTACTGTTACGCTTGGCTCTGGTACGATAGCTGCCGGTAATATCACTGCTACTGCCACCAGCGGCGGCAATCCGTTGAGCCTGCAGGTCGGCTCGGACAACAAGGTCGATCAGCGCATCACGCTCGCCGTCGGCGACATGAGCGCCAAGGGCCTCGGCGTAAACGTGGTGGATATCTCCACACAGTCCGGCGCACAGAGTGCAATCGACACCATCAAGGCCGCCATCAACACGGTTTCCGCCACACGCGCCGACCTCGGCGCCGTGCAGAACCAGCTGGAGCACACCTCCAACAACCTGAGCGCGATGAGCGAGAACCTCACCTCCGCCGAAAGCCAGATCCGCGACGTGGATATGTCCGACGAGTATGTCCAGTACTCCAAGAACCAGATCCTGTCTCAGGCCGCTACGGCAATGCTGGCTCAGGCCAACACCCAGCCGCAGAACGTTCTTACGCTCCTCAAGGGCTGAGTTACGGACTGACAGCACACAATCTCATTTCACAGGGGACCTTCCGGCAGCAGCCGGAGGGTCCCTTTTTTAGATACACGGCAGCCGCATGGAGTCTTGCCCTCCCGTTGAACCGATCGCCCGGAAACGTTTTCGGGATCCGTCCCCCGTAAAGAGCGCGGGCCCCCGATAGGGAAACAGGAACTTGCCGCATAAAAACCGCGTTCCTCTTCCCGTTTGTCAAACATCCCGCGCAGAGT
>JAEZRH010000170.1 GCA_023412845.1 Bacillota bacterium
GAACGGTACAAGGGCGACGCATGTTTCGTGATAAAATAGATGATCCCCGCAATGACGGGCGTTGCCGCCAGCAGGAGGAAACCGAGCTGATAGTCCAGAAAAAACGACATGATAATGGAGCCGAGAAAGATGAAGGGCGCCCGGGAAACCAGCCGGATCATCATGGCAACCCATGTCTGCAGCTGGTTGACGTCGTTGGTCAGACGGTTTGTCAGGGTTGGCGCGCCGAAGCGGTCGACCTGCGAATAAGAAAGCGACTGAATGCGGTCAAACAGGGCGTTGCGGAGCACGGTTCCGAAGCCCTGTGATGCCCGTGCGGCAAGCTTCTGGCAAATGAGCGCGCATCCGTATCCGCAGAACGCGATGACGAGCATCAGCACGCCCATATGCAGGACATAGGCTCGGTCGTGCCGCAGGACCCCTTCGTTGATGATCGTCGCCATAATGGTGGGAAGCAGAAGTTCAAAAATGGCTTCCAGAAATTTAAAAATAGGACCTATGATGCACTCTTTTTTGTAATCTCTCAGGTATACGGCCAATTTCAGCAAAATCTATCACCTCAAACGTTACTGAGTTTATTATACCCCGTCGGCAGCAATATGAAAAATACATAAATTAGCGCCTTCCCATACAAAAAAAGTATATCGTTCCCGGAGAGAACCGTCTTTTGTTTTTCTATGATAAAATTGCTCTGGAAAAGGACGGGGAATTCTATGAACCTGAAACAGCTGAAATATTTCATGGCCATAGCGGAGGAGCGCCGCATCACGGCGGCGGCCAAAAAGCTGAACATCGCGCAGCCGCCGCTCAGCTACCAGATGGAACTGCTGGAAAACGAGCTGGGCGTCGCCCTGCTCAGGCGCGGCCCGCGCGGCGTAGAGCTGACGGACGCGGGCGAAATGCTGTACAAGCGGGCGGAACAGATTCTGGGCATCGTCTCCGCGGCGGAGCATGAGGTGCGCTGCTATGGTCAGGGCGTGCGCGGCGTTCTGTCGCTCGGGACTATTTCGTCGTCCGGCGGCGTGGTCCCAAACCCCAAAATGCTGGATTATATCCGGAGCCACCCGGAGATCCGGCTCGAAATCCATGAGGGAAATACGTTCGCAGTTATCGAAATGCTGGAAAAAGGGCTGATCGACCTGGGGATCGTGCGCACGCCGTTCCAGCCCGACCGGCTGAAATGCTGCTACGCCGAAAAAGAGCCGATGATCGCCGTTACGGCCGGGAACTTCATTGGCTCCTCGGAACGCGGCCGCATCACGCTCCGCGAGCTTGCGGAATATCCACTGATCCTATACCGCCGGTTCGAACCGCTGATTCAGGAAGTGTTTGCGGCGGAAAATCTGACGCCGGTCTTTCTGTGCAAAAACGACGACGCCCGCACCACCCTGCTGTGGGCGCAAAAAGGTCTCGGCGTTGGGGTCGTACCGCAGTCCGCGCTGCTTACGCTGGGCTTCGGAGGACTTTCGAGCAGGGAAATCGCCTGCGAAAAACTGCGGACGCGCCTTGCGGCCGTCTGGATGAAGGACCGGCGCCTTTCGCCGCTTGCGCAAAAATTTGTAGAGCTTTTCGGAGCATGACTCGCTCCGCGGAAGCCGGAATGATTTTACCGCGGAGGGATATAATAAGCCGCGAGGTGATATGCGTGTCTTCTTATATTGCACCCGAAATGCGCGACCGTTTCGAGTCGCTTTCCATCGATTTAAAAAATGAAATACTTCGGCGCGACGTCAAAATCAGTTCCCTGCAGGACCTGATCGACTGCCTTCAGGCCATTGTTGACGGGAAATAAAAGGACATCCGCTGAAATTCTCCCGCTGCTCTGTGTCTTCCCTGCCTGGAAGAACCGGCGCCGGGAAATAAAAAAGGGACGCTTAATGCGTCCCTTTTCGTATTGCTCCGCCGCCTTCGGTCAGACGGCGGCTTTTTCTTCGGATCCGGCAGATGCCTGCTTCGCTTCTTCGTCGTACAGATTGCATGCGACGAAATGCCCCGGAGAGATTTCCTGAAGCCTGGGGTCGACCTTATCGCAGCAGTCGATGCGTTTGAAACAGCGGGAACAGAAACGGCAGCCGGGCGGCGGATCGATTGGGCTCGGCACGTCCCCTTCGAGGATGATGCGCTGTTTGCGCGCCGTTGGGTCGACGGACGGGATGGCTGAAAGCAGCGCCTGCGTATACGGATTCATCGGGTTATGGTACAGTTCCGCCTTGGAAGCGATCTCCATCAGCTTTCCGAGATACATAACGCCGACCCGGTCGCTGATGTGCTTGACGACGTTCAGGCCATGCGCGATGAACAGGTAGGTAAGGCTGAACTCCTGCTTCAATTCGTCCAGAAGGTTAAGGACCTGCGCCTGGATGGAGACATCGAGAGCGGAGACCGGCTCGTCGCAAACGATCAGCTTCGGTTCCACCGCCAGAGCACGCGCAATGCCCACGCGCTGCCGCTGGCCGCCGGAATATTCGTGCGGATACCGGTTGCGGTAATTCTCGGAAAGGCCGACGCAGTTGAGAAGGTAGCCCACGCGCTTTTCGATCTCGTTCTTCGGGCGCAGATTGTTGATGCGGATCGGCTCCGCTATGATCTCGCCCACCGTCATGCGGGGGTTCAGGGAAGCGTAGGGGTCCTGAAAGATCAGCTGGATGTCTTTGCAGTACCTGCGGCGCTCTTTCGGGGAAAGGTCGGTCAATTCCGTCCCGTTGAAAAAGATTTTTCCCGAAGTAGGCGTATACAGGTCTACAAGCATTTTGCCGATGGTGCTCTTTCCGCAGCCGGATTCGCCCACAAGGCCGAACGCCTCGCCCTTGTGGATCTGGAACGACACGTCATCCACAGCCTTCAGGATAGAGGTCGGTTTCCCGAAGAAATTTGTCTCAACCGTAAAATATTTGCGAAGATGCTGTACGTCGACCAAAACTTCGTCGTTCATGCTTCCGCCCCCTTCTGATCATACAAAAAGCAGCGGACCATATGGTCTCCCTGCGGCTTCAGTTCCGGTTTTTTCTGCCGGCAGATTTCCATGCAGCGGTCGCAGCGGTCGCTGAACGGGCATCCCGACGGCATATGAAGAGGATTCGGAACCATTCCCTTGATCATGTACAGCGGGTCTTTGCTTTCATCCTCAAGACGGGGGATGGATTTCAGGAGGCCGAACGTGTAGGGATGCATCGGCTGCGCGAACAGCGACTTCACCTCGGCGCTTTCGACGATCTCGCCGCAGTACATGACGGCGACGCGGGCGGCCGCCTCGGCGACGACCCCGAGGTCGTGCGTGATGAGGATGACCGCCATGCCGAACTGCTCTTTCATTTTGTAGAGGAGCTCGAGAATCTGGGCCTGAATGGTCACGTCAAGCGCCGTGGTCGGCTCGTCGGCGAT
>JAEZRH010000173.1 GCA_023412845.1 Bacillota bacterium
CGCAAATATATCGCCGAAGTCTGCGACAAGGTGTACCGTCTGACGGAGAACGGACTTTCACCCACGCAGGCGGCCCTGGATTGATAAAAAAGCAGCCGCATCGGCTGCGGCCGCTTTCGGGTGACGATGAGCCGAACGGGCGTCGGGAAACCGCGTATCCGGTGGGGGCGGACGGGAACCGCCCCGCCAAAACAAACTAACCTTCCCCTATGTCCGCAAGCCGGGATCTTCCTTTGACTCTCCCGCCGGGACGGACTTATTTTCTCCACAGGGCAAAACGGCGGGAATTGACTGCGGCGGCACGCCGCCAGCCCGCCGGAGATAGCGGGCGATCATGCCCCGCGTGACCTGCCGCGTTCTGCACATCTCCGCATAGAATTCGCCGCTTGGGCGCACGGTGCGCTTCTGCGTGGAAAAATCGCATTCCACAAGGCCGAACGGGGCGCTCTCCCCCTCAATCCATTCAAAATTGTCGAGGAACGTCCAGTGATAATACCGTTCCACCGGCAGGCCGCTTGTGGCGATCTGCCGGATGTGATCGTAAAGGAACTTCGCACGGAAGCGGTCCTTGCCGTCGCAGGTCCCGTTTTCTGTGATCCAGACGGGAGCCCTGTATTTTTCATACTGCTCGCGGCAGAGGAGCGCGATGCCCTCCGGATAGATTTCCCACCCGAGGTCGTTCGTAGGAAAACCGGGAGTGGGGAAAGAACGGAAATGTTTTACGCTGCTGCGCGAATAGTAATTGATGCCGATATAATCGTAGAACCTTCCTTTTCCGTACGGAGCGGAGCAGCCGAGGGGAAACGCAAGTTTTCCCGTGGACATGGATTCCGTCAGCGCGTCCTGGAAAAAATAGCGGACGATCTTTGCTTCCAGCGCGTAGACCGGATTTTTTCCGAACCCGGTGAAAATGCGCAGATGGTTTGCAAATCCCACTTTCGCTTCCGGGCAGATGCGGTGGATTTCCCGGTAGGCCGCAAGATGGCACAGGGTCATGTGGCGCATCACGCGCAGAGCGGAAACGATGTTTTTCTTTCCGGGCGGCCAAGTGCCGTAAAGGTAGCCCTCCGTAGCGTAGACGTTCGGCTCGTTGATCGTGACAAAATCAGTGCAAAGGTCTTGGAGACGTTCCACCGTATGGGTCACATACTCCAGAAAGACGGGGACGCAGGAGGCTTTTTCGAAAGCGCCCATCCGCTCGAACCACATCGGGTTTGAAAAATGATGCAGCGTCACAAGCGGGTGGATGTTGCACTGCAGAAGCCGCCTGATCTCCGCACGGTAATGCCCGACGGCCTCTTCGTCGAATCTGCCGCGCTCCGGCTCGATGCGGCTCCATTCGACGCTCATGCGGTACTGCCGGATGCCCATCCGCGCCATCAGGCGGACGTCCTGCTCATACATCTCCCAGTGGCGGTTGGCGCGCTTTGGGGAAGAACCGTCTTTGATCCTGCCCTTTTTTGACGCCCAATGATACCAGGAGCTGTCGGTCCGGCCGCCCTCGATCTGCACGGCGGCCGTCGCACACCCGAGCTCCAGCCCGGCGGGCAGACGAAAGGGGACGAATTCGTCCGTCATGGAAATCCACCTCCTTTCTCCCGAAGCCATCCAAAGCATCCATATGGGCGCGCGCGATGAAATATGTTATTTCCCGGGTGCGGCCATCGCGCTCTCAGAATTCTCTTCTTCCGTTATGATCCCTTTTCCCTCACGTTTATTTTTGGGCAGCAGACCCTGCGAAATGACAAGGCCCGTTAAAACCAGAACCGTACCGGCGACGATCAGCGGTGTGATTTTTTCGTGCAGAATCAACGCCGAAGCGGAGATGGTGATGACCGGGCCGAGGTAGGTGTATACGCTCGTCCGGACCGGGCCGAGCAGCTTGACCGCGAGGTTCCACGTGACGAAGCACGCCGCGGAAGCAACGAGGCCCAAGAACGCAAGGTTTGCAAAATTGACCGGGCTGGCGAACCGCGCAAGCAGGCGGGAATCCACCCGAACCCCGGAAAAGAGCAGAATGGGAAGCATGAACAGGATGCCGTAGAAAAACGTGCGCCGTGTCGTCTGCACAGTATTATACCCATATGCGCTGATCTTTTTGACAAGGATGGAATACATCGCCCAGACAAGCGCCGCCAGAACCGCCAGCAGGTCGCCTGTGGGATTGAGCTGGAGCTGCCGGCCGTTCATCTCAATCAGCACAATGCCCGCCATGGCGACCAGGCATCCCGCAAAAAACGGCAGACGCAGCTTTTCGCCCGTTGCGACGCGCGAAAGAATCGCCGTAAAGAACGGGATGACGGAGAGCAGGACGCCCACGTTGGACGCCGTCGTATACGTCAGGGCGATATTTTCTAGCAGATAGTAGAGAGTCGTGCCGCAGAGCCCCGCGGCGACGAAATATTTTTCCCTGCCGCGCGGCAGTACCTTCAGCCGGTGCGGGCAGACGGCCCACAGCGCAAAGAAGGCCGTGACAAAGCGGATGAACAGGATCTCGACCGGCGAAAAGCTGACCAGAAGAACCTTCGTGGAGATAAACGTCGTACCCCAGGCAAGCGCGGTAAAAAGGGCCAGCGGATGGCCCCAGAAATTTTGTTGTTTCGTGACGGATATCCCCTCGACTATGTAATCTGCCCAGCGGAGCAGTATTTTCACGCAGGCTTTTTGCCCGCCGCACCTCCGCGGAGCATCAGCAGATGCGCGGCAGGCCCTCCCCGTAAAGCGGGCCTACCACGCGCAGCCCGCCGACCGGCGTCCTCAGCAGCACCGCGCTCTCGTCGGCGGAGACAACGTTCCCGATCTCCGCCGCGTTCTGCCCGTAGCGGCTGCGGCGCAGGCAGGCAAGCGCTTTTTCCGCGTCCTCCTGCGGGACGACGGCGATCATCTTGCCCTCGTTGCCCATGTAAAGCGGGTCGAGCCCGAGAATGCCGCAGAACGCCCACACCTGCTCCGAGACGGGAATGGCCGCCTCTTCGAGTTCGATGCGGCACCCGGAAGACGCCGCGAATTCGTTCAGCACCGTGCCGAGGCCGCCGCGCGTCACGTCGCGCATGGCATGGACGCGGATCCCGGCGCCCAGCAGTGCACCGACCATTTCCGTCAGCGGCGCGCAGTCGCTCACGATGGAGTTTTCGATCCCCATGCGGCGGCTCAAAATCGCCGCGTGGTGGTCGCCCAGCGTGCCGGAAAGCAGCACCGCGTCGCCTTCCTTGCAGTTGGACGGGCCGATCTCCGTTTCATCCGGAACAAAGCCGACACCGGCCGTATTGATGTAGACTCCGCCGGAGCCCTCCACGACCTTGGTGTCGCCCGCGACGATGCGCGCGCCCGCTTCGCGGGCCGTCTCCGCCATGGAGGCCGCGATCTTTTGAAGATCGCCGGTCTCCGCGCCTTCCTCTAGGATAAAACCGCAGGTCAGGTACCGCGGCTCCGCGCCGCTCATCAGAAGATCGTTGACCGTTCCGCAGACGCACAGGCGACCGATGTCGCCGCCGGGGAAAAACAGAGGGGTCACGACAAAGCTGTCCGTGGTAAGCGCGATTCTCCCCGCGCCCGGCAGGACCGCAGAATCCTCCATTCTGGAAAGGACCGGGTCGCCGAAACTTTTTTCAAAAATATCCGCAATCAGTTCGGACGTGGCTTGTCCGCCGCTTCCGTGCGCCATGGTGATCTTCATTTGGCACCTCTCCCGCTGACAAAATAGTTATAGCAGCTTCCTTCCTGCGAGACCATGCACGCGCCCTGCGGAAGCTGCGGCGTGCAGGCCTTTCCGAACAGCGGGCACTCCACCGGAGACACCGCTCCGGTCAGCACCTGCGCGCAGCGGCAATTGCCGTTGGCGGCATGGTCTTCACACAGGCCGGCGCTGCCCGCATCGAAGCGTACGTACTCTTCCCGCAGGGCCATGCCGGAACCCGGGATAACGCCCATGCCGCGCCACGCGGCGTCGCACGGCTTAAAATAATGCGACACGGCCCGCTGCGCCACCGGATTTCCCTCTTCCGTCACAGCGGAGGGGTACAGGTTCCACACACCCGCCCTGCCGCGGAAGCGGACCAGCGCGTAGATCGCCTCCAGAATCTGCTCTCCCTCGAAGCCCACCACGACGAACGGAAGGCCGTATTTCGACGCAAGCGGCTCGAACGCAGCGCTTCCTGTAACGACGCTGACATGCCCCGGCGCAAGGAAGCCATCCACGCCGCCTTGCTTTCCGCAGATCCAGCCGATCACCTGCGGCATGGTCTTGAGCGAGGTCAGAAGCCGCAGATTCTTGATGCCGGCGCTTTCCGCTTCCTCGAGCAGCATGGCGTAGACCGGCGTCGTGGTCTCAAAGCCCACCGCGGCGAAAACATATCCGTGCGGGGGGTCGGCGGAAGCGGATTTCAGCGCGTCCATCGGCGAGTAGACCATGCGGACTTTGCCGCCCGCCGCCTTCGCGTCGTTCAGGCTCATGCGGCCGCCCGGCACGCGCATCAGGTCGCCGAAGGTCAGCACCGTCTCGCCCTGCAGGCTGAGTTCGACAAGCCGGTCGATGTAGGCCGTGACCGTTACGCAGACCGGGCACCCCGGGCCGGAAATAAGGCGTATCTTCGGCGAAAGCATCTGCGGGATGCCGCAGCGGGAAATCTGGCCCGTATGCGTGCCGCAGACCTCCATAAGCCGGACCTCGGGGCCGTCGTAATTTTTGAGGTATGCGCGGATATCCGTCATACTTCCTCCAGTTCCTTGAAAAGCTCTTCCAGCTCTTTGCTTTCCTCATCGGCCAGCACCTGCAGGATGCACCCCGCATGTACGAGGACCTTATCGCCGGGCTTGATTTTGACAAGACCGGCCTCCGCCTCGACCGTGTTTCCGCTGAAATCGACGGTCGCCGTTCTTCCGTTAACTTTTACCACCGTTCCCGGCAATGCAACACACATTTTGATTCCCTCCGTTGCCGATTCGTTTGCCTGTTTTCTTAAAGGCCTCGGGCGGCGCAGATCCACGCCTGCCCGAGGCTGATCCCCCCGTCGTTCATGGGAACGGCGGAATTGAGATACACTTTGAACCCGTCGCCCTGAAGCAGTCGGCGGCACTCCCCCAGCAAAAGCAGGTTTGCGAACACGCCGCCGCTCAGCGCGACGCGGCTTTCACCCGTCTCCTTCCGGATTGTTCGGCAGATTTCCAGCGTCATTTCCGCAACGGCGAGATGGAAACCCAGCGCCGCGGGACCCGCTCCGGCCCCGTCGCGGGAAGCCCGCAAAAACTGCGACGCAAAGTCCGCCTGATCGGCGACGACGCACCCGTCCCCGCCCCGCGCGAGGCGGAAGCGGAACGGATACGGTGAGACGCCTTCCTTCCGTGCGGCGTCCGCCGCGTTTTCCAGCGCGATGGGGCACTCGCCCTCATAGCTGTTCTGCCCGCAGACGCCGAGGATCGCCGCCGCCGCGTCGAACAGCCGCCCCATGCTAGAGCTTCGGAATGTATTGACGCCTGCCGAAACTGCGGCGGCTACCAGCGGATCGCCCGCGCGCTCCCCCGCCGCAACGCGGTAACAGTCGGCGGTCAGCGCCGCGTTCTCCGCCGCGTCGTCGCCCCCGCAGAGCGTAATGCCGCTCAGGTGGCCGGGCCGCCTGAATTCCCCGCCCCGGCACAGCAGGAATTCCCCGCCCCACACCGTTCCGTCCGTTCCGTAGCCGGTCCCGTCGTACACGACGCCGATACAGCCATCAAGGCGGTTCTCCGCCATGACGGACGCCGCATGGGCATGGTGATGCTGGATCCCGACAGGTGCGCAGCCCAGCTCCGCCGCCAGCTTCTTCGCTATCGCCGACGAAAAATAGCCGGGGTGCAGGTCGCACGCGACCGCCTGCGGCAGGATGCCGAAAATTTTCTCCATCCGGCCGAGCGCACCGCGGTAATTGCGCTGGACGCGGTAGTTCTCCATATCGCCGAAATACTGGCTCAGGTAGGCGTTGGAGCCGCTTTGCAGGCAGAAGCAGCTTTTAAGGTCTCCTCCCGCGGCAAAAACCGGGCGTTCCGCGGCTTTTCCGAGCACCACCGGCAGCGGTACGTAACCTCTGCTGCGGCGGATGACCTGCGGCGTTCCGCAGAAGACGCGCGTCACGGAGTCGTCGAGCGGCGTGAGGATCTCCCTTGTAT
>JAEZRH010000030.1 GCA_023412845.1 Bacillota bacterium
GAAAAGGAACGAGCCGATCGGGCGGTTCGGGTCCTGGATACCGGCCCGCGAACGGAGGATCGCCTCAGAAACCTTCTTCACGGCCTCGTCCTGCCCCACGACGCGTTCGTGCAGGATGTCGGGCAGACGGAGCAGCTTCTCGCGTTCGCTTTCCATCAGGCGGGAAACGGGGATGCCCGTCCAGCGGCCGACGATCTTCGCAATCTCTTCTTCCGTCACCCTGTCGTGCAGCAGGGAGTCGGAGGTCTGCGCCTTTTCGGCGATTTCCTCTTCGGCCTTCAGCTGTTTCTGCAGGTCGGGCAGCCTGCCGTATTTCAGTTCGGCGGCTTTGTTCAGGTCGTAGACGCGCTCCGCCTTTTCAATCTCCGAATTGACGTTTTCGATCTCTTCACGCAGTTTTCTGACCTTGCCGATCGCGTTTTTCTCGTTTTCCCATTTGGCCTTCATTTCCCTGAACTGAGCACGCTCGTCGGCGAGCTGCTTCTGGATTTTTTTCAGGTGCTCCTGCGCGAGGGTGTCCGCGTCCTTTTTGACGGCGGCTTCCTCGATCTCGTGCTGCATGATCTTGCGCGAAATCTCGTCGAGCTCCGTGGGCATTGAGTCGATCTCCGTGCGGACCATCGCGCAGGCCTCGTCCACAAGGTCGATGGCCTTGTCGGGCAGGAAGCGGTCGGAGATGTACCGGTTGCTCAGCACGGCCGCGGAAATCAGCGCCTGGTCCTGGATCTTGACCCCGTGGAACACCTCGTAGCGCTCTTTCAGGCCGCGCAGAATGGCGATGGTGTCCTCGACGGAGGGCTCCTCTACCATAACGGGCTGGAAGCGGCGCTCCAGCGCGGCGTCCTTTTCAATGTACTGGCGGTATTCGTTCAGCGTGGTCGCGCCGATGCAGTGCAGCTCCCCGCGCGCCAGCATGGGCTTTAAAAGGTTGCCGGCGTCCATGCTGCCCTCGGTTTTGCCCGCTCCCACGATGGTGTGGAGCTCGTCGATGAACAGGATGATGCGGCCTTCGCTCTTTTTGACTTCGTTCAGCACCGCCTTGAAGCGCTCCTCGAACTCGCCGCGGTATTTGGCTCCGGCGACGAGCGCGCCCATGTCCAGCGAGAAGACCTTGCGGTCCTTGAGGCTGTTCGGAACGTCGCCCCGCACGATGCGTTCGGCGAGGCCTTCGGCAATGGCGGTTTTGCCAACGCCCGGCTCGCCGATCAGGACCGGGTTGTTCTTTGTTTTGCGCGACAGGATCAGGATCACGTTGCGGATCTCGTCGTCGCGGCCGATGACGGGGTCCAGCTTGTGGTTCTTCGCGAGCTCCACAAGATCCTGGCCATATTTTGAGAGAGCGTCGTAGGTCTCCTCCGGGCTGTCGCTCGTCACGCGGGTGTTCCCGCGGACGGAGGAAAGCGCGCCCAGAAATTTATTTTTGGTGATCCCGAAACGATTGAAAACGCCGCGCATGGCGTCGTTCGGCTTGTCGATCATGGCAAGCATGATATGTTCGACCGAGACGTATTCGTCCTTCATGCGGGAAGCTTCCCGCTGCGCGGCCACGAGCACGGCATCCACGTCGGCGGAGATGTAGATTTTGCCCGGCTCCCGGCCCGGGCCCGTTACGCCGGGAATCTTTTTGATCTGCCGTTCGGTTTCGTCCAGAACGGCCTGCGGGTCGGCGCCCATCTTTTTCAGAAGCTGCGGGATCAGCCCGTTCTCCTGCCGCAGAAGGGCGGCGGCCAGATGCTCCTGCCCGATCTGCATATTGTTGTTTTCAAGCGCGTAAGACTGCGCGTTTTGGAGCGCTTCCAGCGTCTTTTGCGTAAAATTCTGTGTGTCCATAAGCATAACCTCCTAAGGGTGCTCCTTTAAAGGATTGCGGCGTTCTTCAGATGATTCCTGTAACTGAATTCCAGACGCCGCTCCGCCTCGTCCGGGTCTTCCAGCTCGGCAAAATAGGTTTTCATGTCGGAATCAAATTCCCGGATATACTCCAGAATGGCCTGCGCGATCTTCTGGGGCGAATCGCTCTCCCTGCTTTTTGGGAGCCGCAGGCGCCGTATGCAGCGCCCGGGCTGAATTTCGCACGGTACGGTTCCCCCCGGAAAATACTGGCCGATCCACTGGTTTTCCATCCTGTTCCAAAGCTGAAAATACCCACAGGTCAGGCGCAGGAGGTCTTCGTTCTGCGTACGGACAGAGATCCTGAGCTCGCCCATATAAGGCCCGCTTTGCCGGTACAGCTCCAGAACATACCGCACCGTCGGACGGTATCGGTAATGTAAAGCACTGCGGACAGAGACCATTGTGTCGCTCGGCTGGTCGCGGAACTGAAAGCCGTCCAGACCGGAAAAAAGCTTTTCCATGTCGCTGAAGATATCCCTGATCCGGCTTTCCGGGGTAGAAAAAGAAAGGTATTCGGCCAGGATCTGGTTGATCAGGTTGCTGCGGCTGGTGCTGCGCTCGTAGGCCAGCTTGTCGACGGCATCGACCAGTTCGTCCAGCAGCACAAGACTGTAAACATTTTTCTCCACCGGTGATCACCTCGGATGCGTTTCTTGAATTAAGTATAATACAATAATATAATTTGTCAATACAGTTATATAATAACGATCTAAAATTATTATGATAAATAAAATTCATTTTTAGAATTATTCTATCAGAAACCAGGATTTGTTCCCGATTTTCAGATCTTTTATAAAAAACTGGGAAATGTGACAGGACTCTGTAAGATATTACATTATTTTTAAAATCGGGAATCAAAAGAATCGGTGACATGGTATTATAGATGAATAAATGAATTATCTTTTGGCAGGCTGTCTGCGGGGATCCCGCGAAAAAATAGAATATTTCGTTTTTTCGTGAAAATTATCCGGCGCGAACGGTTTTTCTATCCGTCCACGCCGGATCAGAGATTTTATTGCCGTGTCCCGCCGGGAAATTACTCGTCGTCACGCGTCAGGTTTTCTGCGTAATCGCGCAGGCTCGCAATCGAATTCACGCTTTGGGCGCGTTGTCTGACAGACTCCTTTACATAGCCGGGCAGACAGTCAAAGTACTGTCTGGCCTCCTGGTCGCCCTCAATCAGACTGTATAAATCTTCATAATGTTGCATAATTATCCTCCTTTAGTACGGTTTCAGGAAATTTTTCATAAGCAAAAGTCAAAAAAGATAAGTCTGCAACTGTTTTCCCGGTTTTATGGAAAAATATACATGGAAAAAGTTATATAATAGCTTGAGCGGCTGCTTTCGGCGCATGCGGCTTCCGGCAGTCGGATTATCTTAAGTGTAAAGTGTTGTGATATGATGCTGTTCAATGTCAATGAACTGCTTATTTCTTTATCCTGGACCCTCGATGTCGCCGAAAAGAACATGCTGAAAGCCAATTCAAACCACGGTATGCGCGTGGCTTATATCTGCGCCCGCATCGCGCAGGCGTTCGACCTGCCCCTCAAGCAGCGTTTCGACCTCGTTTCCTATGCGCTTCTGCACGACAACGGTGTCATGGCTTCCGTCAGGAAGAAACATAATCTGGATCAAACCGTCAAATTTTCCGCCGAAACGGACGCCGACCACTGTGTCGAAGGGGAAAAGAACATTTCGGCGTTCCCGTTCCTCAGCAAGAGGGAAAACGTCATTCTTTACCACCACGAGCATTATGACGGCAGCGGATTTTTCGGGATCTGCGGTGAAAATATCCCGCAGTTTTCAAGGATCATCTTTCTGGCCGATTATATTGCCGTGCGGTTCTCCCAGGGCTGGGGCAGCGACGAGATTATTGACGCCGTTAAGCGGGATTCCAGCTACTTCGATCCGGCGCTGCGCGACTCGGTGCTCGAACTGAGCCACCATATTGAATTCTGGCTCGGTATGGACGACCAGTTCGTACAGAATACGCTCATGAGCATGCTTCCGCAGACGAACCGCGTGATGGACTACAGACAGGTGCGCGGCATATCTCAGATTTTCAGCCGCATCATCGACGACAAGTCTCCGTTCACGGGTTCGCACTCCCGCGGAATCAGCGAAAAGGTCGGTTTTATCTGCCAGTATTATGAGTTTGACGAAAAGATGTACTGGAAGATGCGCATCGCCGCCGACCTGCACGACCTCGGCAAGCTCGCGGTCCCGAATACCATTCTCGACAAGCCGGGCAAGCTCAGCCGTCAGGAGTTCCAAGTGATCCAGTCCCACCCGTTTTATACCCGCAAGATCCTCAGCATGATCAACGGGTTTGAGGAAATCACCGAATGGGCGTCGAACCACCACGAAAAGCTGAACGGTTCCGGTTATCCTTACGGGCGGGGCGCCGATCAGCTCGACTTCAATTCCCGCATTCTGGCCTGTGTGGATATTTATCAGGCCCTGACGGAGGACAGGCCCTACCGAAAAGGGATGAACCACAGCGAAGCCATTAAAATTCTGTATAATATGGCAAAAGACGGCCTGATCGAGGAATCCGTTACGGAAGACATGGATTCGATTTTCCGCGACGCCTGAAGCGCTGAAAAGCCGGACGGGGGGGGGGCGGCCCCGTCTTTTCTCATGCTCTTACAGCTTGAATTCGTCGGGGTCGTGCTTTTTGAGCGACGGCAGCCGCGACGGCGCGCGCAGAAGGGGATCGTAGGCAAAGTCGGCGCATGGTCCGGGGCTGTGCCCGAGTTCGCAGGAATCCCCCGCCCCGTCGCCGGAAAAATGGGCGCAGTATTTGCAGTCCGGCGCAATTGAGCTTCCAAACAGCGGCTTTTTCTTTTTCCCAAACATTTCGGCATGCTCCTTGAGAATCTCTAAATCTTTTTCTCAATTATAACATTATTTTTTTTTCATATCCAGCTTTTGTTCGGGAGCGTTCATCAAAAGCGCGGCGAGCAGCATGACCAGCGCGACCGCGGCCGGAACGGAATCGGCCAGACCGCCGGAGACGGGCCCGGTTACGTTGGAGAAAACCTCGGCGCTCTCCGGGAACAGCGCGGTGATCCCCCAGCAGACCGCCGCGGCGATGACCCCCTGCAAAAGGCGGCACAGTTCAAAACGGGTTTTGCCGAGCTGCAGCTTTCCCGCACAGGCGAGCACCTGAAAGTGGACGCAGACCCCGCCCCAGCCCAGAGCGAGCGAGAACACCCAGAGCGGCGCCCGCAGTTTGGAAAGGTCGGAACAGCCGCCGGTCACCTCCGTCAGGGCTGAGACCGCGGCCGCCGGCACCGGCGCGGTCACGAACATGCGCACGAGCGACATCAGGACCGCGAACAGGATGACGAAGCAGCACATCATCAAGGTGGAATACGCGGCGTCGGAGGCGGAGTCGATCAGGGCCTGAGCCGTTCCGGCGCTTTTGGCCGCCGGCCTGTTCCCACGGGCGGAGTTTTCGTTTCTGCCGAAAACGAGCCCGGTCAGCATCCCCATGAGAAGGAAAGACGCCGTCTGCGCCGCGAACAGGATAGCGCCGGCGGTCGGATTTTTCAGAAACCCGACGCCCACCGCGGTAATGACGAACGACGGCCCGGAGTTTACGCAGAAATACAGCATCCGTTCCGCCTGGGCCGCGGTTACGGCGCCGGATTCATACAGCGCCGCGACGGAGCGTGCCCCGGCGGGGTATCCGCCGATCAGCCCCATGAGGGCGGAGGCCGCCGCGCTGCCCGGCAGGCGGAACAGTGCGCGGGTCGGTTTCTCGAGGAACCGGCCGATCTTTTCCGAGAGGCCGCTCTTCACCACAAATACGGAAAGGACCATAAATGGGTACAGCGACGGGATCAGGATATTCATTGAATAGTTCAAGCCGTTTTTTGCTCCCAGCGATGCCTGCGCGGGGAACACGAGAAGGGCGCAGGCGGCCGCCAGGACCGCCGCAAGAAGCGAACCGGTCCTGATTTTCATTTCATCACCCCGTTCCGTCATGTATATGCGCCCGTGCGGATATTTACGTCTCCGTCCGCATAGCATTTAACCGAGATCGTGGAAGGTGGGGATGAACTTGCGCAAGCGAGGGGATCCGTTCGGCTTGTCGGAGCTGAATCTGCAGGGGCATATGGAGATAAACGGGAACCGGGAAGCAGTTGTGGAAGGCTGTAGCGGCGTGCTTGAGTACAACAGCCAGGTGGTCCGCGTCGTCACGCGCGGGAAGACCGTGCGCTTCACGGGCCGTGGCCTCACCATCCGCTCCCTGACGGCCGACGCGCTCGTCGTCGCCGGATTCATCACTTCCATAGAATTCCTGAACTGAGGCGTGTCGCTATGCTGTCATTGAATCTGACCCGGTGGCTGATCGGTTACGCCCGGTTCTCCGTTATCGGAGGCAGCCCGGAGCGTTTTTTCAGCCTGAGCGCCCGCTCCGGCGCCTATTTGTGGGATATCACCGGCGCGCCCGACGGCGGCGCCTGTGTTGCGGCGCGCCGCTACCGGTATCTGCGGAGAAACGCGCGCCGGAGCGGCTGCAGGCTGCGCGTGCGCGAACGGCACGGCCTGCCGTTCATCCTGGCGAGGACAAAACACCATCCGGGGCTGTGGGCCGGCTCCGCGGCGTTTTTCGCCGTCCTGTATGTTTTGTCCATGCAGGTTTGGTGCGTCCAGATCACGGGCTGCGAGACCGTATCTCCCTCGCAGATCGAGACCGCGCTTGCCGCGGGGGGACTTTCGCAGGGCGTCTGGAAACGGAACGTCGCGCCGGAGAAGCTGGCGCAGCAGATACTGCTCCAGTTCCCGCAGCTCCGGTGGATGAGCATCAATACCCACGGTTGCGTCGCGCAGGTTGAAGTCCGGGAAAAAACGGAAAAACCGCAGATTACCAACCAGAAGACCGCCTGCAACATCAAGGCTTCCACGACCGGGCAGATCATTTCCATGCACGTGTACGCCGGCACGCCCGCGGTCCGGAAGGGCGACGCGGTCGTCGAGGGGCAGCTGCTCGTCAGCGGCGTCGTGACGGATCAGGCGGGCGGCAGCACGCTGCTCCACTCTTCGGCGGAGATCATGGCGGAGACCGTGCGGAACGTGACGGTCAAGGTCGGCCTGAACCGGCGGAAATATGAGCCGACCGGCCGCGCGGTCGTCCGGCGCAACCTCGACCTTCTGGGAGCGACGATCCCCATTACGCTCAGCACGCAGCCAAAGGGAAATTATGAAATGTCGTGCGAAAAAGCGGATGTCAGTCTTTTCGGCACCATGCTCCCGGTCTGTATTTACTCCGAGCGCTGGGAGGAGATGCGGCCGGTCGATTTCGTGCTCACGCGCGAACAGGCCCTTGCCCTCGCAAAGGAAGAGGTGCAGAAGCAGGTCCTTGCGCAGATGCAATCCGGCTCCATCCTGTCGGAAACGGCCAACGAAAAGTGGAGCGACGGAATGCTTGTCTGTTCCGCGACGCTTACCTGCCGGGAAAATATAGCGCAGGAGTCGGAAATATTCATAAAATAGCAATATTTTTTTGTTTATAATATAATGACTAAATTCTCAAGACGTGCTATAATAAAATAGCCTTTTCGCGAGGCATTATAAAATTCAGGTGATGCAATGTTTGAACAACGGATCAACATCGACCGCATGGAACAGGCGGTCGCCCTGTTCGGCAGCTTCGACGAAAACATCAGGCTGATCGAGAGGGAATACCGGGTGGCTATCGTCTGCCGCGGGAGCGAAATGAAGATTTCCGGCGAACCGGAAGACGTCGCAAAAGCCGTCCGCGCCGTGGAGAGCCTGCTTTCGCTCATCAACAGGGGAGAATCCCTCAGCGAGCAGAACGTGCGGTACTGCATCTCCCTCGTGAACGAGGGAAGCGAGAGCAAAATTGAAACTCTGGCCGGCGACTGTATCTGCATCACGTCGAAGGGCAAGCCCGTGAAGGCGAAAACGCTGGGGCAGAAAAAGTACTGTTCCGCCATCCAGAGCAACACCATCACCATCGGCGTCGGGCCGGCCGGCACAGGCAAAACTTACCTTGCGGTAGCGCTTGCGGTCTCGTCGTTCCGTTCGCAGGAAGTGAACCGCATCATTCTGACGAGGCCGGCCGTGGAAGCCGGCGAAAAGCTGGGCTTTCTGCCCGGCGATCTCCAGCAGAAGGTGGACCCGTACCTTCGCCCGCTGTACGACGCTCTGTTCGACATGCTGGGCGCGGAGACCTACCAGAAGTACGTCGAACGGGGAAACATCGAAGTGGCGCCGCTTGCCTACATGCGCGGCCGCACACTCGACGACAGCTTCATCATCCTGGACGAAGCGCAGAACACCACGCCGGAGCAGATGAAGATGTTCCTGACGCGGCTCGGTTTTGGCTCCAAAATGGTGATTACGGGCGACGTGACGCAGATTGACCTGCCGGATGGCAAGAAGTCCGGCCTGAAGGAAGTGCTGCGCATCCTTCGCGGGATCGACGATATCGCGCAGATCCGGTTTACCGAGAAAGACGTCGTGCGCCACAAGCTGGTGCAGGACATCATCAAAGCATATGAGAAAAATGAAGAAGCGGGGCGGTGATCTTTATGGAAAAGATAAGGGTTATGATCGACAATAAACAGAAAGCGGTGAAGATCCCGACGGGGATCCGTATGTTGGTGCGCCGTTGCTGCAACGCGGTGCTTAAAATGGAGAATTTCAGCGAATCCGCGGAAATCAGCGTTACTTTTGTGGATAACGAGCAGATCCGAAAGCTGAACAGCCAGTACCGAAACAAAGACGTGGAAACGGATGTGCTCTCTTTCCCCATGGGGGAAAACGGCGTGTACGATACCGACCATTCGAACGGGGCCAAGATTCTGGGTGATATTGTGATCTCGATGGAAAAGGCTGTCGAACAGGCGCAGCGCTTCGGCCACAGCCTTGAGCGTGAGGTGGGGTATCTTACGGCCCATTCCATGCTGCACCTTCTTGGGTACGACCATGAAAAGGGCGGCATAGAAAAAGTGCGCATGCGCGAAAAGGAAGAGCAGGTCATGACGGAGCTCGGCCTGCCCAGCACGAGCAGCTATGTTCTGGACGACGACGAGGAATGAGAATTGCGCTTTCTGAAAAGTTTTAAATACGCTTTCCGGGGAATCATATACTGCGTCAACAACGAGCGCAACATGAGAATCCATGCCGTTGCGGGCCTTTACATTTTTGTGTTTTCCTTTTTCTTCGGCCTTTCGCGGACAGGCTACGCCGTGCTGTTCCTTACCGTGGCGCTTGTGTGGATGACGGAGTTGTTCAATACCGTCGCGGAAGAGCTGAGTGATCTTGTGGCGCCGAGTTTCAACCCGGTCGTGCGCATCGTCAAGGACATGGCTTCCGGTTCGGTGCTGGTGTGCGCCGGATTTTCCGTTTTTGTAGGCATATGTTTGTTCTGGCGGCCGGAAAGCTTTGCGAAGATCGCGGCTTATTTCGCCGCAAACCCGGCCATGCTGGTTCTGCTTGCCGCCGTTACGGCGGCAAGCGTCGTTTTTATTGTTCTCGGGCCGCTGGGCATACGGGACAGGATCCGGTTCAAAAAACAGGACGGAAAGGAAGGCGGCCCGGATGAGTGAACAAATAGAGCGCAGGTCCGCGTTCGCTGCCATTGTAGGGCGCCCCAACGTGGGCAAATCCTCTTTGCTGAACGCGATGCTCGGAGCCAAGGTGGCGATCGTCTCGCAGAAGCCGCAGACGACGCGCACCCGTGTGACGGGCATCCTCACACGGGGTGACACGCAGCTCGTTTTTATCGACACGCCCGGCCTTTTAAAGCCGCGCAACCGGCTCGGCGAATTCATGGTCCGCTCCGTACAGGAGTCGGTCGCGGGGGTGGACGTCTGCCTGCTCGTGGTAGAGGCGGGCAAAAAAATTTCGCCCGCCGACCTGGAACTGACGGAAACGTTCCGCAAACAGCAGATGCCCGCGGTGCTTGCCATCAACAAGATCGACCTACTTCCGGAGAAAAGCGTGCTGATGTCGCAGATCGCGGAGCTTTCCGCCCGATATCCGTTCGCGGCCGTGGTGCCGGTTTCGGCGGCGAACCGCAGCGGCGTCGGGGAACTTGTGGAAGAACTTGCGAAGCTCGCGGTGCCGGGAGGACATTTCTTTGACGACGACGCCCTGACCGACCAGCCGGAACGCGTCATCGCTTCCGAGATCGTGCGCGAAAAGCTTCTCCGCCTGCTCGACAGCGAGGTCCCTCACGGGACGGCTGTCAACGTGGAACGCCTGTCGGAGCGGGAAGACGGCAGCGGCATCACCGATGTCGTTGCGACCATCTATTGCGAAAGGGATTCCCACAAGGGGATCATCATCGGCAAGGGTGGGGCGATGATGAAAAAGATCGGCACCTACGCCCGGGAGGATATGGAAAAATTTTTCGGCTGCAAAATCAATCTGAAGCTATGGGTGAAGGTGAGGGAGGACTGGCGCAATCAGGAAGCCGCGCTGCGTTCCTTCGGCTACGACAGTTCCGCCTTCGACGGCTGAGCGATCGCCATAGCACATCAAAATCGAAAAATCTGTCATATTGTGGCTTATATTCATTTATTTACCGCTCATAGAACCCCGTGAACAACAAATACTTTTGTCAGGGGCCGCGAATCCGGCGGGATGTGCAGACAGCCGGAGCCGGTCGGCGGGTCCCCATTGTTCACAAAAAAGGGAGCGGTTATCTTGGACGAAAAGACAGCGTGGAACAGCTTCTGCCGGACGGGAAACATCAGGGATTACCTCGCGTATGCCCAGTGCAAAGCAGACAACACGGAAGCAAAGTCACAGGAGGACCGGAATGAAACTGGACGCCCAGGGCTTGGTGGTCAGGGAGAAGTACGTGGGTGACACCGACCGCCTGGTTACCGTTCTGACACGGGAAAAGGGGATCTTACGCGCGTTTGTCCGTCAGCCGAAGCACGCGGGCGGCTTGAGGCTTTCCGCAACAAGGCTGTTTACCTACTCCCGCTTCTCGGTTTTCGAGGGGCGGGACAGTTACATAATCGACGACGCCCAGCCGATCGAGGTCTTTTTCGACCTTCGAAAGGATATCGGGCGCCTTTCGCTTGCCCAGTATTTCTGCGAGCTTTCGATTGAGCTCGCTCCGCAGGATTCCCCCGCGGAAGACTATCTTCGCCTGCTTCTGAACGCCATGTATTTTCTGCAGAAAGGTGCGCATTCCGCCGCGTCCCTGAAAGCGGCGGTCGAGATGCGCATGATGTCGCTTTCAGGATATATGCCGGACCTTGTCTGCTGCTTGGTGTGCGGCCGCTACGAAGCGGACGAGATGTTTTTTCTGCCGCGCAGCGGAAAAATCGTCTGCGGGGAGTGCTATACCGCCGGCGGAGAACCCGCCGTGCGGCTGGAACGCGGCGCCATGACCGCGCTTCGACATACGATATACGCCGAGTTCGGCAAGCTGTTTTCGTTCCGTCTTCCGCAGGCCGCGGAGCGGGAGCTCGCGGCGGCTTCCGAGAGTTATGTGCTGGAAACCCTGGGGCACGGCTTCAAAACCCTCGATTTTTACTACGGCGTGTCGCCGCAGGAACACCCCGCCGGCTAGTTCGGCGAAACGTAATAAGTTTGTTTCGGCGAGCGAGTCCGGGGCAATTCCCGATGACGTTTTTGTCTGCGGGAGCAATTCCCAAGACCGTCCGGGCACGGAAAGCCCAAAGGTCCGCTCAGCCGCACGCCCGGCCGTGGGGGCTGACACAGTCCGCTGGACGGCATTTTTACCCGGGAGGGAATAGATATGGACTCTGACGAGAGAATGGAGCTTCGCCCTGCACGGGAAGAAGACCTGCCGCAGGTCGTCCGGCTTTTTTCCGGCGCAGTGCGGCGGATGCGCGAAAACGGTATCGAGCAGTGGGATGAAATTTATCCGGACGCGGACATAACCCTGACGGAACACGGCTGTGTGTATATTGAGTAACAGAAAGGATTCCTTTGATGCAACAGGATATGCAGAAACACGCGAAAGCGCTGGAACTGGATAAAGTACTAAAGCTGCTTGCGGCGGAGACGTCCTGCCCGGACGCCGCCGAAGCGGCGCAGACACTGATGCCGTCGCCGCAGGATGCCGCGCGCCTGCTGCGGCAGACGGACGATGCGTTCGTCCTGATGGCAAAATTCGGGTCGCCGTCGTTCGGCGGCCTTTCCAATGTGACGAATCCCCTGCCCAGGGCGCAGGCCGGAGGGCTTCTGACCATGAAGGAGCTGCTGGGCGTCGCCGTCGTATTGCGCACGCTGCGCGGCATTCCCGAATGGCGCCAGAAAAGCGCGGGGAGCGGCACCAGCCTGGACGATCTGTTTTCCATGCTGATGCCGAACAAATTTCTCGAAGAGCGCATCGGGGGCGCGATCCTCAGCGAAGAGGAAATGGCCGACACGGCTTCTCCCGCGCTCGCGGCCATCCGCCGGAAGATCCGCTCCGCGTCGACGCGCGCCCGCGAGGTGCTTGACCGCATGGTGCGTTCGTCCGCCTACCAGAAATTCCTTCAGGACCCGATCGTCACCATCCGCGACGGGCGTTTCGTCGTGCCGGTCAAAGCCGAATGCCGCAACGAAGTCGCCGGACTGGTCCACGACACGTCGGCCAGCGGTTCCACCGTGTTCATCGAGCCGATGGGCGCCGTGGACGCAAACAACGAAGTGAAGGTCCTCGTCTCGCAGGAGCAGAAGGAAATGGAGCGCATCCTCGCGGAGCTCTCCGCCGAGGCGGGCAATTTTGCGGACACGACCATCCGCGGGTACGAGACTGCGGTACAGCTCAACGTGATCTTCGCCAAGGCCTCGCTGGCCTACAAGATGAAAGCGACCATGCCGGCCCTCAACGACAAAGGGCGCATCGTTCTTCACAGGGCGCGCCATCCCCTGATCAACAGGGACGAGGTCGTGCCCACCGACATCGAGCTTGGCACGCGGTTCGACACGCTCGTCATCACCGGCCCGAACACGGGAGGCAAGACCGTCTCGCTCAAGACCATCGGCCTTCTGACGCTGATGGCCATGTGCGGGCTGATGATCCCGGCTTCGGAAAACAGCGAGATTTCAGTTTTTCACCAGGTGCTTGCGGATATCGGAGACGAGCAGAGCATTGAGCAGTCGCTTTCGACCTTTTCCGCTCACATGAAGAATATAATAGAGATTATGGAGCGGGCCGACGGCGGCAGCCTGATTCTGCTGGACGAACTCGGCGCGGGCACCGACCCGGTGGAGGGCGCGGCGCTCGCCGAGGCCATTCTGGAATCCCTGCGCCGCCGCGGAGCCAAAATCGCCGCGACGACGCACTACGCCGAACTGAAGGCCTACGCTTTGCAGACCGACGGAGTGGAAAACGCAAGCTGCGAGTTCGACGTGGCCACGCTGCGGCCGACCTACCGGCTTCTCATCGGCATGCCGGGCCGGTCGAACGCGTTTGCCATTTCCCTTCGCCTCGGCATGAACGGCGGCGTCGTCGAGCGGGCGCAGGAACTCGTTTCCGGCGAAAACAAAAGGTTCGAGGACGTCGTGCGCAGTCTGGAGACGAGCCGCCAGCAGCTCGAGAACGAGCGCGAACAGGCGCAGCGGGCAAGGGAAGAATCGGAGCATGCCCGCCGCGAGGCGGAGGAAGCGCGCGACCGCATCCGCGCACAGGCGGATGCGGAACTGGAAAGAGCCCGGCAGAAAGCGGCGCTCCTGACGCAGCAGACGCGCTCGCAGATCGACGCGCTGCTGAACGAAATGGAAGAGATCCGCAGGCAGCAGGGCAAGACGATGACCGCCGAGCAGAAGGCGCGGATGAACGCCGGCCTGCGCGCGCTGGAAAACGCCTCCGACCCCGTGAACCATAAATCTGAAGGGGACTACCGCCTGCCACGCCCGCTGAAAGCCGGAGACTCCGTGCTGATCTACGATATCGACAAAGCCGCCACGGTTCTGCGCCCGGCAGAGGGCGACCCGCCGGAGGTCCTGGTACAGGCGGGCATTCTTCAGACGCGAATCCCGCTTTCCAACCTGCGGCTGGTCGAGAAGAAGAAGGAAAAACCCCGTTTCCGTTCCGTGACCAAAGATGTTGCGGGGCGCTCCGCAGCGACGGAAGTCGACCTGCGCGGCCAGAATGCCGACGAGGCGGTCATGAACGTCGACCGTTTCATCGACGGCGCGGTGATGTCCGGAGTCGGGCAGCTCACCATCATCCACGGCAAGGGGACGGGGGTCCTGCGCTCCGCCGTGCAGCAGCATTTGAAAACCCACCCGAATGTAAAAAGCTTCCGGCTCGGTACCTTCGGCGAAGGCGAGTCGGGCGTCACCATTGTGGAACTGAAATAAGTTCCGAACGGAGGGCTGTGTCATGCAGGTCTATTCCAACCCTGTTTCTTCCGGAAAATCCGGGCACGGGATCACCGTGTTTTTGAGCATCCTCGCCGTCCTGCTTGCGGCCGCGGCGGTCCTGTCGTGGATGGTGCTGAACGACCCCAACGCGGGAAAAGGGTTTGACTCCTCCGCGCCGTCGGACGCCGCGGTTAAACAGCTGTTTCAGTCCGTCGTGACGGGGAAGGAGAGCAGCTTCTCCACAGAAGAGACGAACGGCCTCCTCGCGTATCTTTTTCAAAAATATAACAAAAACAAAAGCGCTTCCGACACTCAGATTAAAGCGATCGCCGTCGCTAACGCCGCAGGCGACTCGGCCGACCTATATCTGCCGGTCCGGTACAAAGGCAAAAATCTCGGCGTCCTGCTCAACGTGACGCCGTCTCTTTCCGCCGACGGCGCAGAGCTCGTTTTCCGCGTGAATTCGGCCCGCGTCGGCCGCCTGCCGGTCCCTGCGGGCTGGGTGCTGAAAGCCGCGGAGAAAAAGCTTCCCGAAGGCTTTGCCGTCGGCGGAAACGAAGTTACTTTCCCGGCCCCGTCGCTGAGCCTGTCCGTTCTTAATGTGTCGGGGTCTCTCAAAATCAGCGATCTGCGAATGGAAAACGGCACGCTCAAAATCGGCGCGAAAACGGCGATCAGCGCGGACTGATGAAAAGGCGCTTGACACCGGTCTGCGTTTCTGGTATAATCCAAAGAGTGTAAAGAAGAATAGCTTTACATAAGGCGGTGCTCCGAATGGCAAAGAACCTGAATATCTCTTTTTTGCTTGATTTTTACGGAGATATGCTGACGGACAAGCAGCGGGAAGTCGTCGATTATTACTACAACGACGATTTGTCGCTTTCCGAGATCGCGGAAAACGAGGGCATCACGCGCCAGGGCGTGCGCGACGCCATCAAGCGCGCGGAAGCGCAGCTGCTCGAGATGGAAGAACGCCTCGGCTTTGCAGGCCGGTATCAGGCTGTCAGCGAAGGCCTGAAAGAGATCAAAGACGCCGCGGAGCGCGTCGCAGACTACAACGATCATTACAGCTGTTCGCGCGAGATCAGCGAGAACGCGGAACGGATTTTAAAAACGGTTCGGAAACTGACGGAGCAGTAAGGGGGAACAGCCTTGGCGTTTGAGAGTCTGTCGGAAAAACTTTCCGCCGTTTTCAAGCGGCTGAAATCGAAGGGCAAACTCAGTGAAGCGGATGTGAAGGAAGTCATGCGCGAGGTTCGCCTTGCGCTGCTGGAAGCCGACGTCAGCTACAAAGTGGCGAAGGATTTTACCGCCAAGGTCAGCGAGCGCGCGGTCGGCGCCGAGGTGATGGAGAGCCTGACCCCCGCGCAGATGGTCATCAAGATCGTCGACGAGGAGATGACCTCCCTGATGGGCGGCGGGGAAGCAAAGCTGAACAGCCCTCCGTCTCCGCCCGCCGTGATCCTGTTGTGCGGGCTGCAGGGCTCCGGCAAAACGACGCACGCCGGCAAGCTTGCCCTCATGCTGAAAAAACGCGGCAACCGGCCGCTGCTCGTCGCGTGCGATATCTACCGCCCGGCCGCCATTCGGCAGCTTCAGATCGTCGGGCAGAACGCCGGGGTGCCCGTGTTCGAAATGGGTACGGAAAAGCCGGTCAGGATCTGCCGCGAGGCGATCCGGCACGCGAAGGACTACGGCAACGACTTCGTTATCGTCGACACGGCCGGCCGCCTGCAGATCGACGAAGCGCTGATGGATGAACTGAAAGAGATCAAAGAGGCCGTCCACCCGACGGACATCCTGCTGGTCGTGGACTCCATGACGGGCCAGGAAGCCGTCAACGTCGCCAAATCCTTCGACGACCTGCTCGATATCACCGGCGTGATCCTGACGAAGCTCGACGGCGACGCCCGCGGCGGCGCGGCGCTTTCCGTGAGAGCGGTTACGGGCAAGCCGATCAAGTTCGCGGGCACCGGCGAAAAACTGTCGGACCTCGAGGTGTTTCACCCCGACCGCATGGCTTCGCGCATCCTCGGCATGGGCGACGTGCTCACTCTGATCGAAGACGCGCAGAAGAACATGGACCAGAAAGCCGCCGCGGAAGCCGCCAAGAAGATTCTGCACAGCGGCATGGATATGAACGACCTCCTCGACCAGATGCGCCAGATGAAAAAGATGGGCCCGATGAAAAACGTGCTTTCCAAGATCCCGGGCATGGCCCAGCAGCTGAAGGACGTGGACCTCGACGACCGCAAGGTGGACCGCACGGAGGCCATTATCCTCTCCATGACGCCGCGGGAGCGCGAACGGCCGGACCTCATCAATCCCTCGCGCAAACGCCGCATCGCCGCGGGCAGCGGCATGCGGGTGGAGGATGTGAACCGCCTGCTGAAAGGCTTCGAGCAGATGCAGAAGATGATGAAACAGTTCAAAAAGGGCGGCATGCGCAAGCGCTTTTCCGGCATGGGAATGCCGTTCTGAGGCATAAAGTGTCCTTTGCGCCCTTTGCGTCTAGGGAGGGCCAGTGGTCTTCTAAAAGAGACTTTCCCGCCCGTCCCGGGTATCCCCCCGATTGAACTTTTTTTCGGGAGCTGCTATACCGTCCCACCTGAAAAACTGATTTTTATCGCTTGCCAAACGGCTGGCCGGGTCCGGCCATGCCGGCCGGCTGTGCCGGTGCGGCGATGAAGATAGATACCAGCGTATACCAAAACGTGGAGGTGAAAAAGATGTCAGTTAAAATCAGACTGCGCAGAGTCGGCGCCAAAAAAGCTCCTTTCTACCGTATCGTCGTCGCCGATTCCCGTTTTCCGCGCGACGGCCGCTTCATTGAGGAGATCGGCTATTACAATCCGATGGAAGAGCCTTCCGTCGTGAAGGTGGATGCGGATAAGGCGAAGGAATGGATCAAAAACGGCGCTCAGCCCACAGATACCGTAAAGGTTCTGTTCAAAAAGAATGGCGTGCTGTAAGTAGAGGAGTGCGTTGCCATGAAGGATTTGCTTATTGCCATTGCGAAAGGCCTTGTCGATGATCCGTCCGCCGTCCGGGTGGACGTGGACGACCCGGCGGAAGACGGCACCGTCGTCTACCACCTGCACGTGGCGGAAAGCGACATGGGCCGCGTCATCGGCAAGCAGGGGCGTATCGCCAAAGCCATCCGCACCCTGATGCGTTCCGCCGCGACCCGTAGCAACAGCAAGATATCCGTGGAGATCGACTGATAAGGCAAAGACTGCAGCAGTTTTGTTGCGGCCTTTTTGCTTTTTACTTGCAAACCGCCCCGATTCTTGGTATAATAATAAAAATTTAAAATGCAGAGTAGATTCCTGCGCGTTAAGTGCCGCCCGGACGGGGAGTTGTCGGGGGGACGAAAAGTTAAACCTTGCGGTGCAGGAGTCGCATCCCGCTGCTACATATCCGGAGAAATCTCCATTCATATGTAGCGCTGCTGCATAAGGAGGTTTTTCCTGATGAAAAAATTGATCAACTCCATCCGTCTGTCCGCTGAGAATTTCGGCAATATCCATACCATTGCCGTCTGCGGAATGCTTCTTGCCCTGAATATCGTCCTAGGTTTCTTCCGGGTGAACATTTCAAGCATTCTGCGAATCAGCTTTGCTTATCTGCCGATTGCGGCGGCGGGCATGCTGTTCGGTCCGATCGGCGGAGGCGTCGTCGGCGCCGCCGGCGATGTGCTGGCCTATTTTATCCAGCCGAGCGGCCCGTATTTTCCCGGGTTCACGTTCGACGCGTTTCTGTCCGGTTTCGTCTACGGCCTTCTGCTGTACCGCAGGCCGGTGAAAGTGGGGCGGGTCTTTGCAGTGAAAGCAGTGCTTATGATCCTGATCAGCTTCCTGCTGAACCCGGTCTGGCTCTCCTTCCTGTACGGAAAGGGATTTATCGCCATCTTTACGGCCCGTTTCGTCACGAATCTGATCATGCTGCCGATTGAGACCGCCATGCTCTTTATCGTGCTGAAGGTCCTGGAGAAAGCGCACGTGCCGCAGCTCAGACAGAACCCGTGAACCTCAGCCGCCGCCGTGCGGTTGGGCTTTAGAAAAATGGTCGGGCGTCGAGAAATCGCGCAGCCGGCGCGGAAAGCAGCTTTCTTCCGCAATTTCGCGGCTGCGCGACCTGATCGACAGCCTGTGCCGCCCGTAGGGCGGCTTTTTGTTGTAAGGGGGAAATCATGCTGAAAGAATTTCTGGAAGCGGGCAAGATCGTCGGAACACACGGGGTCCGCGGCGAACTGCGCGTCAACCCATGGTGCGATTCCGCCGAATTCCTGAAGCAGTTCCAGACATTATATCTCGACAGGGGTGGCATGCCCGTTGCCGTCGTCTCCGCGCGGGTGTTCAAAAAGCAGCTCCTGCTGGTGCTTCAAGGCGTGGATTCCATCGAGAAAGCGGACGTCCTCCGCGGCAAGACGCTTTATTTCAAGCGCGGGGATGCCGAAATTCCGGAAGGGCGTTATTTTATGGATGATCTGATAGGGCTCAATGTCTACGACGCGGATACGTTCATCTATTACGGCACACTGACGGAGATCATGCGCACCGGCGCCAACGATGTCTACCAGGTCACTTCGATCGCGAAAAAGAATTACCTGATCCCGGCGGTTTCTTCCGTAATCAGGGCCATAGACCTCGAAAAGGGCAAAATGCTGGTAAGGCCGGTCAAGGGGACGTTTGAAGATGAGGATTGACCTTTTGACGCTGTTCCCCGAAATGTGCGAGACCGTCATGGCGGAGAGCATCATCGGCCGCGCGCGCAGAAAAGGCGCCGTGCAGGTCTGCTGCCACCAGATCCGGGATTATGCCTACGACAAACACCAGCGTGTGGATGACTGCCCGTTCGGGGGCGGCATGGGCATGCTGCTGATGGCCGGGCCGATCGCGCTCTGCATGGACGACCTCATTGCCCACCTGGGCCGCAAACCGCATACCGTTTACCTTTCTCCGCAGGGTAAGACGCTGACGCAGCAGAGAGTGAAAGAGCTTGCCCGCCTGGACGGCTTGGCGTTGCTGTGCGGCCACTACGAGGGCGTGGATGAGCGTGTCCTCGACACCTATGTCGACGAGGAGATCTCGGTCGGCGACTATGTCGTGACCGGCGGAGAAATGCCCGCGTTGCTGCTGGCGGACGCCGTCTGCAGGCTGATTCCCGGCGTGCTTTCAGACGAGGAGTGCTTTGAGCTTGAGAGCCACTATGACTCGCTGCTCGAGTACCCTCAGTACACGCGCCCGGCCGACTGGCGGGGCAGGCAGGTGCCAGAAGTCCTTCTGAGCGGCCACCACGAAAACGTGCGCAGATGGAGGCGGGAGCAGTCGCTGCTGCGCACGCTGGAAAAACGTCCGGAACTGCTGAAATCCGCCGATCTGAGTTCCGACGATTTCGCTTATTTAGAGAATTTGGAAAAGACCTTAGAAAATAAAGTTCCAACGTCGCCCTGATTTCCATAGTATATAGCATTCAGGACAAAAGTTTTCAACAATACTATCACATTGCACAAATAAGTACCCGCTCTTCTTCGGCGCTTTCGGCGATCAATCCAAACTTTCCGCGACTTCCTTGACGGCCTGTCCAGAAGTGCTATAATGTCAGTAATATTCTATAACAACCGACTTTGTGTATCACTCACCGTATGAAATATTAAGCGCTTAGATTTTGTTAGGAGTGGATTTGACATGTACGTAAAAGATGTACTGGTGCAGAACCAGGTAGGCCTGCATGCCCGCCCGGCAACTTTTTTTATCCAGAAAGCGAATGAATACAAGGCTTCTATCTGGGTGGAAAAAGAAGAACGCCGCGTGAATGCGAAAAGCCTGCTGGGCGTTTTGTCGCTCGGTATCGTCGGGGGGACGACCATCAAGATCATTGCGGATGGTTCGGATGAGGAAGAGGCTGTCGACAGCCTTGTAAAACTGGTACAGTCCGGCTTTGCGGAATAATTTTTTCCGTGGGGGGAGGCACCGCTTTCGCGCGGTGCTTTTTTTATCGGCACAGGGCGGAATCCCGGAACGGAGAGGCGGTGCCCGCCTGCTTTCCGCCGCCGTCCGCGGCCCTGTTTTAGGTGGTGAGATGTTTGACCGAACGCGAAGCGCATAAGAAGGAACTGCGCCGGAAAGCAATGAAGCTCCCGCTCCATCCGGGCGTGTACCTCATGTATGACAAAACGGGTAAGATCATTTATATCGGCAAGGCGAAAGCCCTCAAAAACCGCGTCAGCCAATATTTCGGCTCGGAGAAGAACCATGACGAAAAGGTCCGGCAGATGGTGGCGCATGTCGAGGATTTCGAATATATCCTGACGGACAGCGAATTCGAGGCGCTTATCCTGGAATGCAGCCTGATCAAGCAGCATACGCCGAAATACAACATCCTTCTGAAAGACGACAAGGGGTACCGCTACATCCGCGTCACGCCGGGGCCGTGGGCCCGCATTTCTGAGGCGAAGCAGCTCGCGGACGACGGCGCGGAATACATCGGCCCGTATATCAGCGGGTGGGTGGTGAAGCAGTCCGTCGACGAGGCGCTGAAGATTTTTCGCCTGCCGTCGTGCACGCGCCGTTTCCCGGAGGAAATCGGGAAGGGGAGGCCGTGCCTCTACTATTATATCAAACAGTGCTGCGCCCCCTGCCGTGGGAAGCTCGGCGAGGAGGAATACGCCGAATCGGTCCGTGACGCGCTGGAATTCCTGCGCGGCGGCAGCGCCGAGAGTGTGCGAAAGCTGACCGCCCGCATGGAAGAAGCAGCGGAACATCTGGAGTTCGAGCGTGCGGCACGACTGCGCGACCGCATTGCCGCGATCAAAAAAATGGGGGAGCGGCAGAAGGTCGTTGCTTCTCACGTGCCGGAGCAGGACGTCATCGCCCTGACGCAGGGCGCGGGCCGGGCCTGTTTCGAGGTGTTTCGGTTCGAAAACGGCCGGCTGACGGACCGCGAGACGTTTTTTCTGGGCGAAACGGGCGACACTAAGGCTGCGCGGGGCGAGTTCATCGAACGGTATTATTCCATGCGCGACCGCATCCCGCCGAGGATAGCGCTCGACGGCCCCGCCGACGCGGCGGAGCTTCTGGAGCAGTGGCTGACGGAAAAAGCGGGGCGCAGGGTCGCCCTGACCGTGCCGCAGAAGGGGGAGCAGGCGCAGCTTGTGCAGATGTGCCGCAGCAATTCGGCGGAACAGCTTGCCCAGACGATGGGCCGCACCGGCCGCGAGGCTTCCGCCCTGGACGAGCTGACAAGGCTGCTCGGGCTTCCCGGGCCGCCGGTCTATATCGAATCGTACGATATTTCGAATCTCGCGGGCGGCGAAAACGTGGCGGGCATGGTGGTGTTCGAAAACGGCCGCCCCCTGCGCTCCGCTTACCGCAAATTCAAGATCAAAACGGTGGAGGGACAGGACGACTACGCCTCCATGCGGGAGGTGATCTCCCGCCGCCTCGCCGAATATGAAAAAGAAAAGGCTGGCGGCGAGGGCTTCGGGCGTCTTCCGGACCTGATCCTTCTGGACGGGGGAAAGGGACATGTCGCTGCCGTTCAGCCGATCTTAGACGCTTCCGGGTTGGACATCCCCCTGTTCGGCATGGTCAAGGACGACCGCCACCGCACGCGCGCCATCGCGAAAAACGGCGGTGAAATCGCCATTAATTCCAGCAGAAGCGCGTTTACGCTTGTTTCTTCCATCCAGGACGAGGTCCACCGTTTTGCGATCAGCTACCACAGGCAGATGCGCAAAAAGGCGTCGATCTCGACCACCCTGACGTCCGTGCCGGGGGTCGGGCCTGCCCGTGCGAAAGCGCTGCTGAAGCACTTCCGGACCATCGCCGCCGTCAAAAGGGCGGGCGTTGAAGAGCTCGCCGGGGCCCCCGGCATGACGGAGCCCGCGGCGAAAAATGTTTTCGCATTTTTCCATCCGGGGGAGCCGGAACGGTAAGATTCTTCGAAGAACGTTGACATGCCGTCCGGTTCATGGGATAATAGCAGCGTAAACGCTGCGGCCACAGGCTGTTTTCCAAGGCTCCCAGTGCCCGGACTGGATCGGGCTACTCCCGCGGACAAAAGTTGCCCGGGTGTATAATAAGGCCCTGCCTGTGGCGGCTACGGGAGCAGCGCGGGGACTGTCCCGCCAAAGGGAGTTGTCCAGTTCCTCCAGTGCCGGATGGCGGGCCTAAACCGGCTATGCCGGCCGAAATCGTCTAAGGTGGTTTTTATATGAGAGTAATCACGGGCACGGCCCGAGGCAAACGGCTGCAGACCCGGGAAGGGGACGAGGTGCGTCCGACACCGGAGCGCGTCAAGGAGGCCCTTTTCAGCATCATCCAGTTCGATATCGAGGGCAGGCGCGTGCTGGACCTGTTCGCCGGCTCCGGCCAGCTTGGCATCGAGGCGCTGAGCCGCGGCGCGCGGGAGGCCGTTTTTGTGGATTCCAGCCGGGAATCCGCCGAGATCGTGCGGAAAAACCTTTCGGCCTGCGGTTTCACGGAATCCGCCGCAGTCGAAAACACCGGGTACGACGCGTTTCTTCTCAGCGGCCAGAAACCGTTCGATCTGGCTTTCCTGGACCCGCCCTACCGCACCGGCCTTCTGCAGAAGGCCCTGCCTTTAACGGCGCGGCGGATGAATCCGGGCGGGACGATTATCTGCGAGAATCCGTCCGAGGAGGACCTGCCGGAGGAATGCGAAGGCTTTTCCCGCATCCGGGCGTACCGCTACGGCAAGATCATTCTGACGGTTTACCGGCGGAAGGATGTGGCTCAGGAGTGAAAATCGCGATCTGTCCCGGCAGTTTTGACCCGGTGACTCTTGGGCATATGGACATTATCGCACGGGCGGCGAAGGTATTTGATTATCTGATCGTCGCCGTGCTGATCAATCCGGCGAAAAATACCGCCTTTACGCTGGAAGAGCGCATCGAGCTTTTGAAGCGCTGCACGGCCGGAATGAAAAATCTGGAGGTCGTTGGGTTCGACGGCCTTCTGGCCGATTACGCAAGGCTGAGAAACGCCACCGCCATTGTAAAGGGACTGCGGGCCATGTCCGACTTTGAATACGAATTTCAGATGGCGCTTTTCAACAAGCGCCTGAACCCGGAACTGGAGACGGTCTTTCTCACCCCCACGGCGGAAAACATGTTCCTCAGTTCCAGCGGGGTAAAACAGGTCGCAAGCTTTGGCGGCGACATTTCCAGCTTTGTGCCGGAATGCATTCTGGAAGATATTCAGCAGCGTCTGCGGACAGGAGGAAAACAGAATGAACGTGGATGATTTGATCGACGAGCTATACGATATGGTTGAGAAAGCCTGGAGCCTTCCGATGAGCCACGGCCGCGCCGTGCTGGACGGAGCCCAGGTCAGGGAGATCCTCGACGAGATTCGCGAGACGCTCCCGAAGGAGATTCATCAGGCGAAAGCCATTGTCGCGGACAGGGCGCAGATTCTTGCCGATGCGAAACGGGAAGCGGAGACGGTCGTGCGCGTCGCGCAGGACCGGGCGCGCGCTCTTGTCGCGCAGGACGAGATCACGCGGGAAGCGCAGCAGAAAGCGAATGAAATGCTGAACCAGGCGCAGATGAAGTCGCGTGAAATGCGCAGGGTGACAAACGACTATGTTGACGACCTTATGAAGCGCACAGACGACGAGCTGTCGAAGCTGCTGTCGGAGGCACGGAAGGTCCGGCAGGATATCAAGGCTTCCCAGAGAACGGGCCAGAACTGATTTTTTTCCATCGGGACAAGATACGCCACAACATTTTGTGGCGTATCTATTTTTTTTAAAACGGATTAACATAATATGGATAAAAAGTAAAATTACCCCGCCAAGCTTGACATAATCATGAAATTTGAGTTGCATTTCACCGGGGAATAGGCTATAATCTATTCATGAAGTGGTGAAAGGTGGGGGAAAGTAGCATCCTGTGGGTCACACGGGTATGCTTCTCCCATAAAGGGAACGGTTATGTTGATTGGGGAGTACCAACATAATATCGATCCGAAAGGGCGGGTAATCGTCCCTTCCAGATTCCGCGAGGACCTGGGGGAGCGCTTTTATATCACAAAAGGCTTGGACGGCTGCCTCTTCGTGCTTTCTTCGGAGGAGTGGTCCAAGCTCCAGGAGAAGATCAGCGCGATGCCCGTATCCAGGGCGAGAGGCCTGCAGCGTTTCTTCTTTTCCGGCGCCGTCGAGGCGGAACCGGACAAGCAGGGGCGTGTCCTCGTACCGCAGTCGCTGCGGGAGTACGCGGGCCTTGCGAAAGACGTCACGTTCATCGGGGCTTCCAGCCGGGCCGAGCTTTGGGATTCTGCCCGGTGGACCGCTTTCAACTCCACTCTGACCCAGGACAGCATCGCGGAAGCGATGGATTCACTCAATTTTTAGGCGGCGTTCTCATGAAATTTGCTCATAGGCCGGTTTTGTTCCAAGAAACCATTGAAAGTCTTGCCATCCGGCCCGACGGACTGTACATCGACGGTACCGCGGGCGGGGGAGGCCACTCCGGCGCTATCGCGCAGGCGCTTACGACAGGCCGGCTTCTGGCGATCGACCAGGACCCGGACGCGATCGCGGTGCTGAAAGAGCGGCTTGGAAAGTTCCCGTGCGTCACCGTCGTGCAGTGCAATTTTGCGGAGATGGAGCGCGCCGCCGGAGAGTCCGGCATGGGGCAGGCAGACGGCGTGCTGCTTGACCTTGGGGTTTCTTCCTGGCAGTTCGACAACCCGGAGCGCGGCTTTTCCTACCACAGCGACGCGCCGCTCGATATGCGCATGAGCAAAACGGGCGTATCCGCCCGCGACCTTGTCAATACGCTTCCCCAGCGGGAACTGGCCCGCATCCTTCTCCGCTACGGAGAGGAACGCCGCGCGGTTTCCATCGCGAGAGGGATCGTAAAGGCGAGGGAGAAGCAGCCTATCGAAACGACGCTCCAGCTTGCCGAGATCGTCAAGGAATCCGTTCCGGCGGCGGTCCGCAGAGCACCGGGGCATCCGGCGAGAAAGACCTTCCAGGCGCTCCGGATTCAGGTCAACGGCGAACTGGACAGGCTTTCGGAAGGACTGGACGCCGCGTTTTCACTGCTGAAACCCGGAGGGCGTCTCGCCGTCATCACGTTCCAGTCGCTGGAAGACAGAATGGTGAAGCAGCGCATGGCGGATTGGTGCACCGGGTGTATCTGCCCGCCGGATTTTCCGGTGTGCGTATGCGGCAGAAAGCCGCGCGCAGAGCTCCTTTTCCGGAAGGGCGTCGCCCCTTCCGAACAGGAAATCGTCGAAAATCCCCGAAGCCGCAGCGCGCGGCTCAGGGTTTGTATCAAGCTGTAACAGGCGAATCTTAACGGGAGATGAAGCAAGATGGCCGGGCACGGGAACGAAGCCTATGATTTTGAACTGTTTGAACCAAAACGCGTTGCGGAAGAAGTTCCGCAGAAAAAATCGAATGTGATTGAGCTCCCGAAAGAAAAGCTGGAGCAAAACGGCAAAAGCAGGCCCAGAACTGTAAAAATGGTCATGATGTTCCTGACCTTCTGCGTCATTGCGGGCATCGTCGGGACCTTTGTCTACGGCCAGGTTCAGCTTGCGGAGCTTTCGGAATCGCTCGGGACCGCCCAGAAAGCGCTGCAGGAACAGCAGGACATTTACACGCAGATGAAAATCAAATCCGATTCCAGCCTTTCCATGGAAGCGGTCGAAACCTATGCGAGCGACAAGCTGGGAATGAAAAAGGCCGAAGACAGCCAGATCGTTCCGGTGGAGCTTGCAAAGGGAGACAGGGTTGAAGTCGTGGCAAAAGACAGCGCCCCCGGTCCGCTGGAGCAGGTGTGGAAGACAATTGAAGGGTATCTGTCATAAACCGGGCATGGACCCAATAAGTATTGTTAGCGGCGTGGAATCCTGAAAAGCCGCAGGAAGAGTTAAGAGCTGATCTTGACTCTTATTTCTTATCAGGCGTTTTAGAGAGACTTCTCGGAGGCAGACATGGCAAAAGGTACGACCATACGCATGTGGCACCGCACCGTGGCGATTCTGACCGCGGTGACTTTGCTGGGCTTCGGCACCGACGTGTTCAGCCTGGCGAAACTTCAGCTGGTCCAAGGGGCCAGCCTGCAGATGCAGGCGACGGACCAGCAGCTGAAAGATACGACGCTGACCGCCAAACGCGGTACGATTTACGACTGCAACATGAAGCCCCTGGCGGAAAGCGCCACCGTGTGGGACGTTGTATTGGAGCCCGCTTTCATTACGGACAAAAACAGGGAAACCATAGCGGACGGACTGTCCAAAATCTTAAAGCTTGACAAGCAGAACATCATCGACCGCAGCAAGAAAAAGACATACTATGACAAGCTGGCAAGCAAGGTCGACTCCGACGTGCGCAACCAGATCCTTGCGTTTAAAGAGAAGAACAAGATCACGGACGGCATCCGTCTGATTGAAAATTATAAACGGTATTACAAATATGGGGCTTTTGCCTCAACGGTCCTTGGATTCACCGGTACCGACAGTCAGGGCCTTGCCGGCGTGGAGGCGGAATACGACAGCGAACTGACGGGCACGGCCGGGCGCCTTGTGACGGCGAAAAACGCCGTGGGCACCGACATGCCCTACCAATACGAGCAGGAGATCCCCGCGAAGGACGGCGACAGCCTGGTACTGACCATCGACGAAGTGGTGCAGCACTATGTAGAGAAAAGCCTTGAAGAGGGCCTTGCCGACAACAAGGTGCAGAACCGCGGAGGGGCCATCGTGATGAACGTCAAGACCGGCGCCATCCTGGGTATGGCGGTCAAGGGCGACTTCGACCCCAACAATCCGTTTACGATCGCCGACAAGGCGACGGCCGACGCAATCGCCAAGATCACCGACCCCGAGCAGAAA
>JAEZRH010000073.1 GCA_023412845.1 Bacillota bacterium
CCCGCCACTCAGAAAGCCCAGCAGGAGCAGTGGCGCAACAAGCTCATCAGCGACACCTACTACCCCGGCTCCGTTTTCAAAATGATCACGGGCTCCGCGGCCATGGAGGAGAATCTCGTCACAGAAAACACGCCGTTCAGCTGTCCGTGGTACCTCACCATCAACGGCGTCAAGGTCCACGACTGGAAATCCGGCGGTTTCGGCCAGCTGACGTTCGCGCAGGGCATCTGCAACTCCAGCAACGTCGTCTTTATGCAGGTCGGGCAGAAGCTGGGCGCAAACCTCTTTTACAAATACTTCGACGCGTTCGGTTTCGCCGACAAAACGGGGATCGACCTGCCGGGCGAATCGCGCAGCCTGTACTATACCGCGAACCAGATGAGCGCGCTCGACCTGGCTGTCGCTTCTTTCGGGCAGACGAACCACATCACTCCCATCCAGATGATCACAGCCGCCTGCGCGGTCGCAAACGGCGGGTATCTTGTGCAGCCGCATGTCGTCTCCGAGATTATCGACAGCAACAACAACATCGTGAAAACCGCCAGCACGGCGGCGAAGCGCCAGGTCGTCTCGAACGATACTTCGCGCCGCATAAGCGCGATCCTTCAGCAGGACGCGACCACCGGCACGGCCAAGAGCGGCTATATCGCGGGCTACCGGATCGCCGGCAAGACGGGAACTTCCGAAAAAACGGAAATCAAAACGAGCCAGGAGTATATCGCTTCCTATTGCGGATTTGCGCCGGCCGACGATCCGCAGATCGCCATGCTGGTTTTCTATGACGAGCCACACGGCCCGAACGGTTATTACGGAAGCCCGGTCGCCGGCCCGACCTTCCTCAAGACGATGACGGAAATTCTTCCCTATCTCGGCGTGGAGCCGAAATATACGCAGGCGGAATCGGAAAAGCTGGACGGCACCGCGCCCGAACTGATCGGCAAGAACATTGCGGCGGCCAAGAGCGCGGCCGCTTCGAGCCACTTGACCACGAAGGTATACGGCAGCGGGAGCAATGTCGTCTCTCAGGTGCCGGCCCCTGGAAAAAGCATACCGAAAAATGGTACGATAGTATTGTTTACAGACAGTTCCGGTCCTTCGCACACGGTCTCCGTGCCGAGCCTCACGGGAATGTCGCTGTCCGAAGCAAACCAGAAGGCCGTGGACGCCGGCGTGAATATCAGCATCACCGGCGCGGCGCTGACCGGTTCCAACGCGGTTTCCACTTCGCAGGATATTTCGCCGGGCACAAAGGTTCAGCCGGGGACTGTGGTGACGGTCACGTTCAGCGAGTCCAATCAGGTCGCGTAATTTTTCAGTTGGAGGGAGAGGCGTCTTGGTGTCTGCATTCAAACCGATGGGTAAAATCATGGTGGTTGCCGGAAGCGACAGCAGGGAGGCCGCTTTCCTGAGGCGGATCCTTGCGTACGGAGGAAGGACCAACATCGTCGTTTCGGATTCGGCCGGGGCCGACGTCCCGCGGACGGCGGTGCTCCTCATGGCCGGCGGGCGGGAGTCCGTTTCGCGCGCCGGGGAATTCGCCGTGTGCGTCATGGAATATTCCCTCGCGCAGGCCGGCGGGCCGGCGGGCCCGGAAAATACCGTGACCTATTCCGTAGATAAGGACGGCGCCGATTTCACCGCACGGAACATCCGCCTGACGCAGGACGGTCTTGCGGCGTTCGAGATCGTCGGTGTTGGGATCATCGGGCGGGTCCGGCTCAAAACGGGCGACAAGGGCGACGTGCTGCCGGCGCTTGCCGCAGCAACGGCCGCCATAGCGGCAGGAATCCCGTTTGCCGAAGTTTTGGAAGCGCTCAACGGTATGGAAATCGGCCGCCTGTAAAAGAATAGGGACAGGGAAACGGCAAAACGGAAAAGGTGGAACGGTAAAGATGAATTTATTCTGGACTGCGCTGGCGGCGGTGCTTGCTTTCGGAGTTACGGCCCTGCTTGGCAAATGGGTCATTCCCTTTCTGCACAGGATCAATTTCGGGCAGACCATCCGCGAGTCCGGTCCGACCTGGCATAAACGGAAAAACGGCACGCCCACCATGGGGGGGTTCCTCTTCATGGCGGGCATTGCCCTGTCCGTAGCCGTTTGCGTGCCCGGATATTTCAAGGCGGCTTCGAAAGACCCTTACGAGCTGGCCATGCACACGAAGATCGCGGGCGGACTTCTCATGGCTTTCGGCTTCGGTTTCATCGGCTTTATCGACGACTACATCAAGGTCGTCAAAAAGCGCAATCTCGGCCTGAACGTGAGGCAGAAACTGGTGCTCCAGTTCGCCGTCGCCGGAGGATACCTCTATTCATTGTACCGCTCCGGTGTCGGCAGCAAGATGCTGGTGCCGTTTGCGGGCGCCGTGGACTGGGGCGTATGGTACTGGGCGGCGGCTCTGCTCGGGATCGTCGGCATGGTAAACGCAGTCAATTTTACCGACGGGCTCGACGGCCTGAACGCTTCCGTCACGTTCTTTGCCTCGGCGTCCTTTCTTGTCATCGCAGGCGTGATGCGCCTTGCCCCTGTCGGGATTTTCGCGGCCGCGGCTGCCGGCGGCTGCCTGGGATTCCTTGTGTGGAATTACAACCCGGCGAAGGTGTTCATGGGCGATACGGGCTCGCTTTTCCTGGGCGGCCTCGTGTGCGCCCTGGGCTTTGCGCTGAATGTGCCGGTCCTGATCCTGCCGATCGGGATCGTCTATCTGTGCGAGATTCTCTCCGTTGTGCTTCAGGTCAGCTATTTCAAGGCGACGCACGGCAAACGGCTGTTCAAGATGAGCCCCATCCACCATCACTTTGAAATGTGCGGATGGAGTGAGAAAAAGATCGGTGCGGTTTTCAGCCTGGTGACGGCTTTGTTCGGAGTGGTCGCCGTGCTGTTGACGGCCTACGGGCTCTAAACGTACAAAAACCGACAGATTCGGCGCGCCGGACATGGTTAAATGGAGATTATCACCGGGTAAGGAGGAAATCCGCAATGACGAACGTGCCGGCGGCAGGAAATGCCCCCGCCAGAAAAACGGTTAAACGCGGCCGGCCGGAACCGTCCCGCGGGCCGGAGCAGACCCGCATGCAGGAACCGCCCCGCGAAGGGAAAATACGGAAAAAATTCCGCATCTTCTCCATCCGCGAGGGGATGGACCTGCCTTTTCTGTTTTTGACTCTTGTTCTGCTCGTCATCGGTCTTGTCATGATGTTCTCGGCCAGCTACGCCTATGCCTATTACCATTTCGGCAACAGCTATTATTTCATCGAACGTCAGGCCGCTTTTGCCGTGTTCGGCGTTTTCGCCATGATCGCCATTTCCTATTTCGATTATCACCATCTGCATAAATTTGCAATTCCGGTGCTTCTCTTTTCCTACATGCTCCTGGTTGTCGTGCGCTTCATGCCGGCCGTCAACGGCGTCCACCGGTGGATCACGCTAGGCCCCTTCGGGCAGTTCCAGCCGTCCGAAATCGCCAAATTCGCGATCGTGCTGATTTTTGCGCACCTGATCGCGCTGAATTTCAACCGGATGAGCACGTTCCGGTACGGCGTGCTGCCGTATCTTCTCGTTCTCGCCATCACGGCGGTGCTGCTTCTGTGGGAGCCGCACGTTTCCGCGACGGTCATCATCGTGGTACTCGGCGCCGTCATGCTTTTCATCGGCGGAGTACGCCTTCGCTGGTTCGGCATGGCGTTCGGGGCGATCAGCGCCGTCATGGTCTACCTCGTGGCCTTTAAAAAGGAGTTCAGCTATGCAAACACCCGCGTCATCGGCTGGCTCGACCCTTTCACCAATGCGAGCGAGGAACTGATCCAGAAAACGTGGCAGACGCGCCAGTCGCTGTATGCGATCGGGTCCGGCGGCCTTCTGGGACTCGGCCTCGGCCAGTCGCGGCAGAAATTTCTCTACCTGCCGGAGCCGCAGAACGACTTTATTTTCGCAATCGTCTGCGAAGAACTGGGATTTATCGGCGCGCTGATCATCGTCGTTCTTTTTGCCATGCTGGTGTGGCGGGGGGTCAGCATTTCCCTGCGCGCAAAAGATAAATTCGGCATGCTGCTCGGCATCGGTCTTGTTCTGCAGGTCGGGCTTCAGGTGATCCTGAACATCGCGGTCGTGACGAACACCATCCCCAACACCGGCATCAGCCTGCCGTTCTTCAGCTATGGCGGCACGTCGCTCGTCATCCTCCTTGCGGAGATGGGCATCGTGCTTTCCATTTCGCGAACGTCTTCCATCGAGAAGACATAGATTGAGACCATCAAGGAAACGGGAGTTTTGAAAATGAAAGTTCTGTTTGCCGGCGGGGGAACCGCCGGGCATATCAATCCCGCGCTGGCGATCGCCGGCTGCCTGCGCGAGCAGGACCCCGACGTTCAGATTCTTTACGTCGGCGCCAGGGGGGGAATGGAGGAAAAGCTCGTCCCCGCCGCGGGATTCGAGTACAGGAGCATCACGGTCTCCGGCTTTCAGCGGAAGCCAAGCTGGAAGAATCTGCGCCGGAACGCGGCCGCCCTTGTCCATGTGTTTACCGCAAGCGGCGAATCGCGCTCCATCCTCCGCAGCTTTGCCCCGGATATCTGCGTCGGCACGGGCGGTTATGTGGCGGGGCCCGTCATCCGCGAGGCGGCGAAAATGGGGATACCGACCGTGATCCACGAGCAGAACGCGTACCCGGGCGTGACGAACCGGATGCTCGCAAAACGAGCGGACCGCACCATGCTCGCCGTCGCGGACGCCCAGAAGTTTCTGCCGGACGGTTCAAACTGTGTGCTGACGGGCAACCCCGTCCGGCAGGAGATCGTCCGCGCCGACAGAGAACAGGCCCGCAAAAAGCTGGGGCTCGATAGCCGCCCGCTGATCCTTTCCTTCGGCGGAAGCCTCGGCGCGCGGAAGATCAACGAAGCGGTGGCGGAACTGCTGGTAAAAAGCGCGCAGAGCGGCAGGTTCCGGCACATACATGGCTACGGCCAGTGGGGGACATGGTTCCCCGGCCTTTTAAAGGACAAGGGCCTTGACCTTTCCGCGCATCCGGAAATCTCCGTCCGGGAATACATCACCGACATGCCGGACTGCTTTGCCGCCGCGGACCTTGTCATCTGCCGCGCCGGCGCCATCACCCTGAGCGAGCTGCAGGCCGTCGGCCGGGCCGCCGTTCTCATTCCTTCGCCGAACGTCGCGGAAAACCACCAGTACCACAACGCCATGGCAATGGTCAGCCGCGGCGCGGCCGCGATCCTGGAGGAAAAGGACCTGAGCGGCCCCGCGCTTTGCGAAAAAGTGGAAAAACTGTTCGAGAAGCCGGAAACCATCGTAAATCTTGCAGCCAACGCGAAAAAAATGGCGATCACGGATTCCTGCGAAAGGATCTGCAAAATCATCCGCGAAGTGCTCGCCGACGCACGCTAGACGCCGTCGGAACCGTGAGGCCCCCATCCGCATAATATGTTGACAGATTACGTGGGGGTGTTGCTATGCCGAAACTGTTGGTCTGTGGAACAAGAAAACTGGAGGGCGAGATCCAAATTCACGGTGCGAAGAACAGTACGCTGCCTCTTATGGCGGCCTCCCTGATCTGCAACGGGCAATGCGTACTACATAACTGCCCGTCCCTTTCTGATGTGGACACGACCATCCGGATCCTGCGCCACCTTGGATGTAAAGTGGAACGCGAAGACGGGACCGTAACAATCGACCCGACAACTGCCGACCATTTCGACATCCCGGACCACCTGATGCGCGAGATGCGCTCGTCGATTATTTTTCTGGGGGCCATTGTAAGCCGCACCGGCAAGGCCTCGCTTTCGTTCCCCGGCGGCTGCGAATTGGGGCCGCGCCCCATCGACCTGCATCTTTCCGCTTTGCGGAGGATGGGCGTCGTCATCGAAGAAGACCACGGCTGTCTGAACTGCTCCGCACCGGGCGGCATGAAGGGCGCCGTGATTACCCTGTCGTTTCCGAGCGTGGGCGCGACGGAAAACATCATTATAGCCGCCGCGAACGCGCGGGGCAATACGGTCATCAACAATGCCGCCCGTGAGCCGGAGATATGCGATCTTGCGGATTTCCTCAATTCCTGCGGCGCAAAGATCCGCGGCGCCGGCGGCAGCACCGTCTTCATCCAGGGCGTCAAAGAGTTTTCCGGCTGCGAACATACGGTCATCCCGGACCGTATCGCGGCAGCGACCTATCTTGCCGCGGCGGCCGCCACCGGAAGTTCGCTGACGGTTTCAAGCGTCGTGCCGGAGCATCTGGAGCCAATCGTCCCGGTTCTGGAAGAGAGCGGATGCGAGCTTGAGATCGGTGCGCAGAGCATCCGCATTTCGGCCCCGGAGCGTCTGCACCGGATCAAGAATGTCAGAACCATGCCGTACCCGGGCTTCCCGACCGACGCGCAGGCGCCCGTTATGGCGATGGTCGCGAAGGCGGACGGCACGAGCATGTTTGTTGAGAATATTTTTGAAAGCCGTTACAAACATGTCGGAGAGCTGCTCCGCCTCGGCGCGAACATCAAGGTCGAAGGGCGTGTCGCGGTCGTCGACGGTGTGGGACGCCTTTCGGGCGCATCGGTGGAGGCGACGGACCTGCGCGGCGGCGCGGCGCTTGTCGTGGCGGCGCTTGCGGCGCAGGGCGTTACGGAGATCACCGGCCTGCACCACCTGGACCGCGGATATGAGAACATCGAAAAAAATCTGGCCATGCTGGGCGCTGATATCAAGCGGATATAACCGGCCGGACAGGAGACGAGCAAATGAGCAACGGATACGACAATCATCGAGGCAGAGAACCGCTGCGGGAATACGACCGGTCTAGCGGCGAGTACCGTCCCGTTTCCCGTTCCGGGGGGCCGGGTGCCGGCTTCGCCGCCGCCGCGCAGAAACGGGCGGAACGCCGGAAACGCCACCGAAGGCGCGTGCTGGCATTTTTTTACCTGTTTCTGTTCGTGCTGGTCTGTTCCACGGCGGTCGTACTGTCCCTGACCGTGCTGTTCAAGATTTCAGATATCCGGGTCACTGGGACTTCCCGCTACTCCGCGCAGCAGATCGTACAGGCAAGCGGGGTAAAAACAGGGGACAACCTCTTTCTTACCCGTACGGGGCAGGTTTCGGCAAAGATCAAGGCCCGGCTGCCGTACCTTGAGACGGTGGCCGTCACGCGCCGGCTTCCCGCGGCCCTTTCCATAAACGTGGAGGAAGACGGTGTGTCGGGCGCGATACAGTCCGGAAAGAAATACATCATAGCGGGCGAACACGGCTGCGTGCTGGAGATCACGGACAAGCTGCCGCCGGACTGCACGCTTCTGAAAGGGCTGGATATCCAGACGGCCGAAGTCGGCAAGGCGATCGTGTATAAAAATTCAAACACGGCCAACGTCTTCAAAACCGTCATGGACGCGCTGCAGAAGAGCGGCCTTCAGAAGATCACGTCGGTGGATTTTTCGCAGTCCTACCGCACCCTTGTGCGTTACGACGGGAGGATTACCATAGACCTCGGCATGCCTTCAGACCTCGATTACAAGCTGGACTTTGCCAAGTCCATTCTGACGGGAAAGCTGAAGAGCACGGACAAGGGCACGCTGAACATGTCGGTCGTTTCGGATACGGACAAGGCCTACTTTGACCCGGATTACGGTCCTTCTTCCTCTTCGGCGTCTTCCGGCAGGTAAAACGGAGGTTTCAGGCGGCCGGGAGGAATCTCCGCGCAGGAAAAAAGCGATTGAATTTGTAAGCAAAAAGTGTATAATTAGTTCTGTAACCATTTCGGGAATTTCCGGATTCACGGATAAATAAGGGGGATGCGGCAGATGCCTTTTGAAATTGACAACGATTTCGACAATGTCGTTCAGATAAAGGTGATCGGGGTTGGCGGAGGCGGCGGGAACGCAGTCGACCGGATGGTCACGATGGGCGTGCAGGGCGTCGAATTCATCAGCGTAAATACGGACAGG
>JAEZRH010000110.1 GCA_023412845.1 Bacillota bacterium
ATATTTACATATCCTTTCGGCGGCCGGGAAAGATAAAAAGCATGAATTTCCCTTGAAAAAGGCCTGTGAAGGAGTGATCGATATTCCTGCTTCAGAGCAGTTTTCGAACCGATTGATCCATGAAAAATCGCCTTACCTGCTTCAGCATGCCCACAACCCCGTGGACTGGTTTCCGTGGGGCGGCGAAGCATTCCAGAAAGCAAAAGCCGAGGAGAAACCGGTATTCCTCAGCATCGGCTACAGCACCTGCCACTGGTGCCACGTGATGGCGCACGAATCCTTTGAGGATGCGCAGGTGGCGCAGGCGCTGAACCGGGACTACATCTGCATAAAAGTGGACCGGGAGGAGCGCCCCGACGTGGACGCGGTCTACATGGCCGTTTGCCAGGCCTTCACCGGCACGGGGGGATGGCCCCTGACCATCCTCATGACGCCGGAGCAAAAGCCCTTCTGGGCAGGGACCTATCTGCCCAAAATTTCGCAGTTCGGCCAAATGGGGCTGCTCGACATGCTTGGCGCCATATCGAGGTTGTGGAAAACCGACAGGAAAAAGCTGACCTCGGCGGGAGAAAGTGCCGTCCTGCAGCTGCGGCAGGCGGAAAAAGAGCGCCGCCCGGCTTCCGGCCCCAGCAAAAAAATGCTTCGCAGCGCCTTCGAATGGTTTCGGCGGACCTACGACACCGCCTGGGGAGGATTCGGCCGGGCTCCCAAGTTTCCGACGCCGTATCAGTTATTGTTTCTGCTGCGCTATTCCATCTCAGAGCATGAGACTTCGGCGCTCGATATGGCCGAACATACGCTCGCCCAAATGTTCCGGGGAGGGATCTGCGACCATATCGGCGGCGGATTTTCAAGGTATTCCACCGATGAAAAATGGCTGGTGCCGCATTTTGAAAAAATGCTTTACGACAACGCGCTGCTTGCACAGGCGTACCTCGAGGCATACCGAATGGCCTGCCGTCCGCTGTACCGCCGCGTCGCCGAGAATACGCTGGGCTATGTTTTGCGCGAACTGACCGACGAACGGTCCGGCTTTTACTGCGGTCAGGACGCAGACAGCGACGGCGTCGAGGGCAAATACTATACGTTTACGCCCGAAGAAATCCGCTCCGCTTTAGGCGGACCGGCCGGGGATCGATTCTGCGAATGGTTCTGCATGACGGACGAGGGGAATTTTGAAGGCAAAAACATTCCGAATCTGATCACAAACGCACGGTACGAAGACGAAAACCGGCTGATAGAGGACGACCGCAGGGTTCTGTATCCCTACCGGCTGAAACGCACGAAGCTCCATAAGGACGATAAAGTCCTGACCGCATGGAACGCCCTCATGATCGGCACGCTTGCGGACGCCTGGCGGATTCTGCAGGAACCCGCCTATCTGCAAGCGGCGCAGAAGGCCCATCGGTTTCTTTCCGGGTCACTCACCGATCAAAAAGGCCGCCTGTTCCACCGCTGGCGCAGCGGAGAAGCCGGGATCGACGGCCAGCTTGACGATTACGCCTTCTACGCCCTTGCTTTGCTCAGACTTTATCAGGCCACCTTCGATGTAAATTACTTGTGCGAAGCCGCCTCATATGCCGGGCAAATGACAGAGCTTTTCTTCGACGAAGCAGACGGCGGTTTTTACCTGTACGCAAAAGACGGCGAACCGCTGATCAGCCGCCCCAAGGAAATATACGACGGCGCCATGCCGTCGGGAAATGCGGTCGCAGCGGCCGTCCTGATCCGGCTTTACAAGCTGACCGGCGATACGAAATGGCAGGAGCCCGGCCGGAGGCAGCTTGATTATCTTGCCGGGCAGATTCAGGACTTTCCCGCCGGGTACTGCGCTTCCCTGCTCGCCTTTGAAGACGTGCTGTATCCTTCCCGGGAACTGGTGTGCGCAACGGCGGAGGACAGAGTCCCGCCGGAACTGACGGATTTTCTGCGGAATCTCCGGCGGCCTCCGTTCACGCTGATAAAAACGGGGGAAAATCAGCAGGCGCTCGAAAAAATCGCGCCGTTCACCCGGGATTACCCGGTTCCCCAAACGGGAACGGTCTATTATCTTTGCAGCGACGGCGCGTGCGCCGCGCCCGTAACCGGTTTGCAGGAGCTGGAACGGCTGCTTTGATCCAGTTCCTCCGCACCGGCAGATTTCAGCTGCGCTTCGAGCGGCTCCGCTTTCTCGTAGAAAACCGCGATCAGGTCGTCGGGGCCGGCATGGAGCTCCGCTTCCCGCAGCGCTTCCAGTTCGTCTTCGACAATCCGCACGGAATCGGCCGGAAACCCCGACCGGACGACCGCGCCGTAAAAAAGCTGCGCCACTTCGCGCGGCTTTCTTCCCCGCAGGTCTTTGTCCTCTTTGATATAGATCGCGTCAAAAGCCTCTCCGCACAGCCTGCCCACCTGCCGGATATCGGCGTTCCGGCGGTCGCCGGGCATCCCGATGACGCCGATCAGGCGGCGGTGCGGGATGCTTTTGCAGATGCGCAGCGCCTTTTCGTAGCCCGCGGGATTGTGCCCGTAATCGAGCATGACGTAAAAATCCCGCAGGCGATAAAAATTGAACCGGCCCGGGTTGCTGGTGAATGATTTCAGCCCCGCGGCTATCATTTTCACAGGAATATGAAGACCATAAAGCGCGGAAACGGCCGCAAGGCAGTTTTCGATATTGCAGTCGATCCTGCCCCGCAGGGTAATGGGAATTTCATCGACGGGCAGAACCGGGACCACGTCCGGGGAGGTGCCGGAATCCCTGATGCAGATGACGCCGTGATCGGTAAATACGCGGGTACAGCCGCGGTACCTCCGAAAGGCTTCCTCTTTTCCGGCGAACAGAATCGTTTTTACCTTGACGCGCTCCAAGACCTGCTTCGTCATTGGATTTTCCGCATTGAGGACGGCCGCGCCGTCTTTTTTCACGGCTTCCGCCACCAAAGCCTTTACGAACGCGAGGTCCTCAAGGGTCTCGACGCCGTCAAGACCCAGGTGGTCTCCCGTGATATTGGTGATGACTCCGACGTCCGCCAGGTCGTACCCCAGGCCTTCCCTGATCATGCCGCCCCGCGCGGTTTCAAGAACGGCGGCGTCGATCTCCTTGTTCGACAAAAGGGACCGCGCGCTCCTCGGTCCCGAATTATCGCCTTTGCAGATGCATTTCTCATTGACGAAGGTGCCGTTCGTGCTGGTCATCCCTATGGTTTTTCCGGTCATCATCAGGACGTGCTGGATCAGACGGACCACGGTCGTCTTGCCGTTTGTGCCGGTCACGGAAACAATGGGGAAACGGGTCGTTTCCGGGTCCGGAAAGAGCCAGTCCACAATGTCGCCGGCGACATTTCTCGGCGTGCCCTCGCTGGGATACAGGTGCATGCGGATCCCGGGAGCCGTGTTTACCTCGACGACGGCTCCTCCCGTCTCCAAAATTGATTTCGAAATATCCTCCGTCACAAAATCGATGCCAGCGATGTCGATGCCGACGGCTTTCGCCGCACGGACGGCGATCTGGGCGTTATCGGGATGGATGACGTCCGTGCAGTCGATGGCGGTCCCTCCCGTGCTGAGGTTGCCGTTTTCCCGCAGAAGAACGGTCCGGTCCTTTTCCGGCACGTCGCCGAGCGTCAGGCCGGCTTTCCCCAGCGCCTGTAGCACGACCTGGTCGACGCTGATCTTCGTAAGCGGTTTCTGATGTTTCTCTCCGCGTTGGGGATCGCGATTGACAATGTCAATCAGTTCGCCCACCGTATGGGTCCCGTCCCCGGTAACGGAGGCCGGCAGCCTCTCCGAGACGGCGCAGACCCTGCTCCCGACGACAAGGACGCGGTAATCCCTGCCGGTGACGAACTTTTCCACAATAATGCCGCTGCTGTATTTGGATGCCTCCCGGAAAGCCGCGCGGATCTGGCCGTCGTCCATCAGATTGAGATGGACCCCCTTGCCCTGATTGGCGTCGAAGGGTTTGATGACGACCGGCTTCCCGATCTGCTCCGCCATCATGACGGCGGAAATTTCAGAAAAGACGATTTTCCCGTAGGGGACGGGAATCTGCGCTTCGCTCAGCAGGGATTTCGTCAACTGCTTGTTTGACGAGATATCCGCCGAAATGCAGGAGGTCGCATCCGTCAGGGTTGCCTCGATCAGACGGCTGTGCCTGCCGTACCCGATGCGCACGAGGCTCCCGTTTCCGATCCGCGTGACGGGAATATGCCGCAATTTCGCTTCCTTTACAATCGCCGAGGTGCTGGGCCCGAGTTCGGCCTCCTGCGATATTCTGCCCAGATACTCTATCAGTTCCTCAATATCCGTGGTCTTGCCGTCAAGCAGGCGGTTCAATATAAAAACGGCCGCTTTTCCACATTCAAGGCCGCAGACCTCATTTTCAAATTCGTAGATGAGCGTGTAAACGCTTTTTTCCGCACGTCTTGTTTTGCCGAAACGTACGTCGAAGCCTACCATAAACTGCATTTCAAGGATCACGTGTTCCAGGACATGGGCAAGATACGTCCCCTCCCTCAGCCGTTCCAGAAAGCCGCCCTCATAACCCAGGCCGCAGCAGTTCGTTGCGAGGCCGGGGAACAGGTTCAGCAGCGTTTCGTTGAACCCGGGTATTTGATTGGTGGGGATGTCGTCATACCCGCCGATGTCGACGGACATCTTCATGACCGGCCTGTGGCTGTAGATATTTCTTCCGCTGTAGATCGATAAATCACGGATCGCGATACGATCATTTATCATCTTTTAACCGAAGCACCTTTCTGCTTTCCAGATCGAACCCGTATCCCTGGGGCAAAACATGGACCGTTACGCCCATGATCGCCAGCAGTTCGTTCTGCTTGAGTTCGGAAACATTGGAACAGTCGATCGTTCTGCCGTCCATGATCGTAACCGAATTGGAACCAAGCACCTCAAAATGCAGGTCGGGATAAACCTTTACGGCGGTGTCTTCGTCTATGCCGATGCCCAGGGCATCCGGATTTTCGGCCACGCCGCAAAGCAGCCTGCCGAACCGGCCCCTCTGGTCAAAGTGCTGGTCGATCACCACCCCGCCGATCAGTCCGAACCCCGGTGCCATTTTCAGCGTGCATTTCCGCGCGGGCCCGTTATCGATTCCCTCGACGACCATCGTCGAACTCATGGCAGAGGCCCCGGCGCTCGTTCCCATGACGATCCCGCCGTTCCGGTACAGTTCCCTAATTGCCTCGCCGGCCTTCGTGCCGCCGAGGATGCTGGTGAGCCGAAGCTGGTCGCCGCCCGTCATGAACAGGCAGCGCGAAGCCCGGATTTTCCGGCAGTTTTCCTCGTCGCCGGCATCTTTTCTTGTGTTAATATTCAGAATCTGCAGATTTTTGACGCCAAGCCGTGAAAACGCCGCAATGTATTTGCGGCCCGCCTGCTCCGGGTCTTCCGTCGCCGTTGTCAGGATGGTCACCGTATCGTCGTCCGACGCCATCTGAGGCACCTGCCTGAGTATCGTGCTGTTTCCGTCCTTATCTTCCGCTCCGCCTATGATGATCAGAAAACCTCTGTCATTCTGCTCCATTTTCTCACATCCACGGTTTAAATTTGCCCGTCCGTAAATAATACTTTTCCCTGCGCCATCAGCATTTTCACCTGACAATTTTTGTCAGTCACTACGATATCCGCATCGCTGCCCTCCCGGATCACGCCCTTCCGCGGGAAGAGCTTCAATATTTTCGCCACGTTTTCCGACACCAGGGCCCATGCGGTTTCCGGGCCGATTCCAAATTCCAGGATGCACTTGCGGATGTCGTCGAGCAAAGCGCTTATTTTTGAAACGCCGCCGCCGGGAATGCTGCCGTTGGAATCGGAGCTGACGGTGACCCTAGACAGATCCGCTTTTTCGTCCACAAGCCGGCGGATCGCCTGCGGCACCCCGATACCGGCGCTTTCTCCCGCCGTGAGGTCGATATTTCCTCCCTGCCGGCAGTATTGCAGGGCGCTTTCAAAGAGACCCGGATTCCGGTTCACATGGGTGGGAACAAACTGCTCCATGGGCAGGTCCGAACTTTGAAGGACCTCCTGCAGAAGGGAAAGCCCGCCTTTTCCATCGCCGACATGCAGATGCACCACACCGGCTTTCCCGCTCAGCAGCCCGCCGAGGTGAACGTCTGCCGCAAGCTTCATCAGCTCCCGGCAATCGGGCTGTGACGAACGGTGATCGGAAATAGCGATCTCGCCCGCGCCGATCACCTTGTCGACCAGGACAAGGTCTTTTTTTATGCTGCCGGTGAGCGTGATGGGCGGAACCGCATAGCTCCCGCTGTAGATGAATGTCGTAAGCCCCTGCTGATCCAGCGCTTTCGCCTTCGCGTAAAGGCCTTCCATGCTGCGGGAGCAGTCGTCCGCGCCCAGAAGGCCCACGAGCGTCGTAACGCCCGCCTGGACGATCTCTCCGATCATAAGCTCCGGAACACGGCTTGCGAACCCTTCCTCGCCGCCTGCACCAAGGATATGGACATGCTGATCTATCACCCCAGGGAATGCGTAAAGGCCGCTGCAGTCCGTTTCGCTCTCCCAAAAGCTGGGTCCGGCCGGTTCTCCCGGAGGCATGATTTTATAAATTTTTCCGCCGGCAATCAGGATGTTTTTCTTGCCGCAATAAGCCGGCGCATAAATTTCTATATTTTTTATCAGTGAAAACATCGGCAACGCCCTTTACCTTTTTGGGCCCGGCTTGGCCATGCCGCCGTCGAGCGGCCCCGAACCGGACACATTTACGAATTAATGTGCCCATTAAGATGCCGTTTATTATCCCGACGGCATAACTCACGTGGCCGCTCAGCGGAAATCCCACGTTGAACCCGAAATACAAATACGGTATAATGGTAATGATAAAAATTGCCGCATCATTTCTCAAAGCACTCGCTTCCCGGTTTTCCGGGGACGGAAATCAGAAAACGGAGAAGAAAATGACTGCCAAAACTGTTTTTTTCGATATTGACGGGACGCTGCTCGCCCCCCGCAACGGCCTTAACTTCCAAATGCCGCCCAGCGCCCTGGAAGCGCTGCGTCTGCTGAAGAAAAACGGGCACCGCATCGCGATCTGCTCCGGCAGGCAGGAGGATTTCATTCACAGGTTTTTTCCCGGGATTTTCGAAAGCTATGTCGCGATGAACGGCACCCATGTCGTCTTCGAGGGAAAAACCCTGCTGGACCGCCGGTTTTCCGCCGAACGAGTCAAAGAGCTGATGGCGCATTTCGATGCCTTCGGCTGCAGCTATGTGTTTGTGGGCCACCACAACGGCTGGGCCCGCCGTGTGCCGGAGCATCTCCTCTCCTTCCTGAACCGGTCCTACGGCATTCCCGATTTTCTGGTGACGGAATGGGGGCCGGAGGATGTGGAGGCCAACATGATGGATTTTGTATTCGAGAGCGACGAGGACTATGAAAAACGCGCCGCCGCCTTTACCGATTCCATGATCCTGAACCGTCACCCCGGCATGCCGAGCAGCGACCTGAGCTTCCGGGACTGGAACAAAGCGCAGGGCATTCTGGAATTGATCCGTTACGCGGGCATTCCGAGGGAAGACACCATCGCGTTTGGGGACGGCTACAACGACATCGGCATGATGGGCGCCGTCGGCTGTGCCGTCGCGATGGGCAATGCCATGCCTGAGGTAAAGCAGGCCGCCGACTATGTGACATCCGATATATTTGAAAACGGCATCTACAACGGGCTCCGGCATCTCGGGCTGATCTGATTTAAAGTCTGCAGGTTGCGTCTTTGGTGCTGAGGAAGTTCCGGCGGGTATCCATTTTTACTTCCAGGAATTACATTTGAAAATAGGTTACAAAAATGTTACAATTAAGCTATCCCAAACAGGGGAAATACTTACGGGAGGTTGCCGTTATGTCTTGCCAGGAATTGATTCAACTGCTTCTCCAGTACATGGGCAATTGCAACAAATAAGGAATTAGAGTATCCTCCGCAGTCCTGCCGTAAGGCAGGGGCCGCTTACTCTCCATCTCATTCTCTTCGGAGCCGCCCTTAACGGGGCGGCTCCCTTTTTGCATGCCAAAAACGCCGTATCGGGTATGATTCTCATACCCGATACGGCGCAACTATTTGTTGACGGGAATTTCGTGTCCTTTATTTCGGAAGGCCCTTTGCCCGGCACGCGGGGCAATAACCGTAAAGATTCAGCTTGTGGTCCGTAATGACGAAGTTGGTCTGCTGTTCCAGTTCTCTTTCATACGCTTCAAGGGGGCAGTCGTCAAGCGCGATCATCTTTTTGCAGCCCAGGCACATAAGATAATGCTTGTGGACCATCCTGTTGTATTCGAACAGCGCCTTGCTGTTCTCGTTGATCTTGACCTTCACGACCAGGCCGTTGTCGATCAGGCTGTCAAGTTCCCGGTAGACCGTAGACAGGCTGGTGGGGAGTCCAAAACGGTTCAGCTCAAAAAAAATCTGCTCCGCTGCGACCGGTTGCGTCTGTTGCTCCAGAATCTCCAGAACGGCGGCCCGGCGTTTCGTATTTTTCAGGCCGGCACGTCTCAGGTCTTCACGGCATTCCGGTTTCCCTTTCATCCAATCACCCCCGCTGGGAATCTGTTGGTTCTTGTCGTATTTCCATTGTAGTCTATTCCTTGCGAAACGTCAAACGCCGCGCGCGAATTTTCGGCAGAATTTCACGCGGGGGCCGCCCGCAGCCTAATCCTTCAGGCTGGCATATATCTTGCTCAGATTGCTCTCCATCCGCTCCAGATAGTTTTTATTGTCTTCACTGCTCTCAATGGTATAGATGGTTTCGACCTTTGCCCCGACTTCATCCGCCAGCGTTTTCGACACCTCGGGGCTGGTCATCTCCTCCGCGAACACTGTCGTCACCCGATTGCCCCGGCAGTACCCGACCAGTTGCGCCAGCTGCTGCGCACTGGGCTCGCCTTCCGCGAAAACGTCTTCCACGCTGTCCTGCTGCAGGCCGAAATCGCGGCAGAGATACGCGAAAGCGGCATGGCCGGTTACAAAGCTCTTTTGGGCCGTCGAGCGGAATTTCCGGTCGTATTCCTGATATATTTTCTCCAGTTGGAGAATGAAATCATTGCAGTTTTTCTCGTAATACGCCCGGTTTGACGGGTCGGCCTGAACGAGGGCGTCCCTGATGTTTTTTGTCTCGATTTCCGCGCCCTTTAGGCTAAGCCAGATATGGGGGTCATACTGCCCGTGCTGCTTTACTTCTCCGGGATCGGTATTTTTGATGGGTTCGACGCCTTTCGAAGCCTCCGCAACAATCAGGCCCGAATTGCCGGCGGATTTGACCGCCGCCGCGGCCCAGGACTCCATTCCCAGCCCGCTGTATACGAACACCTTCGCGGAACTCAGCGCCACAAGGTCCTGCGCTTTCGGCTCAAAGTCGTGCGGTTCCGTCCCGTCGGGGATGATCTTGGAGATATCTACCTTTTCCCCGCCGACCGCTTCCGTGAACTCTTTCATCGCGTCAAAGGTCACGGACACTTTGATCCTGCCTCCCACGGCCGCGCCGGAAGACGGCGCAGGCGTCGACGCCGGACTGCTGCCGCACGAGGAAAGACTTACGCTGATGGCGGCGGCTACAGACAGCAATAACCCCGCAGTACGTTTTCTCATTTTAAGACCTCCAGAAAAAAATACTTGCAAATGCAAACCGTTTGTATTTATAATAATAAACGGGACGTTCGTTTGTCAAGAGCGGACCGAATATTTTTAAGGACTGCAAAGCCGGCAAAGGAGACTCTGTTCTATGCTTCAGGCAGATAATCTGTATTTTTCGTACACGGGTTCCCCGCCTTATGTTCTTAACGGGATCAGCTTAAACATACGCCGCGGGGAGTATATTTCCGTAGTCGGGGAAAACGGCTGCGGCAAAAGCACTTTGATGCGGCTGTTTCTGAAATTTCTGAAGCCCACGATGGGGACGATCTCTTCGCAGGCGAAAAGGGTCGGCTATGTGCCGCAGAAAAACGATTTCTCAAATTCCGGTTTTCCCATCACCGTTAACGAGATGCTGAATTCCTACCGCAGGCTTTTGAAGCTGAAAGACAGGGACATTCCCTCAAAAGCGCTCGACCGGGTCGGAATGTCGGCGTTCCGGGGAGCGCTGATGGGCACGCTCTCCGGCGGGCAGACCCAGAAGATCCTGATCGCCAGGGCGCTGATCGGGGATCCAGACCTGTTGATTCTCGACGAGCCCTCCACCGGCGTGGACATCCGCAGCCAAAAGGAAATCTACGGCTTTCTGCGGGAGATCAACCGAAAAAACAGGATCACCGTCGTTTCGGTGGAGCATAACCTCGACGCCGCGGTCGCAAACTCCACACAGATCTACCACCTTGTCGGCGGGAAGGGCCACCTGTGCTCCCCCGGGCAGTATGCCGACGAATATCTGAAAAAAGGCCGGGGGTGATAACGATGCTGAATTACGGTTTTATGCAGAATGCCCTGTTCGTTTCCATATTCATCTCCGTTCTGTGCCCCTGCATCGGCATTTTTCTGGTGCTGCGGCGTTACTCGATGATCGGCGACACGCTGTCGCACGCCTCTCTGGCAGGCGTCACGCTCGGACTGCTGCTGAACCAGAGCCCCGTTCTGGGGGCATTCGTGTTCACCTCGATCTGCGGCGCCCTGATCGAATTTCTGCGCACCTATTTCAAGAAATACACGGACCTGATTCTGGCCATCGTGCTCGCCCTGAGCGTCGGCACGGCCATAACGCTCATCAGTTCCGGCAAGCTGCATGCGAACGCCGACGCGTTCATGTTCGGCAGCATCCTCACGGTCACGAGGCTGGACATGGTCATGGTGGCGGTTCTGAGCGCCGTTTCCGTCCTGACGCTGATTTTTCTGTATCACCAGATGCTTTATATCGCCTACGACGAAGAGGCGGCGAAAGTCGCCGGCGTAAAAGTAAAACTCATCAATTATGTCTTCTCCGTTCTGGTGGCTTCCGCAATCTCCGCCTCTATCCGGATCGTGGGGGTGCTGGTTCTCAGTTCCATGATCGCGCTCCCGGTCGCCACGGCTCTCCAATTGGAAAAAGGGTTCCGGACGACGCTGATCTTTTCCGTTCTGTTCAGCGTGATCGACATTATGCTGGGGCTGTTCGTCT
>JAEZRH010000119.1 GCA_023412845.1 Bacillota bacterium
CATGCACGAGCCCTATAAGGGCTAAAGATTGCCAGCGCCTAAATGACGCTGGCTTTCACTTTGTTCAGGCCACTGTGGGTTGATTACCTGGCTTGACTCCTAAAGGGGTCTTCCAGCTCTTTTGTCACAATTCGGTCCATGAGCTGATCGTCTTTTTCCTGTTTTCGGATATACTTGGCTATGGTCGCCTCATTGAGTCCGACTGTACTTACGTAATACCCTTCTTCCCAGATTTCGATTGCCAAATTTGTATTTTAAATTGGCATGCCTGTCGAAAATCATCATGACACTTTTCCCTTTGAGATAGCCCATAATTTTCGACACGCTGTATTTCGGCGGAATTGTGAGAAGCAAATAAATATGGTCGGGCATCATATATCCTTCTATAATCGCAATTCTTTTCCATTTACATAAATCTTTTATGATTTGCCGGATATCGTCTCAACTGATTATAAATTGTTTTTCTCCGATACTTCGGTGTAAAAACAATGTGATACTTGGGCATCCATTTTGATGTGCTAAACTTTCTGCTATAGAGCAACACCTTTCTTTCGCTTTTTTGATGGCTTGAACACTCATCATTATAGCAAGAAAGTTGTTGTTCTTTGCTTAAGCATTGAATTCCTCCCGCATAGCAGGCGGCTTTTTATTTCAAGCGGCAAGGCGCTTGAAACTTGCTAAAGCAGAGTTAAAAAGCGGCGGCAGGAAGAAAAATCTCCCTGCCGCCGCTTTATATGGTACAAAATCCAGCTTTTACGCGCTCCTGTGCCCGGACCGAATAAAAACACCGCGCCTTCCGCCTGCCGCCGATTTATTCCGGCCTTTCGTCAAGGGCCTGGTCTAAGTCATGGATCAGGTCATTGATATTTTCCGTCCCGACTGAAATTCGGAGCGTGTCGTCATAAACGCCGGCCTTTCGCTTTGCTTCTTCCGGCAGCCCGAAATGCGTCGAGGTCGCGGGGTGCACGATCATGGATTTCGTATCGCCGACGTTGACCATGTAATCGAAGATGCGCACCTTTTTCAGCACACGTTTCGCGGCGTCAAGCCCACCCTTTACCCGTATGCCGAGGATGGCGCCGGAGCCGCGGGGAAAATATTTTTCCGCAAGCGCGTGGTACGGGCTTCCCGGAAGGGAGGGGTAGGCGACGTCCAGAATTTTCGGGTGGCCCTGAAGAAACGCCGCCAGCTTCAGCGCGTTTTCAGCATGGCGCTCCATACGAAGGGAAAGAGTTTCAAGTCCCTGCAGCACAAAAAAAGCGCTGACCGGGCTTAAATGGCCGCCGAATTCGGTCAGGTAGCGGATGCGCAGCCTGTGCGTAAACGCGGTGCTCCGCAGGCTTTGCTCCTCGATTTTTCCGGTATATTCCCGGTAAAACTCCTCAAACTGCGGGAATTTGCCGTTCCACCAATCAAAGCCGCCCTTTTCGACGACGAGGCCGCTGATTACTGTTCCGTGACCGCTCAGGTATTTCGTCGAGGAATGTACGACAATGTCGGCGCCGAACTCGAAGGGACGCAGCAGGTAAGGGGTCGCAAAGGTATTGTCGACGATCAGCGGGATGCCGCGCTCATGCGCAATGGCCGCCACCGCCGCAATGTCGATGACGTTCATACCGGGGTTGCCAAGGCTTTCGATGTACATCGCTTTGGTTTTCTCCGTGATCGCGGCCCGGTAGGCATCCGGGTCATCGGGGTTCTCCACCCAGTTCGCGGTGATCCCATACGGCGGAAGGACCTTGCTGAGCAGCGTCGTGCTTCCGCCGTAAAGCGTTTTCACGGCGGCGATTTCGTCGCCCTGCTGCGCCAGATTCAGAAAAGCACTCGAAATCGCGCTCATTCCGGAGCTCATGGAAAGCGCCGCGGCCCCGTTTTCCAGCGCGGCGATGCGTTTTTCGAGCACGTCGTTGGTCGGGTTGGAGAAACGTACATACGAGTGGCCCACTTCCTCATAGGAAAAAAGCCTTCCGCAGCGGTCGAAATCCCCCAGCTCAAACGCCGCGGTCTGGTAGATTGGGACCGCCTTGGACCGGAAATGCTCCGCCGGGTCGTACCCGAAGTGAAGCTGCTTGGTTTCAAAAGCAAGTGATTTATCGTTATAAGCCAGATAGCTCATTATAAACAGACCTTTATCTTAAAATTTGGATTCCGCAGGGGCACGGGAGGTCAGCGCTCTCCGCTGACTGCCCGCCGCGCCTTCTTTTCGAGAGCGGCGAGAAGAACGTTCGCCGCGATTGCAAGCAGGGAGGAAAGCAGCGCCCCCCAGAGGATTTTTGCCATGTTCATGGTCTGAAGGCCCTCAAACAGCAGAGTGCCGAGGCCGCCGGAATTGATTGTTGCGCCGATCGTGGCGATGCCGATCGTCGACACGGCCGCAATTTTGATTCCGGCAAGGATGATCGGGCTTGAGAGCGGAAGCCGGATCTTGAAAAAAATCTGGGACTCCGACATCCCCATTCCGTAAGCCGACTCGATCACGGCCGGATCGACGGAGTTAAATCCGCTCAGGATATTTCTGATCAGGATAAACTGATTATAAATGACAAGCACAATGACCGCGGTCTTTTCCCCAAGCCCGAACAGCGGAATCAGCAGCGCGAAAAGGGCCATGCTGGGGACTGCGTAAACGGCGCTGAAAGTCCCTACCACAAGCTGAGACAGCAGACGCGAACGCATGATGAGCAGCGATATGACCGAAGCCAGCAGAATCGAAATCAAAAGGGTAAGTCCGGTAAGCTCAATGTGCTGAAGAAGCGGAAGAATGACTTTTTCAGGATATTTCAGCAGAAACTTGATCATTTGCCACGCCTCCCCTGTTCCATTCCAGCTGTTCCTCATAGGCCGAGTCAACCAGCTGTTTTACGAATTCGCACGACGGGCTGGAGCAGATCTCGGCAGGCGTTCCGAACTGCTGGACCCTGCCGGCGTCCATGATCAGCACGCGGTCCGCAAGCCGGAACGCCTCGTGTATGTCGTGGGTGACGAAAAGAAAGGTCTTCCGGAATTTACGGTGGATGGAAAGCAGCTCGTCCTGCAGGCTTCTGCGCGTGATCGCGTCGATTGCCCCAAACGGTTCGTCCAGAAGCATGACGGCGGGGTCGGCTGCAAGCGCGCGGGCCAGCCCGACCCGCTGCTGCTGCCCGCCGGAAAGCTGGTGCGGGTAACGCTTTTTGAACTCCGCCGCCGGCAGCTTTACAAGCTCCAGGAGTTCATTCACGCGGTCGTTGATTTTCTGTTTCGGCCATCCCAGTATTTTTGGCACGGTTGCAATGTTTTCGCCGATATTCATATGCGGAAACAGGCCGACCTGCTGGATCACATAGCCGATTTTCCGCCTGAGCTCCACGGGGTCCATCTTTTGAACCGGCTCTCCGAAAAACAGAATTTCTCCGGAATCCGGTTCGTAAAGACGGTTCACCATCTTGAGGAGCGTCGTTTTGCCGCAGCCGGACGTCCCCAGAATGGTAATGATCTCCCCTTCGCCGATTTCGACCGATACGTCGGATACGGCGTCGTAGCCCGCTTTTGGGAACCTCTTTCGAACGGATTTGAATTCAACCGCCGTTTTCATTCCGGATTCTCCTTATCAAAACAATAGCCGATTTCGGACACGTTGTAACGCAGAGGCCGCAGCCCCGGCAAAGCTCCGGGTCGTATGCGATGCCGTCGCCGCCCCGGGCGAACGCGCCGAAATTGCACCGCGTGACGCACCGCCCGCAGGCGATGCAGGCGCTTTTGGAAAAAGACGCGATATAGTCCGACCGGGGCCACACCGCTACGCTGTTCCGAGCCTTCTGCGCGCGGAACAGATAGCAGCAGTCCCCGCAGCAGTTGCACATGCCGTTTGGGTTCAGCGTCTGCATCAGGCCGGCCCGGTGCGCCCGCCGGACGACCTGCTTCGCCTGCTCTTTCGTCAAAGGCTCCGACCACCCCCGATGCGACATGGTATTGATCCCGCTTTTCAGGGTCAGGCAGGTATCGACCGGTTTTCCGCAGTCACCGGAAAGGGAGCGGCAGTCACATTTGTTCAGCCAGATCTGCCGGTCGGCCCGGTCGATGAACTCAAGAGCCTCTTCCAAGGTAACGACCGTATCGCCGGAAGGCCTTGGCTCGCTGCCAAGGCCTTTCAGGTATGCGTCGAAATACCACTGGTCGAGTGATTTGCGTATTTCCGGCGGGAAAGACTGGTATGTTTCGCTCTCGGTGATGACAAATATGTCGAGCCTGTCGTAAAAGCTGCCGGTCCGGAACCGGGTAAAACTTTCGTCCTCAAGCCGGATGACCCCGCGCCGATAGGCGCCGCGCAGGAGCCGGTCCAGGTCTTCGGCCGACAACCGTTCCCCTTCCCTTTCCAGCGCCGCCGCAGCATCCGCCAATGAAAAGCTTCCGCGCCCTACCGCTTCAAGCAGTTTGACTTCCTCTTTGCTTACGATCCGGTCAATCACCGGCATCGCGGCGCTGGGCACTTCAAAAATCTCCGTAAAACATCCCATGTGCAATCAGCCCTTAATTTTATCTTTGATCGAATTGACATAATCTTTGGCGGCTTCCTCATATTCCTGCTTGTCGACGTCCACTTTGGCGTTCAGCGCGGTAATGGTTTTTGTGTCGATCGTAGCGGAAACCGCATTGAGGATCGTTTCGATCTTGGGGTTTTTGTCAAGTGCGCTCTGGCTGACGACCGGCGCAAGGTTGTAAGGCGGCCAGACATGCTTGTCGTCGTCAAGAATCAGGAATTTCGGGTTGACCAGCTGCCCCTCTGTGGTGTACGCGACGGCAAGGTCCGCTTTATCCTGGCTCAGAATCTGATATTTCAGGCTGTTGTCATAGATGGCGTCGGATTGGAAGCTGAATTTTCCATAGGCCTTTTCAAGCGCCGGAAGGCCGTCGTCACGCTTGTCGAACTCGCCCTGCGAGGCAAAGCGGATTTTGCCGGCGTTCCTCTGCAGATCCGAAATCGTCTTGATGTTGTATTTGTCGGCGGTCGATTTCAGGATGACGAGCCCCTGGGAGTCGTTTGCCGGGGAATAGTCGAGCCACACGACGTTGAACTTTGTTTTATATTCGCTTTTTACAATGCTGTATACCTCTTTGGGGTCGGTCACCAGCGAATGCTTCAGAATCGTAAGAAGCCCCGTGCCGGTATATTCCGGGTACAGGTCGATCTGCCCGCTGGTCAGGGCGCTGTGGATCACCGAACTGCCGAGGTTGAATTTGCGGTTTACCTTGATGCCCTGGCTTTCAAGCGCCTCGGAATAAACTTCGGCAACGATCAGGTTCTCGGTAAAGTCCTTGGAACCGACCGTAACGGGGGCGCCTGAAGAAGCGGAGGCCGGGGCCGCCGAAGAAGCTTCCGAAGCGGCTGCGGCCGAGCCGGCGGAAGACGCGTTCTGGGCGCAGCCGGATGCCGCCCCCGAGATTGACAGAACCAGAAGAGCGGATAAAACGGACGCTTTTAGCTTTTTCATGACGATTCTCCTTAATGAATATTTGAATTCGGATTCAGGCACGGCTGTAGCCGGTGATAAAATACTCGACGAGGGAAAGGGCAAGGTCCACGATCAGGGAAAGGGCCGCGACGGAAAGGCCCCCGATCATCAGAAAATCCATCCGATAGAGCCCAAGCCCCGTAAAAATCAGATCGCCCAGGCCGCCGGCGCCGATATAAGATGCAAGCGTAGCGCTCGCAATCACTTCCACCGCGGCGGTTCGGATGCCGGTCAGCATCATCGGCGCCGCAAGTGGAAGCCTTACTTTAAAGAATGTATACGTGCGGCCCATGCCCATTCCGACGGCCGTCTCAATCACCGATCCGGGGACGGACCGGAACCCGGCGGCTGTGTTGATTAAAACGGGCGGCACAGCCAGAAACGTCAGCGCAATGGTCGCCGGAACGATGCCGACCCCGAAAAGCGGGATGCACAGGAACAGCACCGCAAGGCTTGGGATGACGCTCAGGATTCCGAAAAAGCCTGAAAAAAAGTTGTAGAGCTTTTCATGGAAGGAGGAATAGATTCCCAGCGGTACTGCGATGAATGCCGCAACGAATACGGAAACTCCGCTTACGGTCAGATGCTGCAATACCAACATCGTGAAATCTCCTGAGTTTTGTTTAAAATATGCAAGGATTTCCCCATACATTTTTTCACCTCCAACAAAAATAAAAAAACCGGCAAGTCTTATGACCTGTCGGCTTTGTTTCTCCTCGCAAAGTAAGGACCTGTGTACGGCAGAAAAACTACACAGTATGCTTTCGGGCATGAGGAGCACAGACTGCAGGCAATTGTCTGGAATCAAGGCCGCAGCACATCTTGAGCGTGAATGTCCTGTAGAAAATTTCCACTGACATCATATCTGCTCCTCCTCTTTTCATACTATGCTGATATGAAAGATAATATATCATTTTATGCTTGATGTCAAGACGATATTCTTAGAATCCCCGGATTCAGGCAAAGTAAATTCTTGGCAGCCGGGCCTCTCCGCTCCGCAAAAGCAGTTCGTTCCTCTATGGCTCCCGGTTCCGTAAATCAAATGGACGCTTGAAAAATCCTACAAAAACAAATATACTTGATTTCAGTCCTTATCGCTGGTCTCTATATCGATCCTCATCAGCGGAGATACCCCGACTTATTGGAGGAAGACGAAGTGGAAAAAGCCAAAAGCATAAAGGAAATCGCGGAGCTCGCCGGTGTTTCGACCGCAACAGTCTCCCGTGTAATCAATCAGAACGGACGGTTTTCCCGCGAAACGGAGGAGCGGGTCCGCCGGATTATCGCTCAAAACGATTACGTGCCGAATATGACCGCAAAGGGCCTGCGCACAAATCAGACGCGCGTGGTCGGCATTATGGTACCGGATATCACCAACCCGCACTTTTCAAGCGTTGTGCTGAAGCTGGAAATGAACCTGTTTCGCAGGGGATTTTCCTGCCTGATCTGCAATACAAATGAAAGCGAGGAGCTGGAAAAAAAGCATATCAAATCGCTCACTGCGCAGAATGTCAGCGGTATCGTAATGATTTCAAGCACGCGCGATTATGCCGAGCTCGGCACCTTGCCTGTGGTGTACGTGGACCGGCCTGCCCGCAGCGGCAGCAACAACGGCGTGATGATAGAATCCGACAATATGCAGGGCGGGTATCTTGCCACCCGGGAACTTCTGAATGCAGGCTGCCGCAAGGTCGCGATCCTGACATGCCTTTTAAACGACACCAACCAGTCCGCTCGTTATGAAGGTTTCCGCCGTGCGGTCGCGGAAAGGGAAAACAGCGGGGCGGTGGCAATCCGCGTCAATCTCAGCGAGGTTTCCATCGAGGCGGCGCATGAGGCCACCCTTTCGCTGCTGAAAGAAGGAACTCCGTTTGACGGCGTAATGTGTACGACGGATACCGTGGCCGCAGGCGTGGTTACTGCATTGCGCGAACACGGCCTGCTGGTTCCGGATGATGTGATGATCACGGGCTTCGACGACTGCCTTCTGGCTTCGGTCTGCGGCCCGGGATTGACGAGCGTCCGGCAGGACGTGGATGAAATGGCCCGCCTTGCGGTTGACCTGCTGTTGAAAATGATCCACGGGGACACTCCGAGCCGTCTGTATTACCGCCTTCCCGTTTCCGTGACGGTTCGCAACTCCACCCGCCGGTTCACGGCCTCCCGCTCGGAAAATCCCGGCGGAGCCGAAGCATAAAGGGTACAAAATAATTGCGGAGGGAATTTCCTTCGGCCAGACGGGCGGTGAAACGCTTTCCTCTGGCCGAAGGAGATTTTTTTGTTCCCCGCGGCGGCCGTTTTCAGGAAAAGCCTTGTTCCCGGAATTCACGCAAGGTTTCATCTTAACGGCTCATGCGGTGAAGGAAGCGCGAAGCAGGCAGAATTCGTTAATTTGCACAAATTGAGCAATCGTTTACCCATTATTCATACAAATATAGTGCTGCAGTATTGACAATTAATTGGTGAAACAGTACAATATCCATGCAGTGGGAAAACGATTACTCAAAATTCCCACACAAAATTTTATAGAAACGTTTAGGAGGAAAAGTTATGAAAAGGATGAAAGCTCTTGCTGCCGGTCTGCTGACAATCGCAATGACCATGAGTATGGCAGCCTGCGGGTCCTCCGGGTCATCCTCTGCGGCTCCCGCCGCATCGTCTTCCGGCAGCGCCGCCGCTTCACAGCCGGTGGCCAGCGTAGGTTCAACCTCAGGCGGCGCAGAGTATGCAGTGGTTCTGAAGGTTCTTTCCAGCCAGTTCTGGCAAACCATGCGCGACGGCATTGAAGCCGAGGCCAAAAAGCAGAACGTGAAGGTCGACATCTTCGCCGCCAACACCGAGGACGATGTGGAAGGCCAGGTCGCTCTGCTGGAGAACGCCATCTCCAAAGGCTACAAAGCCATCGGCGTCGCGCCGATTTCCAACGTCAACCTGAACAATGCGGTCGCCGACGCAACCAAAAAGGGGATCAGGATCGTAAACATCGATGCAAAAATCGACCTGAATGCCCTCTCGCAGCTCGGCGGAGCCTGCTACGCGTATGTTTCCAGCGATAATAAGGCCATCGGCAAAATGGGCGCCGAGTACCTGATCAAGCAGATCGGCGGAAAAGGCGAGGTCGCCGTTGTGGAAGGCAAGGCCGGCGACATCTCCAGCGAAGACCGCGGCGGCGGCGCAAAAGCTGCTTTCCAGGCTGCAAACCTGAAGATTGTGGAAAGCCAGCCGGCCGACTGGGACCGCACGAAAGCCTACGACGTTGCAACCAACTACATAACTGCACACCCGAACCTCAAGGCGATCTACTGCTGCAACGACACCATGGCCATGGGCGTTGAAGAGGCCGTTGCCGCCTCCGGCAAAGACATCAAGGTCTGCGGCACGGACGGCAACAGCGACGCCGTGCAGTCCGTTTCCGACGGGAAGCTGACCGCAACCGTAACGCAGGACTCTGCGGCAATCGGCGCGAAGGGTCTCGACCTGATGATTGAGGCCGCCGCAAAGAACGCCGAGATAAAGCCCAGCACGGATATCCCCACCTACGGCATCCCGGCGATCCTTGTCACGAAAGACAACGCGTCAAAGTATCTTTCCAAATAAATTCAGAGTTCAGGTCTTTTATAAACCGCCGCCCGCCCACCCTTCAGTGGGCGGCGGTTTCACAGATATTGCGAGCGGCAGGCACTGCGCCGCCTTTTCAGACGGAATGCCTGCCAGGCTGACAATGTCTGAAGGTCAGCCGGGTCATTTGAAATTTACAAGGGGGAGAACGTGATGGAACCCATTATACAGATGAAAGACATTACCAAACGCTTTCCTGGCATTGTGGCGCTGGACCATATCAATTTTGACGTTCAGCCGGGAGAAGTCCATGTGCTGCTCGGCGAGAACGGGGCCGGGAAATCCACGCTGATGAAAGTTCTCAGCGGGGCGTACACTCCCGACGAAGGAACGATCGTCGCCGGCGGAACGGAGTATAAAAAACTCACGCCGCACCTTTCGGCGGAATGCGGCATCAGCATTATCTACCAGGAGCTGAGTGTCGTAAACTGGCTCGACATCCGCGAGAACATTTTCATGGGCCGCCTGCCCATGAAAAAAGCTGGGGGAATCCCCGTCGTGGACTACGCCCAGATCAATTCCCGCACGGAAGACCTCCTGCGGCAGGTCAACCTGCTCGGCAAGAAGCCGGCGACCAATGTCGGCGACCTCAGCATCAGCGAAAAACAGATGGTTGAGATCGCTAAGGCCATCGCGTTCAACGCGAAGGTCATCGTCATGGACGAACCGACCTCCTCCCTGACGGAGGATGAGGTGAAAAAGCTTTTCGTCATTATCCGCAAACTGAAGGCGGAGGGCCGCGGGGTCGTTTTTATTTCGCATAAGCTGTCGGAAAT
>JAEZRH010000144.1 GCA_023412845.1 Bacillota bacterium
CTACCGCATCGGCGCACCGTATGCCGGCATCTACGAAGAGGTTTTCTCTTCGGATGACGTCCGGTACGGAGGCAGCGGCATTTCGAACGGGAACAGCATCGCAAGCTCTGAGCCCGGCATGCACGGCTGCGAACAGTCCATCAGCTTGACCCTGCCGCCCCTTTCGGTCATTTATCTGCGCTGCAGACGCAAAAAGCCGCGCGGCAAAATCTCCGAAAAAACCAAAGCAAAACGAAACCTAAAGTGCAAGAAAGCCGATCAACAATAAAGGAGGAAACCCGTTATGTTGCCCAAACAGGAAGTTGTGGCCATGCTGCTGGCGGGGGGGCAGGGGAGCCGGCTTGGCGTCCTCACAAAAAACCTTGCAAAACCCGCCGTTCCCTATGGAGGTAAATACCGCATCATTGATTTCCCTCTTTCCAACTGCGTCAATTCCGGCATCGAATGCGTCGGCGTGCTCACACAGTACCAGCCGCTTGTTTTGAACGAATATATCGGTAACGGCCAGCCTTGGGACCTCGACAGTATGAACGCCGGCGTTCGGGTCCTGCCGCCGTACCAGCGCAACCGCAAATCCGACTGGTACAAAGGCACCGCGAACGCCATTTACCAGAATATTCCGTATATAGAACGCTATAACCCGGAGTATGTGATCGTACTTTCCGGCGACCACATCTACAAAATGGATTATTCCAAAATGATTGCCTACCACAAGGACAAAGAGGCCGACTGCACCATCGCGGTCATCGAAGTGCCGATGGAAGAAGCCTCGCGGTTCGGCATCATGAACACGAAGGAAGACAATTCGGTCTACGAATTCGACGAGAAACCGAAGGTCCCCAAGAGCAACAAGGCTTCCATGGGCATTTACGTGTTCACGTGGAGCAAGCTGCGCAAATATCTGGAGGCGGACGAGGCGAACCCGAAGTCTTCCAACGATTTCGGCAAGGACGTGCTTCCCGCCATGCTGCGCGAGGACGAACGGATCTTCGCCTTCCCGTTCGAGGGCTACTGGAAGGACGTCGGCACCATCGACAGTCTGTGGGAATCCAATATGGACCTGCTGAACCCCAACATTCCGCTCGACCTGAGCGAGGAAAACTGGAAAATCTACTGCCGCAATCCGGTCATGCCGCCGCACTATATCGCAAAGAGCGCCAAAGTGCAGAATTCCCTGATCGCCGAGGGCAGCAACGTATACGGCGAGATCGATTTCGCCGTGCTGTTCTCGGGCGTTTACATCGCGCCTGGCGCCGTCGTGCGCGACTCCATCATCATGCCGAACACACGCATTGAGGAGAACGCCATCGTGCAGTATGCCATTGTTGCGGAGAACTGCACGATCGGCAAGGGCGCCGTTGTCGGCGCGAGGCCGGAAGATATCGTCAACAAGGATGAATGGGGCGTCGCCGTTGTGGGCGACGGATGCACGATCCCGCCCGGGGCGGAAATCCCGCCCAAGGCGATGATCGATGCGGACCAGCTGAGAGAGGAGGCCGGTGTAAATGCGCGGAAATAATGTTCTTGGCCTGATTTTCTCCAATGTCCACGAGGAAAAAAACCGCGAACTGACGGAGCACCGTACAATGGGCTCGGTCCCGTTCGGCGGCCGCTACCGCCTGATCGATTTCCCTCTCTCCAACATGGTGAATTCCGGCATCAATAAAGTCGGCGTCATCACGAAGGGCAATTATCAGTCCCTGATGGACCATCTCGGCTCCGGCAAGGCGTGGGACCTTTCGCGCAAGCGCGAGGGGCTGTTCATTCTCCCGCCGTTCGGGGCGGAATCGAACCTTGTCAGCAGCCGCATCGAGTCCCTTGCTTCCATCAGCCGCTTTCTCAGGACCTCCAACGAGGAATACGTCCTGCTGACGGACAGCGACACGGTCTGCAACATCGATTATTCCGAGGTACTCGCGCAGCATCTGAAAACGCAGGCGGACATCACCGTGATCTCCCGTTTCGGCAAGCTGCCCGACCGCATGAGCAACCCTTCGGTTTACACGGTCGACCCGGACGGCCGCGTGCGCGACATGCTCATCAATCCCCGCACGGAAGGCGAGTGCTGCTACGGCATCGGCATGATGCTGATCCAGCGCGAGCTGCTGATACGCCTTGTGACGGACTGCGTCAGCCGCAACCTTTACAACTTCAAGCGCGACCTGCTGCAGCGGAACCTTTCCGGCTACCGTGTGTTTGCCTACGACTTCAAGGGATTCGTCAAAACGATCTGCTCCGCCGTCGCTTATTTTGAGGCCAACATGGCGCTGATGCTCCCGAATGTGCGCGCCCAGCTGTTTAATCCAAGCAGGCCCGTTTACACCAAAGTGCGCGACGACATGCCCGCGCGCTACGGCCTGGGGGCATCCGTTTCCAATTCCCTGATCGCTGACGGATGCGCCATTGAGGGCGAAGTCAACAACAGTGTGCTGTTCCGCGGCGTGCACGTGGGGAAAGGGACGGTGGTGGAAAACTGCGTTATTATGCAGGATAGCGTGATACGCGCAAACTGCCGCATGAACTATGTCATAGCAGACAAAGACGTTGTCATCAAAAACGACCGTTCGCTTCTGGGGTTTGAATCTTACCCTGTTTTTATTGCGAAAGGCAGCGTCGTCTGAGAGGGGTGCCCACGCCGTCAAACCCCGCCGTGCAGTACGGCACAGAAAAGCGGTCTGCTGTGGCGGGAGAGTTTCCGGAAACTCCCGACGCCTGATAAATTTTCCGGATACGTCAGTATGAGCCGTCTTCAAACCACAAATTACACTGGGAGGTATCAAACATGAAAATTCTGTATTGCACGAGCGAAGCGACGCCTTTTGCTGCCACAGGCGGACTTGCCGAGGTGGCTGGCTCCTTGCCGCAGGCGCTCAGGCTCAGGCTGATCGGCTGCCGCGTCGTTATGCCCCTGTACGAGGATGTTCCCCAGGAAATGCGCGAAAATATGAAATTCATCACCAGCCTCTCCGTCCCGGTGGCGTGGCGCAGGCAGTACTGCGGGATTTTTGAGACGCATGTCGGCGGGGTGATTTTCTATCTTATCGACAACCAATACTACTTTAAGCGCCACGGGCTGTATGGCCATTACGACGACGCCGAGCGCTTTGCGTTTTTTTCCCGCGCAGCGATCGAGATGCTGCCGTACATTGATTTCAGGCCGGACGTCATCCATTGCAACGACTGGCAGACGGCCCTTGTTCCCATCTATTACAGCCTTTTCTATGCCAAGAACGACTGGTACAAGGGCATCAAAACCGTGTTTACCATCCATAATATCCAGTATCAGGGCAAATACGGCAAAGAGCTGGTCGAGGACGTGCTCGGGATCCCGAAGGACTCTACGCCGCTTCTGGAATACGGCGGGTGCATCAATATGGTCAAGGGAGCCGTCGAGTGTGCGAACCGGGTAACGACCGTCAGCCCCACCTATGCGCAGGAGATTCTCGACCCGTGGTATGCCTACGGACTCGAAGGAATCCTGAAGGAACGCCAGTGGAAGCTCTCCGGCATTCTGAACGGCATCGACGTCAACCTCTACAACCCAGCGACCGACCCGGACATTTACGCGGCGTATTCCGCCGAGGACCCGGCGGGGAAAGTACAGAACAAGCTTCAACTGCAGCAGAGGCTGAACCTCGCGGAGGAAGAAAAGACGCCGCTTTTGGGCATGGTCACGCGCATGGTTTCTCACAAGGGACTCGACCTTGTCAAAGAGGCTCTTGACAGGCTGATGCAGGAGACGAATATCCAGTTTGTGATTCTCGGCTCCGGCGACTGGGAATATGAAAACTATTTCAAGGACATGCAGGAAAAGTATACCGGCAGGCTGTGCGCCTGCTTCGGCTTTGTACCCGAGCTCTCGCACAAGATATACGCCGCCTCCGATATTTTTCTGATGCCGTCGAAGACGGAGCCGTGCGGCCTTGCGCAGATGATCGCGCTGCGGTACGGCGCGATCCCCGTCGTGCGGGAAACGGGCGGCCTGCGGGATTCCGTGCAGGACAGCGGCGACGGTCAGGGCAACGGCTTTACGTTCAAAACCTACAACAGCGATGACATGTTCCATGCGGTCACGCGCGCCCTTGAGGGCTATGCCAATCAGGAGGGCTGGGAAGTGCTGGTCCGCCGGGCGATGGAATGCGATTTCAGCTGGGGAAGGTCCGCGAACGAGTACATAAGGCTTTACCGGGACCTTGTGAAAAACGGCTGACGGGTTTTCTCCGACCCGGCCGGGGAGCGGATGGATATGGGCGGAAAAATGAAAAGCAGATTTCGGAAAGCCGCCGTGGCACTTGCTGTGACGGCCTTTGCCGGCGCGGCGGTTTTCGTGATGTACGAGTTCGCTTCGAATGCCATGAATCAGGTGTTTCCTCCGGAAAGCGCAATTCCCAGCCCGCCTGCCTCTTCAGGCGAAGCGTCCTCTGCAGCGCCGCCGTCTTCCGCGGCACCGGCGAGTTCCGCCCCGCGCAGCTCCGGGGTGACGGTGAGCGGTATTTTCAGCGGTTATGAAGACGCCGCCCGGCAGAAGCTGAGCGGCATGACGTTACAGGAAAAGGTGGGGCAGGTCTTCCTGCTGGAAAGCCCCTCTTCCGGCGCGATCCATACGATCGACGAGATCCAGCCCGGCGGTTATTGCCTGCTGGAGAAGGATTTCAAGGGCAAAACTGCGGCGCAGGTGAAAAAGACGCTGAAATCCTACCAGGGTTCCAGCAAGATCCCGATGATTCTGTCCTGCGACGAGGAGGGCGGTACCGTTGTGCGCATCAGTTCAAACCCAGCGCTCTCCCCGCAGAAATTCCGGTCGCCGCAGCAGGTGTTCGCAAAAGGGGGCTTCGACGCCGTTACATCGGACACCCTGAAAAAGGCGCAGCTCCTCAAATCGCTCGGCGTCAACGTGAATCTGGCCCCGGTCTGCGACGTTTCCACCAATCCGAAAGATTTTATCTATGCGCGTTCGTTCGGTCAGAATGCGCAGCAGACGTCCAAATTCGTAACGGCTTCCGTGCTGGCCTATTCCGAAGGGGGGATCGGCTGTGTGCTGAAGCATTTCCCCGGTTATGGGGGCAATACCGACACGCACACGGGCGCGTCGAGAGACACCCGCAGCTTCCAGACTTTCCAGAACTCCGACTTCCTGCCGTTTGAGGCCGGAATCCAGGCGGGCGCGGCGTGCATCATGGTCTCGCACAACATCGTCGAGTGTATGGATGCTCAACGTCCGGCGTCGCTCTCGCCACAGGTTCACGAAATCCTGCGCACGAAACTCGGGTTTTCCGGTGTCGTTGTAACCGATTCCCTCGATATGAAGGCCGTGACGGCGTATTCCCAAGGGGAAAATACCTGCGTGCAGGCGTTCCTGGCGGGGAACGACATGCTGCTCACGTCCGACGGCCCGTCCGGCTACCAGGCTCTTTACACCGCCGTGCAGAAGGGGACGGTAACCCAGAAGCGGCTGGATGAATCCGTCCTGCGCATCCTCGCGTGGAAAATGAAGCTCGGCTTGCTGTCTGCCTAACGATTTACTCCCATTCTGCTCTCGGAGTTCTGGATCAGATTGAAAAGCGAAGAGGAGAACAGGGGATATCCCTCCGAAATTTTTTCCGGGGAGGACGGGGGGACGGACCCCTTTTCGACGGGGTCCATGTCGTCTACTTTTTCCCCGGCGACCAGGCATGCGGCGTTGGAGAGGGCGATCTCCTGCGCGGCGCTGGAGCGTCCGGAGCTCTGCTTGTATGGAACGGCAAAAAGCCCCTGCGGGTTTTTGAGGTTGGCGGAGTAAAGAATGCGGAAAACCTTGTAGATGCACAGGTTCAGGTATGCGGAAATTTCGGCGGTCAGAGATTTGTTGTTGAATTTCTGAAGCATTCCGAAGATAATATTAAGGGAGTTTGCAATCAGCTTTTTGTTCAGCAGCGGAAGAACGCTTATGCCCGGGCCGTGCATCACGTTTTCTTTTCCCGCCGAATCCGGCTCCGGAATATCTTCCACCGTGATGGTCGCGCCGCTGCGGTGGGGCGACCTTCCCAGCAGATAATCGCAGGAAACATTGTAATAATCGGCAACTTTTACAACGAAATCAAGCCCGCATTCGCGTATCCCCTTTTCGTAATGGGAAAGAAGTGCCTGTGAGATATCGAGATCGGCCGCCACCTTCTTCTGGCTGTATCCGCGCTCTTTTCGCAAAAGGGTGATGATCCGTGCAAAGTTGTTGTTCATTCACGTAATCTCCTGTCGAAAATGATCTAAAAACGTCTAGTAAATCATATAACATTTATAACTTTTTGTAAAGACGCTATATTTTGTGCCCGCTTAAGCATATTGCTATGTATTTTGAAATCTCTGCAGTGAAATTAGGAGGATTTTCATGAAATCATACACCGTACACCTGATCCGCCACGGGCTGACGAAAGGGAACGAAGAGGGACGCTACATCGGCAGCACGGACCTCCCGCTTTCCGCGGAAGGCGAAAGACGCCTGCGGGCGCTCCGCGCGAAAGGGCCTTATCCGCAGGCGCAGGCGTTTTTCACAAGTCCTCTCAAGCGCTGCGTGCAGACGCTGAATGTCCTGTACCCGGGTGCGAAACCGATTGTGATCGACGATTTCCGGGAATGCAGCTTCGGCACGTGGGAGGGGAAGACCGCGCAGGAGATTGCGGCGGACGACCCGATGTTCGCCCGCTGGATTGCGGGAGGCGGCGGCCAGGTGACGCCTCCCGGCGGCGACAGTGGAGGCGCGTTCGCGCAGCGTGTGTGCGCCGCATTCGAAAAGGTTGTGGAAGGCCTTATGCGCTCCGGTACCACGTCCGCGGTGATCGTGGCGCACGGCGGGGCCCTTATGTCCATCCTCGCCACATACGGGCTGCCGAAGGCGAAGTTTTACGACTGGATGACCGAATGCGGATGCGGCTACTCCATGCGCATCACCCCGGGGCTGTGGATGCGTTCGATGGTGGGGGAGGTCTACTCCGAAATCCCGGGCGGAGGCCGCCTGCGGGGCGAACCCGTGCATGACGGCGGCGTTATGATGATGGATATTGCCCGCGAGGCGGCCGAACGTGCTTTCGGAGAAAAGGACGGTGAAAAAAAATCTTGACAAAACGTTTCGCCGTGCCTATAATAGTAACAATTTCACAAAGCAAAAGGCAATGAAGGGAATAAGGCATTGACTGGAATGCTTTCAGAGAGCCGGCGGGCGGTGCGAGTCCGGCGCTTCCATTTATGCGCATAGCTCATCCCCGAGCCGCCGTCTTCGATGCACACAGCGTTAGAAGCGGCCGCAGCGGCAGCGTTACCGGCCGGGGCCTTGTTTGAGGCTGCGGAGGGCTCGACGGCGAGCCGAATTTTTGGGTGGTACCACGAAAGCGATTTCGTCCCGAATACAGCGAAAGCTGTATTCGGGACTTTTTTTATTTCCTACACCGACCGCGCGCTTTCCCTGCGCGCCGAAAAGGAGTGTTCCGTCATGTATCAAAGCTGCAGAAAGTATATCCCGTTCCGACCGGTTTCGCTGCCGGACCGCACATGGCCCGACAAAGTCATCGAAAAACCGCCCGTATGGTGCAGTGTGGACCTTCGCGACGGAAATCAGGCCCTTGTGGACCCGATGAACCTGGAAGAAAAACTGCTTTATTTCCAGACGCTCGTCGGCATTGGCTTCAAGGAAATCGAAGTCGGCTTCCCCTCCGCGTCCGAGACGGAATATGAGATTCTCCGCACGCTGATCGAAAAACGCTTCATCCCGGACGACGTGACCATCCAGGTGCTGGTGCAGGCCCGGGAGCATCTGATCAGGAAGACGTTCGAGGCCATCCGCGGGGCGAAAAACGTGATCGTCCATTTCTACAACTCGACCTCTACGCTCCAGCGCAAGGTCGTTTTCAAAACTGACATGCAGGGCGTCGTCGATATCGCCGTGGAGGGCGCAAAGCTCATCAAACGGCTCACGGACGAAGAAACCGCGAGAAGCGGGGCCAATATCCGCTTCGAGTATTCGCCGGAGAGCTTCTCCGGGACCGAGATCGACAATTCCGTCCTCATCTGCGAAAAAGTCATGGAGGTTTTGCAGCCCACACCGGAGAACAAACTGATTCTGAATCTGCCGAATACGGTGGAGATGGCGACGCCCAACTGCTACGCGGACCAGATCGAGTATTTCGGCCGCCATATTTCGCACCGCGGCAGTGTGATCCTGAGCATCCACCCGCACAACGACCGCGGCACCGCGACCGCCGCAACGGAGCTCGGAATCATGGCCGGGGCGGAGCGCGTGGAGGGCACACTGTTCGGCAACGGCGAGCGCACCGGCAACGCGGACGTTATGGTCGTCGCAATGAACATGTACTCGCAGGGCGTGAACCCGGAGCTCGACTTTTCCCATATCGGCGACGTGCGCCGCATGTTTGAAAAATGCACGAAGATGCACGTGGGCGAACGCCATCCTTATGCGGGTGACCTGGTTTTCACGGCGTTTTCCGGTTCGCATCAGGACGCCATCAGCAAGGGCGAAGCATATGTCAAGTCCGGCGCGACGGAATACTGGGAGGTGCCTTACCTTCCCATCAACCCGGCGGACGTGGGGCGCCAGTACGAGCCGATTATCCGCATCAACAGCCAGTCCGGCAAGGGCGGCGCGGCTTTCGTGCTGCAGCAGAGCTTCGGCTTCGAGCTGCCGAAGGCCATGCATCCGGAGTTCGGCGCCATGGTGAAGGAAGCCTGCGACAAGGCCGGGCGTGAGCTCCAGCCGGAGGAGGTATATTCCGTTTTCCGCGATCATTATATCGGCGTCAACACTCCGTACAATCTCAAGAAGTATAAATTCCACGACGAAAGCGAAGTGGAAAGCGGGACGCAGGTCCGATTCGAAGGCGTCATGCGGATTGACGGGACGGACCATCCTATCGAAGGCGTCGGCAACGGGCCGATCAGCGCGTTTTTCAACGCCCTGCAGGAAGTTGGCATCAGCCGGTACCAGTTCGTCACCTACCGCGAAAACGCCATCACGTCGGGCGCCGATTCCCAGGCGGTGTGCTACATCCATCTGACGGCCCCGGACGGCACGCCGGCGTTCGGCGTCGGCATCGATAGCAACATCAGCCTCGCGTCCATCGAAGGGATCATCTGCGCCATCAACCGTGCGGAATCGAAGAAAAAGCAGGAGGAATCGGCATGAAAAACTACCGCATCACACTGCTGAAGGGCGACGGCATCGGCCCCGAGATCGTCACCCAGGCCGCGCGCGTCCTGCGGAAGGCCGGAGAGAAATTCGGCTTCGGCATGGAGTTCACGGACGCCCTGCTCGGCGGCTGCGCCATCGACGCGACGGGTTCGCCGCTGCCGCAGGAGACGGTCGATTTCTGCACGGCTTCCGATTCCACCCTGCTCGGCGCGGTCGGCGGGCCGAAGTGGGACGGCCTGCCGGGCGACAAAAGGCCGGAGGCCGGCCTCCTCGGCATCCGCAGGGCGCTCGGGTTGTACGCTAACCTGCGTCCGGCCATGATCTTCCCCCAGCTCCGCGCGGCGTCGCCGCTCAAGGACGGCGTCATCGGCGAAAGCCTCGACGTGATGATCGTGCGGGAGCTGACGGGCGGCATTTATTTCGGCGAACGCGGGCACAAGACCGTAAACGGGGCCGAAGCCGCCTTTGACACGGAGATGTATTCCGTCCCGGAGATCGAGCGCATCGCGCGCGTTGCTTTCCGCACGGCGCAGAAGCGCGGCGGCAGGGTGTGCAGCGTCGACAAGGCGAACGTGCTGGAATCCTCGCGTTTGTGGCGCAAAACCGTCGCCCGCGTGCACGACGAGGAGTTCCCGCAGGTCGCCCTTACGAACCTGTATGTCGACAACTGCGCTATGCAGCTTGTGCGCGACCCGAAGCAGTTCGACGTGATCGTCACCTCCAACATGTTCGGCGACATCCTTTCGGACGAAGCCTCCATGATCAGCGGGTCCATCGGCATGCTACCTTCGGCCAGCCTGGGGGAGGGGAAAGCGGGCCTTTACGAGCCCATCCACGGCTCTGCGCCGGACATCGCCGGCACCGGCATGGCGAACCCGCTTGCGACCATCCTTTCCGCCGCCATGATGCTGCGCAATTCCCTCGACCAGCCGCAGGCCGCCGACGCGGTCGAAGGCGCGGTTTCCCACGCCCTCAATGAAGCGCGCACCCCGGATATCTGGACAGCGGGAACGAAAAAGGTCGGCTGCGAGGAAATAGGCGGAATCGTCTGCGGGCTGCTGTAGGCCTTGTAAAATGCAACAGAAAAAGGGCGCAGGATTTTTGCTGTCCTGTGCCCTCGTTTTTTGCCCGAAGAAAAGAGACGCCGTTTCTTTATTTCATACTTTTCCTTTCCGCAAAGAAAAAATATGTCAGTAACCGAATTTGCCGAGCAGCGATTCGTCGTTGTCGATCCATTCCTTCACATCGGTGATGGAAAACTCCGTTTTGTTTTTGCGTGCGATCACCCTGACGATTCCCGCGTTGATGATGAGCCGTTTGCACATGGAGCACGGCGCGGGGTCTGGGACGTATTCGCCGGTTTTCACTTCCCGGCCCGCAAGGTAGAGCGTGGCCCCGATCATGTCGTTGCGGGCGGCGCTGATGATGGCGTTCATCTCGGCGTGGACGGAACGGCAGAGCTCGTAACGTTCGCCCCGGGGAACGCCGAGCTTTTCGCGAACGCAGAAGCCGGTGTCGATGCAGTTCTGCCGCCCGCGCGGAGCGCCCGTGTATCCGGAGGAAACGATCTCGTCGTTGTTTACAATGATGGCGCCAAAATTGCGGCGCAGGCAGGTCCCGCGCTCCGATACGGTTTCGGCGATATCGAGGTAGTAATTGATCTTGTCCGTACGCTGCATGCCGATCCCTCCCGATCAGAATTGGATGAAAAATGGTTTTGTAAATAGAGTTTTTCCGCCGGATGTGTTATAATAATCAACAGTATAGGCGGAGGTTTTGGAATGGATTTATCAGATGTCGCCGCAGTCAGGCAGCTTTTGTCCCGGCACGGGTTCCGGTTTTCGCATTCCCTCGGTCAGAACTTCATCACGGATGCTTCCGTCTGTCCCCGCATGGCGGAACTGTGCGGCGCGGACCTGAGTTCCGGTGTGCTGGAGATCGGCCCCGGGGTCGGTGTGCTGACGAAAGAGCTTTCCCTAAAAGCGGGCAGGGTCGTCGCCGTGGAGCTTGACCGGGCCCTGGAGCCTGTCCTGACCGAAACGCTCGCGTCCTGCCGGAACGTTCGCATCGTATGGGGCGACGTGATGAAGCTAGACCTTGCGGAGCTCCTCCGGTCGGAGTTCGGGGGCATGGAGGTTTTCGTCTGCGCCAACCTCCCGTATTATATCACTTCACCGGTCGTGATGCGCTTTCTGGAAGAAAAACTGCCGGTCTCGGCGCTGACGGTCATGGTCCAAAGGGAGGCCGCCGAGCGCCTCTGCGCCCTGCCTGGGACGCGCGCCGCGGGAGCGGTCACCGTTGCCGTGCGGTATTACGCCGAGCCGGAAATATTGTTTCCGGTGCCGCGTTCTTCGTTTTTTCCGCAGCCGAATGTGGATTCCGCCGTCATCCGGCTGACCGTCCGCAAAACTCCGCCGGTAGACGTGCCGGATGAGAAAGCGTTTTTTGCCGTCGTGAAGGCGGCTTTCGGCCAGAGAAGAAAAACGGCGGCCAATTCCGTCGCGGCGGGACTGTCCCTGCCGAAGGAGCGGGTCGCGGCGGCCCTGCGGCAGATCGGCGTCCGGACTGACGCCCGGGCCGAGCGGATCACCATGCAGCAGTTTGCCGCGCTTTCCACCCTGCTGCAACCGGAAAGGGGAATCTCAAATGAGCAGCCATAAATTCAGCATGATCCTGATCTTCCTGGCGCTTGCCCTGACGCTTGTCTCCATGGTGATCGGGCCGTTCGGCATCGTCAGCTGGGCGCTGACGACGGCGGTTCTGGCGTGTTTTTTCGCGCTGGCCTCCATCGCCGTTTCCATGCAGAGCTGGGAAGAGCAGGACGTGGAAGATTACAGGATGAGGGAAGAAGGGGAGCGGAAAGACGAACCGCAGGCTCCCGGACTCAATAAATGATGGCGCCGTATTTCGCTGCGAGCGGTTCCAGAGATTCCCGTTCGATCAGGCATTTGGAATCGACGATCAGCCTGCCCTGAAAATACCGCAGGGCGGCTTCCAGAACCGTCGCATTGTCCGCATGCACGGCAACGGGAAGCTTTGCTATGGAGCCGCCGCTGGCCAGTATTTCGGCGTCGGCGACGCTGGTGACCTCCACCAGCGCGGCGGAAACCCGCTCGTCTTCCAGGTGGATCAGGTGATCTTCCAGCAGGGAAGAGCAGCGGACGGGTTCGCTGAACACAATGTCGTCGCCGAGAAAAAAGGCTTCCTGTTCGGTTGCGGCCGCATAACAGTCCGGCTTTTCCGGGTATTCCGGCGGGAGACCCGCTGCCGGCAGGCCGGATTTTTTTATCGCGTCCCGAAGCGCGCCGAGATGTTCGGGGCCCGCGGCGTACCCGGTCCCCACCATGCAGACGCCGGCTTTCAGGAGCGGGAGCACAGGCGCCGCGAGCTCTTCGGGCGTTTCGCCGGGCCTTGCGTCCGCGAGTAGGATAAGCGGAACGCAGGCGTGCGGCAGTACGCTTTCAAACGCCGTGCGGGCCGCTTCCGACGAAGGGGAGGCGCACAACCCGACGGCATCGGCGGCGACGCCCATGCTCTGCAGCGTGATCAGGACGGGGAGAAGGCTTGCGCCCGTCAGCGTCTTTCCCGTTTCGTCCACGGCGATGCAGACGAACACGGGCAGGTCGGTGTGCCGTGCCGCCAGCAGCGCGGCACGCATGTCCGCCAGCGACGTCTGCCGGCTGAGCAACAGGAAGTCGGCGCCGCCGTCCTTCAGAGCCGCGATCTGTTCTTTGTAAATGGAATAGATGTCGTCGAAATCATCTTCGCCAAACGGGGGAACGAATAAGCCGCTCGGCCCAAGGATGCCTCCAACCGGCAGTTGGCGTCCGGCAGGCGAACCGCAGACGGCGGCGCGCACGGCGCGGACCAGGCCGGCGTTGATGTCTTCCAGCTCCTTTCGCGCGCCGTAGCGCTCAAGACAGATACGGCCGGCGCCCACAGTGGGGGCGCATACGGCCCCCGCGCCCGCGGCGGCGGAGGCGGAAACGCGCCCCGCCAGGACATCGGCGCGGGCCAGCAGCCGCTTTTCCGGCGGCTCTTTCGCATCGGTCCCGCCGTCGGGCGGCAGAAGATCCTCACAGGCGTCGAACAGAAGGGGAAGCCCAAAGGGAACATTCATAGTAACTGCACCAGCAATCCTTTCGGTCACATGGTCTCCGGGGCACTGATTTTGAGCATGGACAGGACATTTTCCAAAACAATCTGCGTCGCCACGCACAGAGAAAGGCGTGCCGCGGTCAGCCCTTCTTCTTTGCCCTTGACGCGGCATGCGTTATAAAATTTGTGGAACAGCGTCGCAAGGGTGATGACGTAGCGCATGATGCGGGCGGGGTCGTAATCGCGCGCCGCCGCGATGATCTCGCCCGTGTAGGCGGCAAGGTGCTGGATCAGCTCGATCTCTTCCGGGGCGGTCAGCAGCAGCAGCTCCGCGTCCGTACATTCGCGGGGGCGGATGCCCTCGGCCGCCAGGTTTTTCAGGATGCTGCAAATGCGCGCGTGGGCATACTGAACGTAATATACCGGATTCTGCGAATCCTGCTGGACCGCGAGGTCGAGGTCGAAGTCCATCTGGGATGTGGCTTCCCTCAGGTTGAAATAGAAACGCGCGGCGTCCACCGGGACTTCGTCCAGCAGATCGGAAAGCCCGATGGCCTTGCCCGTCCTCTTGCTCATCCTCACGGTTTCGCCGCCGCGCACAAGGCGCACCAGCTGGATCAGCACGACGTCCAGCCTGCTGCCGTCGAGGCCGATGGCGTCCATCGCGCCCTTCATGCGCGCCACATGGCCGTGGTGGTCGGCACCCCATACGTCGATCACGCGCTGGAAGCCGCGTTTGACGAATTTGTTCCGGTGGTAGGCGATGTCCGCGGCAAAATACGTTGGCGTGCCGTTCTGCCGAACAAGAACCTCGTCCTTTTCGGCGCCGTTTGCCGTCGCTTTATACCAGAGCGCGCCGTCCTGCTCGTAGGTCATGCCGCGGTCCTTCAGAATCCCGATGGCCTCCTCCAGCTCGCCGTCGTTGTGCAGCGTGCTTTCGAGGAACCACGTGTCGTATACGATGCGGTATTTTTCCAGGTCGGCTTTCATCTTGGCGATGTTTTTGGGAAGCGCGAAGTCAATCAGCGCCTTCCGCCGCTCTTCGGCGGGGGCGCTCACATACCGGTCGCCGGCCTGTTCCGCAAACTCCGCGGCGCGGTCCTTGATGTCTTCGCCGTGGTAGCCGTCTTCCGGGAACGGGACTGCGTCCTCGCCTTTGAAAATCTGAAGATACCTTGCCTCCAGCGACAGGCCGAATTTGGCGATCTGGTTGCCGGCGTCGTTGACGTAGAATTCCCGGCTTACATCGAAACCCGCCGCGTCGAGCACCGAAGCCAGGCAGTCGCCGAGAGCGCCGCCGCGCGCGTTGCCCATGTGCATCGGTCCGGTGGGGTTGGCGGAGACGAACTCAACCATGACCTTCTCGTTTTTGCCCCAGCCGCTGCGGCCGAATTCACGCCCGCGCCGCAGAACTTCCTTCACCACGTCCGCATAGAACTGCCTGCCGTAGAAAAAGTTGAGGAAGCCGGGCCCCGCTACCTCCATCCGGTCGAAGCAGGTGCCATCCAGCCGGATATTGTCGGCAATGGCCTGCGCGATTTTGCGCGGGGCCGTATGGAACGCCTTCGCGCAGATCATGGCCGCGTTTGCCGCCCGGTCGCCGTGCGTGCGGTCCGCCGGAACTTCCACGATGAAATCCGGAATCTCCGCCTGCGGCAGCGCGCCGTTTTCCATGGCGCGGCGCATGGCTGCGAGGATGGATTCTTTCAGATTTTCAGTTGCCTGCAGTTCGATTTTGGACATCTGTGTTTTTTGCCTCCTTGACGGTAATGGAAAGTTCGTTGAGACTGGACAGAGCCGAATTGATGTCGAGCGTGTAGATGACCTCAAGGCTGCCGCCCGTGTCTCCCAGGTGAGAGCTGAGCCTGCTTGTGAACACGCCGATCATCATGTTGCCGTATTCGGTGTCGTACTGGCACAGATGGCGCTTGCCGTTCTCCAGAATCAGGCGCGTATTGTCCCCGCCGCGGCGCATCAGCGTCAGGCGGGAGTCGCCGTCTATTTTTAGAATGGATGTCCGCGTGGAGGGGGATTGGTCCGCCATGTATTCCTTATATACAATGTAGCGGCTGGACCCGCGGCGGACGTAGGAGCCCAGCGTGGTCAGCTCGATCTCGCCCACCTCGTCATCCACCTTCTGGCGGCCGCGGATGGAGATCAGGTAATTTTCCTGCATTTGGTTCACCTCAAAGGGATAGGCAGCGTCCGGCAGATTCCCGGAGGGGACGCGTATTCTCCGCAGCTTCGCCCGCTGCCTGCCGGTGTTGGAGGTCGAGCACGCCGGATCGCCGCCGTGCGCGGTTTTTGTGCGGTCTGCGTCGCTTTTCCTTTTCTTATTTTTTATATGATTTTGCATCGTCTTCCAAAGCCAGTTCGACAAGGCGGTCCAACAGCTCCGGGTACGGAACGCCGGAAGCGTCCCAGAGTTTCGGGTACATGCTGATCGGCGTGAATCCCGGGATGGTGTTCAGTTCGTTGAGCAGGACCTCTTTGCCGCCGCGCACAAAGAAATCCACGCGCGCAAAGCCGCGGCAGCCGAGCATGCGGAAAGCGTAAACGGCTTTCGAGCGGATCTCTTCCGTCACGGCGCCGTCGAGATGAGCCGGGATGTTGAGCTTTGATTTGCCGGACTTGTATTTGTCGTCATAGTCATAAAATTCCGCGGAAGCGACGATCTCTCCCACCGCGTCGGAAGCCTTCGGGTTCAGATTCCCCAAGACGGAGCATTCGACCTCCTGCCCGACGATCGCTTCTTCTATTATGATCTTGTCGCTCTCTTCCATTGCCATTTCGACGGCGGCATCAAGGTCCTCTTCGCGCGTGACCTTTGTAACGCCGACGGAAGAGCCGGAGTTCGCCGGTTTAACGAACACCGGGTAACCCAGCCTCGCGTTGACCTTGATTTTGATTTTTTCTCTGCCGCCCGGGTATTTGTTGCCATAGAACCACAGGTATTTGGCGCCTGCGATGCCCGCGTTGGCAAGCAGCGCGTGCGTAATCGCCTTATCCATGCAGACGGCAGAACTGAGCGTTCCGCAGCCCACGAAAGGCAGGCCGCTCAGTTCCAGCAGGCCCTGGATCGTGCCGTCTTCCCCGTTCCTCCCGTGCAGGACGGGAAAAACGCAGTCGACGGTCACGATTCGGAACCCGCCCGGTTCCTCGACGACGAACCCGCCTGTGCTGCGGTCCGGCGAAAGGAGCGCGGGGCGGTTCGCGGGGTCGTGTTCCCAATCCCCGTCGGGGATCGCGTCGGACGGCCCCTGATAGAGCAGCCAGCGCCCGTCTTTGGTGATTCCGACGCAGACGATTTCATATTTTTCCTTCGGCAGATTCTGAATGACGGAAAATGCGGAAACACAGGAAACCTCGTGTTCCGAAGAACATCCCCCGAACAGAACGGCGATTTTTTTCTTTTGCAATTCAGGTTCCCCCAAACATTTGGATTTTCAGCTTGCCGGCGGCAATTGAGCCGAATCCTACGAATACTTATCATAGCACATTGCCGTAGGCGGTGCAATCTTATTTTGGCTGCGCATACAAATGTATGGTGACAAAGATTTCATTATGTAGTATAATATCAGAATTGTTAATGTTTATGATATATGATAGAAAAGGCTGTGCAGCCCGTTTTTTCGCTGCCGTACGGCTCTGTCCGCGCGGATGGCGCCGGCTCCGGGACCGGGCCGCGGGGTGGGAGGCATTCGCCTTTGACTGCTGTGATTAGGAGTTGATTATTTTGGATCAGAAGGCTTTTGACCTGGTTGCCGAAAAAACAGGGGAGGTCCTCGGCAGGCAGGGCTACCGCCGCCAGGGGAACCCCCAGCAGGGGGCAGACGGACTTTCCGTCGCTTATCTCGGCGAAGCGAATGCTTACGGCATCCTTTACCGGGATGAAAAAAAGCGGTTTGAACTGCGCTCGTGCGATATGTCCGACGGCGTGCCGGACGGTAAGTGGAAAACCCTTTCCATGTGGCTGTACGACCCGGAAACGGACACGCCCGCGCAGGCGCAGAGCATCGCCGACGATTTTTCCGAGACCATTGAAGGGCCGCAGCAGATCGCCGTCGTCCGTAACAAAAAGAAGAAGAAAAAGGACGACGACACCAACGATCCCCTGTTCTTCTACAACCGCTTCGTCAATATTTTCCCCGACCTGAAAAGCGATATCGCCGAAGAAAAGGCGGCCTACGGAGAGATCCGCGCGGTGACGTTCGGCCGGGAGAAGCTTCTGCCGAGGATGGAAGCCCTCGCCGCAGGAACGGACAAGGACCTGATTTCCCGCGCGTGCACCTTGCTGAGCGATATGTATGTCGGCGGTGACATGGACGTCCGCTCCATCATCACCATCGTGCTGCTCAACGGCCTGAGCGCCGCCGCCGTTGCAAATCTGAAGCCGCAGTTCGGCGAGGAGCTGGCCAAGGGCTATAAATCCGGTGCAAAGATGAAAGGGAAAAAAGTAAAGCCGGAAAAGCAAAAAAAACGCGAAAAATTCATGGCGCGGACCCTGAACGAGATGGACCGGTGACGGGGTGTCCCCGTTGTCAAGCCGCGCCGCCCGGCGCAGCGAAAAACAGGCTCGTTCTGGCGCGGGAGCTAGGGGAAGCTCCCGGCGGTATAAAAGGAGTCCGGTTAGGAGCGTTACGTGAACCTTGTCTTAGACTGTCCGGGGGCATTAAAATGCCGTGCGCGCCTACGGCGGACCCCGACTTTTCAGTAAGGCGGCTTTTCATGCCTTGCCCCGGGAATGCTCTCGACCGGCTATGTACGAAAATTGCATGCAGGTTCAGCCTGCCCCGGCCGTACCCGGCGGGTGACCTCCGCAAATTTTTCTTGACATGTCCGCGGCGTTATGCTATGATTGTTTTACCTCGGTAAAGGGGTTATTTTTTTGCATCCATTTACCCCGAGGGAGGCCGAAGCCCCCGTAAGGAGGCTAAAATTTTTTCCGTAAAGCGGGAGGTGCCGTCATGAGAGTCAAGGTTACATTGGCCTGTACAGAATGCAAACAGCGTAATTACGACACAATGAAGAATAAAAAGAACGATCCGGACAGGCTCGAGATGCACAAGTACTGCAGGTTCTGCAAGAAGCATACGCTTCATCGCGAAACAAAATAATCCGGACGGAGGGAAAGTTAAATTATGGCCGAAAAAGCTGAAAAGGCTGAGAAAAAACAGAACTTTTTTGTCAGGGCCGGCGATTCCTTCACAAAATTTCTCCGTGATACAAAGGGCGAAATCAAAAAGATTGTGTGGCCTACTCCGCAGTCCGTGATGAAAAGCACGGGCGTTGTTCTTGCCACCATCGTGGTCATCGGGGTGTTTGTTTTCGGGCTGGATACGCTTTTGATCAATCTGCTCGGGCTGATTATGAATGTTGCGAAATAATGAAATTTAGCGGAGGTGTTTTCGTTGCCTGAAGAAGCAAGATGGTATGTCGTGCATACTTATTCCGGGTATGAAAACAAGGTTGCCTCCAATCTTCAGAAAACGGTGGATAACCGGCAGCTTCACGATCTGATCGAACAGGTGCTTGTTCCGACCGAGACCGTTACGGAGATCAAGGACGAAAAAAAGCGCGAGGTTGAAAGGAAGATTTTCCCGGGCTATGTGCTTGTGAAAATGATCCTTACGGATGAATCCTGGTATGTCGTGCGAAATATCCGCGGCTGTACGGGCTTTGTCGGTCCGTCGTCCAAGCCGATCCCGCTGACGGATGAGGAAGTTGCGAGACTTGGCGTCGAGAAGAAAGAGATTGAGGTTTCCTATGGAGTCGGCGATTCCGTACAGATTATCGACGGACCCCTCGAAGGGTTTGTCGGCATCGTGGAAGAGATCGACAAGGAAAAGAACCGCGTCCGCGTGACGGTTTCCATGTTCGGCCGCGAGACGCCGGTGGAGCTTGAGCTGCATCAGGCTCAGGCGATGGAATGACTTTATCTATGGCAATAGGCGGATGACCGCTTGTTACGAGGGGGTTTGCCCCTGTGGGAGGGACGGCAATATTTCCCGTTCCGCCATCAACCACGAATTTTGGAGGTGCAGTCAATAATGGCACAGAAGGTTACTGGTTTCATCAAGCTCCAGATACCTGCTGGAAAAGCGACCCCGGCGCCGCCGGTAGGCCCTGCTCTCGGCCAGCACGGCGTCAACATTATGGCGTTTACAAAAGAGTTCAACGAGCGTACCAAGGGTGAAGTCGGCATGATCATCCCGGTCATCATCACGGTTTACGCCGACCGTTCCTTTACGTTCATCACGAAGACTCCGCCCGCCGCGGTGCTTATTAAAAAAGTGTGCGGAATCGATAAGGCGTCCGGAACGCCGAACAAGACCAAGGTAGCAAAGATCACCAAGGAACAGATCAAAAAGATCGCTGAAACGAAGATGCCCGATCTGAATGCGGCTTCCGTGGAAGCGGCCATGAGCATGGTCGCGGGAACGGCTCGCAGCATGGGCGTTGAAGTCGTCGACTGACTGAAGCCCCGGTGGGAGGAACTTTGAATCCGATTTTACCACTTGACAGGGAGGAAAACCTATGAAACACGGAAAAAAATATGTCGACGGCGCAAAGCTTGTCGACCGCACGAAATCTTATGATGCCGGGGAAGCGCTTGATCTCTGCGTGAAGACCGGCACGAAGAAATTCGACGAAAGCGTCGAGGTCCATGTCAAACTGGGCGTAGACAGCCGCCATGCGGACCAGCAGGTCCGCGGCGCCATCGTCCTGCCGAACGGCACGGGCAAAACCGTCCGCGTCCTCGCAATCTGCAAGGGCGACGCCGCGAAGGACGCCGAGGCTGCCGGTGCCGATTTTGTCGGCGCGGAAGAAATGATCCAGAAGATCCAGAACGAAAATTGGATGGATTTCGACATTCTCATCACTACGCCGGATATGATGGGTCTTGTCGGCCGTCTCGGCAAAATCCTCGGCCCCCGCGGCCTGATGCCGAACCCGAAGGCCGGCACCGTTACCCGTGAAGTCGGCAAAGCCATTCAGGAAGCAAAGGCCGGTAAGATCGAGTACCGCCTTGACAAGTCGAACATTATCCATTGCGTAATCGGCAAGGTGTCGTTCGGCAGGGATAAGCTTCAGGAAAACTTCGACACGCTGCTCGGCGCGATCGTCAAGGCAAAACCGGCGGCCTCGAAAGGACAGTACGTCCGTTCCTGCGTCGTAGCTTCCACCATGGGCCCCGGCATCCGCATCAACCCGAATAAATTTGCCTGATTTTCATTGACGTTTCAGTTTCTTTGTGGTATTATAACAGTTGTTAGAGCTGTCCTTTATTCGGAGACAGCAGGTGCTTTTGCGTAATGGAATCCGATTCCAGCCTGCCGAGAATAAGGTCCTTGATGCATTTGCGTGGTTAAGGCCTTTTCTGCGGTGAGCGGAAAAGGCCTTTCTGTTTATGTGAAAGAACCGCCAAAGATGGAGGTGAGATCGTTTGCCAAGTGAGAAAGTACTGGAAGAGAAGAAAAAGCAAGTAGCTGATTTGGCCGAAAAGCTGAAAGCTGCGCGCACGGGTGTCGTTGTCGACTACAAAGGCATCACCGTTGAACAGGATACAAAGCTCCGCAAAGAGCTGCGCGAATCCGGCAGCCATTATAAGGTTGTAAAGAACACGCTGCTGAACCTTGCCTTGAAGGAAGCGGGCATTGATGGCTTGGGTTCCGTGCTGGAAGGAACCACAGCCGTTGCCGTCAATACGGAAGACTATGTTGCCCCTGCCAAAATTTTGAATAATTTTGCAGAGAAGAATGATAAGTTTTCCATTAAGGCCGGCTTCATTGACGGGAAAGTCGTAGACACGAACCAGATCAAAACCCTTGCCACCCTGCCTGCGAAAGAAGTCCTGGTCGCACAGGTGCTCCGCGGCCTGAACGGACCGATTTCCGGACTGGTCACCGTGCTGAACGGAACGATGAAGGGCTTGGTCGTTGCACTGAATGCAATTGCCGAAAAGCAGCAGCAATCCGCGTGATTCGTTTATTTTAATGAAAATGATGGAGGTTTTCAATCATGTCTGAAAAAGTTACAAAGCTTATTGAAGATGTCAAATCCCTGACGGTGCTCGAACTTTCCGAACTGGTCAAGGCTCTCGAAGAGGAATTCGGCGTTTCCGCCGCCGCTCCGGTCGCCGTTGCCGCCGCTCCTGCCGCCGCCGCTCCCGCTGCGGAAGAGAAGAGCACATTTGATGTTGTCCTGAAGGACATCGGCCAGCAGAAGATTCAGGTCATCAAGGTCGTCCGTGAGATCACCGGCCTCGGCCTGAAGGAAGCCAAAGACCTCGTTGACGCCGCACCGAAGGCAGTCAAAGAGGGCGTTTCCAAGGAAGATGCCGATTCCATGAAAGAGAAGCTCGAGAAAGTCGGAGCGGAAGTTGAACTGAAGTAATTTCGGCTTTTCGTTGTAAGAAGGTCCTGCCGGTCATTGACCGGCAGGACCTTTTTGTTTTCTGTGGTGCGACAATTTCCGGCGATGCCATAGATTCCGCCCCCGAAAACAGGAGGCGGAGGAATGATTTACATTTTCCTGTATTTCTTTACTTTTCTGAGGTTCTTGCGCTTTCTGTTGTAGATGATCGCCAGAATGACGTAAATGATTACAAGCAGTATAATGATCGCAACAATCACAAGAAACCAGGTGGAAGTGAAGATGGATTTCGCAACGTCCGTGGTATGCAGAAGCTCGCTGCGTTCCACCGATTCCGATGCGACCAGGTTGATGGTGGCCAGCGTTTGGTTTGCATAGCTTACCGTAGCGGTGCCGATGACCTGTCCTTTTTTGACTGGGGCGTCGATCGAGGCGGGAATATTTTTGGTGATGATGATGCTGCCGGAGGATACGCCTTTGGGCAGGATGGCAGAGTAGCTCTTTTCCGCTTTCAAAAGGAGGGAATCCTTGTTCCAAGCGTAGTTCAGCTTGATTTCGCCAACAGAATCGTCGGCATTGACGACTTTTTTCAGTTCGAGAGAGGTCAGCGCCCATTTATACAGATTATAGCTGTCTACCATTTCGCCGCGCTTGGCGATGGCTTTGCCGGAAGAGTCGACGGACGGGGCCCCCAGCGCGACGCAGAGATAGCTGTAGCCGTCCGCGGCCGCCGTCGAAACCAGACAGTATCCGGATTCATCCGTATGCCCGGTCTTAATGCCTTTGGCGTATTTGTAGTAATAGTTATTGCCGGGGGCGTTTTTGTTGATCATCAGATTCGTCGTGGAGAGGAACGTACTTTGGCCTGCGTGCGGGCCGCCTACAGGCGTATACGTATAGGAGACCTGCGAGCATATCTGCATAAAGTACGGCAGGGTCATGGCATAGCGCGCGATCTTGGTCAGGTCAGCCGCCGTCGTATAATGGTTGTCGTCGTGCAGGCCGTGAGGATTCGTGAAATGCGTATTGGCGCAGCCGAGGGCTTTGGCCTTGTCGTTCATCATGTCGACAAATTTCTGAACGTCCCCGCCGCCGACATAGTCGGCGAGCGTCAGCGCGGCATCGTTTCCGGACGGGACCATCATGCAGTTGAGCAGCTGATAAGCCGTCAGCACGTCGTTGATCTGAAGGCCGGACATGGAGCTTCCCGTGCCGGAAAGTTCGTTATAAAGCTTCTTTGTGAAGGTGATTTTGGTTCCCTGCAGATCTTTGATATGTTCGCTGGCGATAATAAACGTCATGATCTTGGTTGTGGAGGCGGGCTCCCGCTTTCCGTTGGAATTCTTCTGGTAGACGACCGTGCCGGTGTCGAGGTTGGTCAGGACGATGGCGGCGGAAGAAGTGGAAAAATTTATATTGAAGTCGGCGGCGTATGCGGCGGACGGCGTGAATATGACCGTACAGATTGTCAGGAGCGAAAGCAGAAGGGGGAACGTTTTTTTCATGGAAATTTTGCCTCCGATGTGATATGATTATTGGCGATGACGGTAAGGACGGACACCATATTCATCAGTATAACAGCAAATGGTGAAAAGATAAAGCACGGTAACGAAATCTTAACCCATTCCCGTTCCGTCGGAAAGACTTGGCGCTTATTGGAGGAGACCACAGTGATTTATGTAACGGGCGATACACACGGTGAGATAAGCCGCTTTCATTCGCCGGAAATGCGGAAAGTGAAAAAAGGCGATACCCTTATTGTTTGCGGCGATTTCGGCTTTATCTGGGACGGTGGAGAGAAGGAAGAGAAAAATCTGAAAAAACTGGGTGCAAAAAAATACAATCTTCTTTTTCTTGACGGCACGCACGAGAATTTCGATCTTTTGTCCCGGTATCCTACGGCGGACTGGTGCGGAGGGAAGGCGCAGCACATCTGCGGCAACCTGTACCATCTGCTCCGTGGACAGGTGTATGAAATAGAGGGGAAAAAAATCTTTACGTTCGGCGGGGGGGAAAGCCCGGAAAAACAGATCCGCATGGAAGTGAAGAAATGGTGGGCCAGCGAGATGCCGGGCCTTGACGAAATGCGCGCCGGCATTGACAACCTGAAAGCGGCAGATATGAAAGTGGACTATATCTTTTCGCATGAGCCGCCGCCGCGCGTCGACGTTATCATTGCGCCGGGCAAGCGCCGCGAAAATAAAAACCAGCTGGAGGCCTTTTTCGGGCAGATCGCGGAAAAAGTCGGGTATCGAAAGTGGTTTTTCGGTTCCACGCATGTGGACCGCAAGGTCACATACAAAAATATCTCCGTATTCAATCTTGTGGTTCCGGTGGAGGAACAACCCGGCAAACGGCGCTTCCTGATCAAATAAATTTAATTTCAGATCGTCACCGGCAGGCTGAGCCTGCACGCATGCCCAACCACGTGGCGCGGCGGCAATTTCGGGTGTTCTTTGGCGGGAGAGCTGAAGGATACTCGCGCGAAAGCCGCAGGCTCAAGCGGCGCCTTGCACCCGCTATGCGCCTGCGTCCGTCTCGCGGAAAAGCTGCCTTACTTCTGCGCGCAGCGCGCGGTGTTCCGGAAGGGAAAGGGAAGGGTCGCCGGACAGAATCTCCCTCGCGGCCTCCTGTGCTTCCCGCAGAACGGCCATATCTTCCGACATGCTGGCGATCCTGAGCTCCGGCAGGCCGTGCTGCCGCTGTCCGAAGAAATCGCCGGGACCCCGCAGGCGCAGGTCCTCGTCTGCAATGCGGAACCCGTCGTTTGTGCGGCACATGACGGAAAGACGGGCGGTCGCCGCGTCGTTCTGCGCGTCGGAAATTAGGATGCAGTAGGACTGGTACTTGCCGCGTCCCACGCGCCCGCGCAGCTGATGAAGCTGGGAAAGGCCGTACCGTTCCGCGTTCTCCACCATCATCACGGTCGCGTTCGGCACGTCGATCCCCACTTCGACGACCGTGGTGGAAACGAGCACATCGATTTCGCCCGCCGCAAAGCCGCGCATCACGCTGTCTTTTTCACGCGGCTTCATCCGCCCGTGCAGGGCGGCGATCCTGCGCTGCGGCAGCCATTTCCGCTTCAGTTCCTGCGCGTAGCGCGTCACGCTCGCCATGTCGTTCAGACCCTCGTCTATCATGGGGCAGATGATAAAGCACTGCCTCCCCTGGCCGATCTGCTTTTCCAGAAAGGAGAAGACCCGCGCCCTTTTGTCGGAGCCGACGGCGTAGGTTTTGATTTCCCGCCGGCCTGGGGGAAGCTCGTCCAGCGCGGAGAGGTCGAGGTCGCCGTAGATCATCAGGGCAAGCGTGCGGGGAATGGGTGTGGCGCTCATGACAAGCAGATGGGGGTTGTTGCCTTTCGCGGAAAGAGAGGCCCTCTGCGCCACACCGAAGCGATGCTGTTCGTCGGTGACGACGAGGCCGAGGCGGCAAAAGCGCACCCCCTTGGAAAGCAGGGCGTGCGTTCCGACGATCAGCCCGATTTCACCAGTCTCAAGACGGGTCAAAACTTCGTTTTTTGAGACGGGCGTCATGGAACCGGTCAGCAGCGCTACGCTGATCCCGGTGGGGTCCAGAACTTGCGATAAAAATTCATAGTGCTGCCGCGCGAGGAGTTCTGTGGGGGCCATTAGTGCCGCCTGCATGCCGTCTTTCACGGTCGAATAACAGAGCGCGGCGGCGACCGCGGTTTTCCCGGAGCCCACGTCGCCCTGTACCAGGCGCCGCATCACGCGCCCGCTCGTCATGTCTTCCGCCGCTTCCCGCGCGGCGCGGCGCTGGGCGCCGGTCGGCGTGAAAGGCAAAAGAGAAAAAAATTCCCCGGAGCGGTCGTGTTCCAATCTCAGCGGGCTCTGCGCGGCGTCGCCGCTTTTCATCAGGAAAAGCCCGAGCTGCAGGAGCAGCAGCTCTTCAAAGATCAGGCGCCTGCGTGCGGTTTTCATCGCTTCCATGGAAGACGGGTAGTGGATGTTCGTGAGGGCGAAGCGGAGAGGGCAGAGGGAGTACCGTTCCTGCTGAGGCGCGGGGATGGGGTCGCGCAGCGATTCCGGCAGAAGATCCAGCGCATGCCTGACCGCGCCGCCGATCATCCTGCTGTTCAAACCCTTGGTCTGTGGGTATATGGGCAGAATCTCGGGACACGAATCCGCGGGGTAAAATTCCGGCGAAACCATTTCACGCTTCAGAAAATTGGCGCTCACCCTGCCGTAGAACAGGTATGTCCCGCCCTCCGGCAGCATCTGTGACACATACGGGTTGTTGAAGAAAGTGAGACCGAAAGAGGTCCAGCCGTCGTCCGCTTTCCCCTTGTAAAGGGTCATGCCGCCGCGGATGCGCGTCCCGTGCGGACTTTCCACGACGGTCGCCCGCACGGCGCAGGGCGCGTCCGGCGGGGCGTCCTGAATCCTTACAGGCTCGCTGAAATCCTCGTAAGTTCGGGGATACAGACGCAGCAAAGCACCGACAGAAGGCGCGCCCAGCTTTTCGAAGAGCCGAGCGCGCTTTTCGCCGACGCCTTTCAGAGATTGGATACGGATGCGATACAGACTGGCCATTGGTACCCCCGACGGCCGCAGATACGGTCATTCCACCGAAATCAGGAAATAATATACCGGCTGTCCGCCGTTCACAAGAGTTACCTCGATATCGCTGCTGATTTTCGACTTGATCTGGCTGCAGGCTTCGCTGGCCGTTTCCTCTGAAACGCCTTCACCGTAGATCAGGGTGATAAACGCCGTGCCTCTTGATATCATGGAACGGGTCAGCTTCATGCAGACGCGTACAAGGTCGCGGCTGTGCTCTATGATCTCAAGCTTGCCGTTCACAAGGCCGAGCGTGTCGTTTTTGCGGATCCTGCGTCCGCCGAATTCCGAATCGCGGGCGGCATACGTGACTGTGCCCGTTGCGACGCCGGAAGCGGCCTCCATCATGCCGACCGTGTTGGCTTCGGTGGAGAGGTCCGGATTATATGCGAGCAGTGCGGAAAGCCCTTGCGGCACGGTGCGCGTAGGCAGCACGATCACCTTGCGGTCCGTGACGATGGGAGCCGTCTGTTCCGCCGCAAGGATAATGTTTTTGTTATTGGGGAGAATCAGGACCGTCTTGGCGGGCGTAGCCCGAACGGCGGCGGCAAGTTCCTCGGTGCTGGGGTTCATGGTCTGGCCGCCGCTCACAACCTGCCCGCATCCGAGGTCGGTAAAAAGAGTTTTCAGCCCGTCCCCGGCCGCCACGGCCACAAAGCCGATGTCTTCGGCGGGTTCGGCCACTTCGGGGGCTTTGGCCTTCTTTTTGGCGGCTTTTTCTTCTTCTTCCGCCTGACGGTGCTGTTCCTTCATATTGTCGACCTTTACGGTCAGCAGCTGCCCGTAGGCAAGGCCGGCCTCCAGAGCATTGCCCGGGTCTTCCGTATGGACGTGGACCTTGATGATCTCGTCGTCGTCAACGACGAGCACGCAGTCGCCCATCGTTTCGAGGAACGTGCGCAGCTCGGAAGGGTCTTTCCTGCATTCCGGGTTGCGGCCCACGATAAATTCCGTGCAATAGGTGTAATGGATCTCCTGGTCGAATTCGGCTGCGGCGTTGCGGAAAAATTCATCCGATGAAATTCCGCTTCCGGCGTTTTCCACTTCGTCGGGCTTGACCATAACGCCGTCGCGAAGCACACTCAGCATCCCTTCGAAAATATAGCACAGCCCCTGGCCGCCGGCGTCCACGACCCCGGCGCGCTTGAGCACGGGGAGAAGGTCCGGCGTCTGCTGCAGCGCCTCGGTCGCGCCCTGACAGACGGCTACCCATACCGTTACGGGGTCGTCGTTGTCCTTTGCCGCTTCCTGTCCCTTTTCGCAGGCAACGCGCGAAACGGTAAGGATCGTGCCTTCCGTCGGCTTCATCACCGTTTTGTAGGCGGCTTCCACGCCGATTCCAAGCGCGGCGACGAGGTCTTCGCCGTTTGCGGTTTCTTTGCCCTCCAGGCCTTTTGCAAAGCCCCGGAACAGGATGGAAAGGATGACTCCGGAATTGCCCCTCGCCCCGCGCAGCAGGGCGTCGGCGGCGGTGCGGGAAATCTCGGAAATGGAGGTGCTTTCGCTGTTTTCAAGGGCGCGTACCGCGGAAGAAATGGTCATCGACATATTTGTGCCCGTGTCTCCGTCCGGCACGGGGAAGATGTTCAGTTCGTCAACGGAAGTCTTGTGTTTCAGAATGTTGTTTGCTCCTGAAATGAAAGCTTGTTTCAGACTGGTTCCATTTATCACTTTTCAGCACTCCCTCAATATCAAAGCGGCGGTACTGTACCGCGAAAACACAAATTTATAGCAGTATTATACCATATCTGTGCGTTTGATTCAATCGGAATTTCATTGCGGGCATCTATTGCGCCTTCCGTACCCAAACCGCGGCTCGGTCTTGAAAAACTGCCGGACGGTAAAAAAAATCCCCACAAAATGTGGGGAAAATCTGTCGTGCGCTTCAGCGGGGTTCCACAATAAGTTTGATGGCGGTACGCTCTTCTCCGTCGATCGCTACGCTTGCAAATGCGGGGGTGCACACGGCGTCGATGCCGGAAGGCGCCAGATATCCTCTCGCAATTGCAATGGCCTTGATTGCCTGGTTGGTTGCGCCGGCTCCGATTGCCTGAAGTTCTACTGCACCGGATTCCCTGATGACTCCTGCGACTGCGCCGGCAACGGAATTGGGCGCTGATTTTGATGATACTTTAAGTATTTCCATAATCCATCCCCCAACTTGTTTTGGAATGTCACAGATTTATATTGCGATAACACAACCATAATAAATCCAATAAAAGAAATTTGCAAGAGAATTTTCAAAAAAATAATTACAAAATGTGAATACATTTTGTGTGATTTATCATAATATTCCTTTATCGGATTTCCAGACGCTCCACGGAGCGAGTCTTTCCGCTCTTTTCATCAATGGAAAATATGGCGCCGCAGATGTGGCAGTCCCCGTCGGCAAGATCGAACCGCACGGGCATTTTTGTGCGCATTTTCTGGATCACAAGCTCCGGTTTTACGCCCAGAACCGAGTCGACCGGCCCGGTCATGCCGAGATCGGAGATATAGCCGGTCCCGTTCGGCAGTACGCATTCGTCCGCCGTCTGCACGTGCGTATGCGTACCGAAGACGGCGGAGACCCTGCCGTCCAGGTACCATGCGAACGAGCGCTTTTCCCCGGTCGCCTCGGCGTGAAAATCAACCAGCGTGACTGCAGGAAGGTGTTCTTCCGCAAGGATGCGGTCCGCGGCGTCGAAGGGGGATTCCAGGCTTTCCATATATACGACGCCCATCAGATTGATAATACCGATCTGGATGCGACCCTTGTCCACGATGCAGACTCCGCGGCCCGGCGCCAGCGGGGGAAAATTCGCCGGGCGAAGCAGAAATTCGCACGAGTCGTACAGCGTGTAGCTTTCGCGGCGGCGAAAGCTGTGGTTCCCCGAGGTGACGACGTCCGCGCCGCTGTCGAGCAGGTACTGCACGGATGTGGGGGTCAGGCCGTTTCCGTCGGCGGAATTCTCGCCGTTTACGATCACGAGGTCGATATCCTTCAGCTTTTTCACAGAGGGGAGATGCTGGCGCAGAAAACGGCACCCGATACTTCCCACAACGTCTCCGATGGCCAGAACATTCATTGAAGGGGTCTCCTTTCCGTTATGAAGAAAGGAACAGGCGCGCGGCGCTGTTCCTTCCGGATATTCATCATGAAATTTATTTTGCGTATTCGATTGCGCGGCTTTCCCTTATAATGTTCACCTTGATCTGGCCGGGATATTCCAGATCGCTCTCAATTTTCTTACAGATGTTCCGCGCCAGAAGAACCATATCGTCGTCGCTGATGACTTCCGGCTTTACCATGATGCGGATCTCGCGGCCGGCCTGAATGGCAAAACTGTGCTCGACGCCGTCGAAGGAAGACGCGACCTCTTCCAGCTTTTCCAGGCGCTTGATGTAGTTTTCCAGATTTTCGCGCCGGGCGCCCGGTCTTGCGGCGCTGATGGCGTCCGCCGCCTGGACAAGGCACGCGGCCACGGTCTTGGCTTCGACGTCGCCGTGATGCGCCTGAATCGCGTGGATGACGGCTTCACCTTCTTTATATTTTCTTGCGACCTCCACGCCAATGTCCACATGCGACCCTTCGATTTCATGGTCGAGCGATTTGCCGATATCGTGCAGGAGCCCGGCCCTGCGTGCGAGCGCCGGGTCTACGCCAAGCTCCGAGGCCATCATCCCTGCGAGATACGAGACCTCCAGCGAATGGTTGAGCACATTCTGTCCGTAGCTGGTGCGGTAGCGCAGACGGCCCAGCAGCTTGACGAGCTCGGGGTGTATCCCGTTGACGCCGGCTTCCAGAACGGCGTGCTCGCCTTCCTGTTTGATGGTGGCGTCCACCTCGCGGCGGGCTTTTTCGATGGTTTCCTCAATACGCGCGGGGTGGATGCGCCCGTCGGCGATCAGGTGTTCCAGCGCGATGCGAGCGACCTCGCGGCGCACCGGCTCGAAGCAGGAAAGGGTGATCGCTTCCGGAGTATCATCGATGATCAGGTCGACGCCGGTCATAGTTTCGATGGCGCGTATGTTGCGGCCCTCGCGACCGATGATGCGGCCCTTCATTTCGTCGTTCGGCAGCGGCACGACGGAGATCGTGGCCTCCGCCACATGGTCCGCGGCGCACCGCTGGATGGCGGTGGAAATGATCTCCCTTGCGGTCTGGTCGGCCTCCTCGCGCGTCTGCTGCTCGAACTCCATCAGCTTGACGGCCTTTTCGTGGGTGAGTTCGTTTTCAAGGTTGTTCAGCAGGTAATCCTTCGCCTGGTCGGCCGTGAAGCCGGAGATGCGCTCCAGCATGTCGAACTGGCTCTTTTTCAGGGCCTCCGCTTCCGCCAGACGGTCCTCGGCCTGTTTGTTCTTGTTGTTCAGGATCTCTTCCTTGGCCTCGAGGCCTTCCATTTTCTTGTCAAGGGTTTCTTCTTTCTGTTGGATGCGGCGTTCCTGACGCTGAACCTCTTTCCGGCGCTCGTTCAGTTCGCGTTCCGATTCGGTCCGCTGCCGGTGGATTTCGTCTTTACCTTCAAGCACTGCCTCTTTTTTCTTGGCCTCGGCGGTCTTGATAGCGTCACTGACGATCCGCTTCGCTTCCTGTTCTGCAGATCCGATTGTATATTCAGCGGTTTTTTTGCGGTGGTTCATCCCGGCGAAAAAACAGATAAGGCCCGCAACAGCCGCGCATACGATCGCAATTAGTATGCAGACAAATAAGGTTACAGTCAAATGTTGGCACCCTCCTTTTCTTTTTCTTATTCTAATGATATTTTTAAGGAAATTATGATATGCACTCTTGCAACAATACAAAATCGTGCACCATAAAAATAATTGTATAACTTTCCATACGTCTCTGTCAAGGTAGTTGCTTTCGGAATGGGAAAAGATGTATACAAAAAATTGAAAATAATTTATTGTATAAGCAATAAAAATGTCGGATTCCAGAACATACTTGACAGAAGGAACATGCGGTGGTATATTAGTTCCAAACAACTGAATCAGTCAAAACGTTGACGAGGAAGCCGCGTGGGCGGCCGCAGCAGAGAGCGTGCGTTATAAGCTGAAAGCGCGTGCGGCGGGATCCGGGCAGTGCTACCGCCTCCGAGCGTACGCCGAAGAAGAAATTCAAAAGGCGTGCCGGTCCGGCGCCGTTATGGCCGCGAATGAGGGCGCGGAATGGTCCGTTGCCGAATTTGGGTGGAATCGTAAGCTTTCAAGCCTTACCCCAACAATGGGGTAAGGCTTTTTTATTTTTCAAAGGAGTGGAAACGGATGATTAAGGTCAGCCTTAAAAATGATGTGCGGGAATTTGAGAGCGGCGTTACCGTGGCCGAAATTGCAAAATCCCTCGGCGCGGGCCTGTACAAAGCGGCCTGCGTCGGTAAGCTGAACGGCAAAGTCGTCGATCTGCGCACGCCCGTGACAGAGGACTGCGAGCTTCAGATCCTCACGTTTGACGACGCGGAGGGCAAAAAGGCCTACTGGCATACGACGTCCCATATTATGGCCCAGGCGGTCAAGCACCTGTTCCCGGATGCGGGTTTCGCCATCGGCCCCGCCATTGAAAACGGCTTTTACTACGACTTCGACCTGCCGCGCACGCTGACTCCGGAAGACATGCAGGCGATCGAAGCGGAGATGAAAAAAATCATAAAGGAAGACCTTCCCCTCGAACGCTTCGAACTGGACGCCGACGAGGCGATCGCCCTGATGGAGAAGGAACATCAGAAATATAAGGTCGAGCTCATTCAGGAGCACGCCGGCAAAGGCGAGAAGATCAGCTTCTACCGCCAGGGCGACTATGTCGACCTCTGCGCAGGCCCGCACCTTCTGACGACAGGCCAGGTCAGGGCGGTCAAGCTGACAAACTGCACGGGCGCCTACTGGCGCGCCGACGCGAAGAACAAGATGCTGCAACGCGTTTACGGCATTTCGTTCCCCAAGGCTTCCGAACTCGAAGCCTACCTCAACATGCTTGAGGAAGCGAAGCGCCGCGACCACCGCAAGCTGGGCCGCGACCTCGACCTGTTCGACATCTACGACGAAGGCCCGGGCTTCCCGTTCTTCCTGCCGAAGGGCATGGTCCTGCGCAATGAGCTCGAAAACTTCTGGCGCAGAGAGCACGCCAAGTGGGGATATCAGGAGATTCGAACCCCGATGATCCTGAGCGCCGAGCTTTGGCACCGTTCCGGCCACTGGGACCATTACAAGGATAACATGTATACAACGAACAACGACGACCAGGATTTCTGCATCAAGCCGATGAACTGCCCGGGCGGAATGCTGGTTTACAAAAGGAAGCTGCATTCCTACCGCGATCTGCCGGAGCGTTATGCGGAGCTGGGCCTCGTGCACCGGCACGAGCTTTCCGGCGCGCTGCACGGCTTGATGCGCGTACGCTGCTTCACGCAGGACGACGCCCATATCTTCATGACGCCCGACCAGGTCGAAAGCGAGATCCTCGGCGTTATGGACATGATCGACAGTTTCTATAAGATTTTTGGATTCGAGTACAAGCTGGAGCTTTCCACAAGACCGGAAAACTCGATGGGTACCGACGAGCAGTGGGAGACGGCGACAAACGCCCTGATCCACGCGCTGAAGAAGAACGGCAGGCCGTATGAGATCAACGAGGGCGACGGCGCGTTCTACGGGCCGAAGATCGACTTCCATCTGCGCGATTCCCTGGGCCGCACCTGGCAGTGCGGAACCATCCAGCTCGATTTCCAGATGCCGGAACGCTTCGAGCTCACCTATACGGGCGAAGATGGTGAAAAGCACCGTCCGGTTATGCTACACCGCGTGATCTTCGGCAGCATCGAACGCTTCATCGGGATCCTGACCGAGCATTACGCCGGCGCGTTCCCGATCTGGCTGGCACCGGTGCAGGCGAAGATTCTCCCGATTTCCGAATCGACGATGGAGTATGCGAAGAAAGTCGCTTCTCAGCTTGAGGCCGCGGGGATCCGCGTAGAGCTGGATTCCCGCAACGAGAAAATCGGGTACAAGATTCGCGAGGCCCAGATGATGAAGATCCCGTACATGCTGGTCGTCGGCGAGAAGGAAGCCCAGACCGGCACCATCTCCGTCCGCGGCCGCAAGAGCGGCGACCTTGGCGCGCAGACGCCCGAAGCATTCCTGCAAAAAGCTCTTGAAGAGATCAAAAACAAGACGGCGGACTAAGAATTCCGTTCACGCATGCGGAAAATGCCGTAACAAAAGCAGGACCCGTTGCCGTGCTCCTTGCACGGAAGCGGGTCCCGCTGTTTTTAATCCGGAGATTTTGGCCGAGCCCCCGGCGCATTAGGATTCTCCGGCGAGTCTTCCGTAATCCTCCAGCGCCGCTTCGTACGCGGTTTTTGTACGGCCGTCGAGACAGACCATCGTGACTTCGCGCACTGCTTTCGAACTTTTGAGGAATCCGTCGATCTCCCGCACGGCAATGGCCGCGGCGCACCCGAGCGGGAAGCGGTATATTCCCGTGCTGATGGAGGGGAATGCCACGGTGTGGCAGCCGTTTTTTTCGGCAAGTCGCAGGCAGCTCCGGTAGCACGAGGCAAGCAGGCCGTCTTCGCCGCAGGTCCCACCCCGCCAGACGGGCCCCGGCGTGTGGATGACGTGCTTTGCGGGCAGGCCGTAACCCGCCGTGATCTTCGCCTGCCCGGTTTCGCAGCCGTGCAGCTTTCGGCATTCCTCCAGCAGGCCCGGGCCCGCGGCGCGGTGGATAGCTCCGTCCACGCCTCCGCCGCCGAGAAGCGACGTGTTGGCGGCATTCACGATCGCATCCGCCGGGAATTTCGTGATGTCTCCTTCTATGATATGAAAACCCATGGTGCCCGCCTCCTTATTCGTCTTTGAGCAGATAACGGAGCATTTTTTCCGGATTTTCCAGAAAGCGCAGGGTCAGGCGGTAATGCTCCGTTTCGCGGTAATCGACGGAACGGATCCCGCTTCCCGACAGCTCGTAGACTTCCGCGCCCGGGTATGCCATCAGGATCGGGGAATGCGTGGCGATGATGAACTGGGAATGCTTTTCCACCAAATCGTGCATCCGTACGAGCAGCGACATCAGCCGGCTAGGCGACAGCGCGGCCTCCGGCTCGTCCAGCAGATAAAGGCCGTTTCCGCCGAAGCGGTTCCCGATCAGGGCCAGAAAGCTTTCCCCGTGTGACTGCGCGTGAAGGGAGCGCCCTCCGTAGCTGTCGATGACGGGCCTTCCAAAAGACGGCGCCTCGTCCATTTCGTCGATATTGCTCGCCAGATTGTAAAAGCTCTCCGCGCGGAGAAAAAAGCCGTCCCTTGGGTGCGCTTTCTTTGCCACCGTCAGATACCGGTACAGCTCGGAATGAGTCGCGCGGGTCGAGAACGTAAAGTTTTTGGTCCCGCCCTCGGGATTGAAGCCACACGCCACGGCGATCGCTTCGAGCAGCGTGGATTTTCCCGTCCCGTTTTCGCCGACCAGAAAGGTAACTGCCTTTTGAAAGCTCAGACCCCCGAGCTCCTTTAGATACCGCACAGCCGGAAGGGCCGTAAGATAAGATTCCTGCGGCAGCGGTTTCGTGACCTTTACGCTGCAGACATAATTTCCGTCCATGAAAATCACCTGTTGCTATATCATACCGCCCTCCGCCCCGAAAAACAAGGGCCGCTGTTTCGCACAGCGGCTCTGATTGTTAAGAAGACTGGAATGTTCAATAAATTGCATAAAGGAAGAACTGTGTGGAAGCAGCGCCTCAGACTGCCCGGAGGTGCACGGTGCCTTACACGCCTACGGCGGCCACGACTGAGGCTTCTGCTGAAAAAACATTTCCCTCGCACGGGATACGCTTTTTCCGGGCCATTCTATAAATACGCACGGCCGTGACCGCGCGGGCACCGCGCTTTATTCGCCCAGTATTTTTTTCAGGTCTTCGTCCGGCGTGCTGATGGGGGAGACCTGGTAGTTCTCTACAAGGAAGTTCAGCACGTTCGGCGAGACGAACGCCGGGAGCGTCGGGCCGAGATAGATGTTCTTTATGCCGAGCGACAGCAGCGAAAGCAGCACACAGACCGCTTTCTGTTCGTACCACGAAAGGACGATCGACAGCGGCAGGTCGTTGACCCCGCAGCCGAAGGCCTGCGCCAGGGCCGACGCGACGCGGATAGCGCTGTAGGCGTCGTTGCACTGGCCCATATCCATCAGGCGGGGCAGCCCGCCGACCGTGCCGAGGTCGAGGTCGTTAAACCGGTATTTTCCGCAGGCAAGCGTGAGGACGATACTGTCCTCCGGGGCTTTCCGGACAAATTCGGTATAATAGTTACGTCCGGGTTTCGCCCCGTCGCAGCCGCCGACAAGGAACAGATGCTTCACGGCGCCCGATTTGACGGCTTCCACCACTTTATCCGCGGCGGCCAGAACCGCCCCGTGGCCGAAACCGGTCGTCACCTGCGTGCCGCCGTTGATGCCGGTCATTTTATGATCTTCCGCATAACCGCCCAGCTCCAGCGCCTTTTCGATCACGGGGGTGAAATCTTTCCCTTCCCCGATATGCACCATACCGGGATACGAGACCACCTCCGTCGTGAAGATGCGGTCGGCGTAGCTGTCTTTGACCGGCATCAGGCAGTTGGTGGTGAACAGTACGGGCGCGGGGATGTCTGTAAATTCCTTCTGCTGGTTCTGCCACGCGGTGCCGAAGTTGCCTTTCAGCTGCGGGTATGCCTTCAGCTTGGGGTAGGCGTGTGCGGGCAGCATTTCCCCGTGGGTATAGACGTTGACGCCCTTGCCCTTTGTCTGCTCCAGCAGCAGATGCAGGTCGTGCAGGTCGTGGCCGGAAATGACGATGAACGGTCCTTTTTCTATGGTAAGCGGAACGGTGGTGGGAACGGGCGTGCCGTATGTTTCGGTGTTGGCGCGGTCGAGCAGCTCCATGCATTTCAGGTTCACGCGGCCGGTTTCCATCACAAGGGAAAGCAGCTCGTCCTTGCCCGTGTCTTCGCCGATCGCGGCGAGCCCCTTGTAGAAGAAGCCGTTCACCTCGTCATCCGTATAGCCCAGCGCCCTTGCGTGGAACGCGTAGGCGGCCATGCCGCGCAGGCCGAACAGGATCAGCGATTTCAGCGAGCGGATGTCTTCCTCTTCGCTCCACAGCCGTTTTACATCGTAGCCCGGGGAGCAGGACTGTGTGGAATACCTCGCTTTTGCGGCGTGCGCTTCATCGATACGGCGCTCAATGTCGTTGTTGTCGAAGTTTACGTTGGTAATTGTGGTAAACAGGCCTTCGATGAGGACGCGGTCCGCGAAATCGGGCCGCGGCTTGCCATTGAGGGCGGTCGCCAGGTCGATCAGCGCGCCGGTCAGCTTATCCTGCAGAAGGGCGGTGTCCTGCTTTTTGCCGCATACGCCCTGCGCGCCGGTACAGCCTCTGCACCCGGCCGTCTGTTCGCACTGAAAACAAAACATTTCTCCCATTTCTTTATCCTCCCTGTTATTCTTCGTCCGAGATCGCGGAAGCGGGGCAGTTTTCCTTTGCCTCTTCCGCGGCTTCCAGGCTGCCGCCGTCCGGTTGCGCGTGGACTTCCGCTTTTCCTTCGTCGTCCATGCGGAACACCTCAGGGCAGGTCTGCTCGCACAGCCCGCAGCCGATGCAGGCGTCACGGTCGATTACAAATTTCTTGTTGTTTTCCATACGGGATTTTCCTTTCTTCGGTTATAGATTTGGGAATATCACGACGAGGAGCATTTTGAAAGCCTCCCGCGCAAAAACCGCATGCGGTTTCTTTGCCGGCATGATCAGGGCTTCGCCCGCGGTTACTTCATACTCTTTGCCGTCCACGGTAAAGCACCCCGTCCCTTCCAGAACGGTCACCATGGCGTCGCCGCTAGAATCGTGCGTACCGATCTCTTCCCCGTTGTCGAAGGCGAAAAGCGTTACGCTGACCGCGCGGTTCTGTGCGAGCGTCTTGCTTACGACTTGACCGGGCAGGATGCTCACCTGGCCGGCAAGGTTCAGGACCGTTTCCGGTTCCATATTTTTGATGAATTTTTCAGCCATTGTGATTCCTCCTTCTATTCTTCAACCATGCGGCCGTCGGTCGAGATCACCACGACCTGCCAGGGGATCATTTTCCCGCTGGCAATCAGGGCCTGCTTCACTGCGTTTTCGATTCCGCCGCAGCAGGGAACCTGCATCCGCACGACCTTTACGCTTTTGATGGCATTGTTTTTGATGATCTGGGTCAGCTTTTCCGCATAGTCGACTGCATCGAGCTTCGGGCAGCCGATCAGGGTAATATGATTTTTCATGAACTCCCGGTGGAACGACGCGTAGGCGTACGCCGTGCAGTCCGCCGCGACCAGCAGATTTGCGTTGTCAAAATAGGGCGCGTTGACGGGCACCAGTTTGATCTGCACAGGCCACTGCATCAGTTCGCTCTCGGCCGGTCCGGTTTCCCGTGGTTCGGCGGCCGGACGCTTCGGCCGGTTCAGGGCCCTGGCCATACTTCCGGGGCATCCCGCGAAAGTGTGCGGTGCGCTTTTCGGCTCCGCGGCGGGGGTGTCCGTCTCTTTTTGTTCGTAGGCTTCCGCCTCGCGTTCCACAATGGAGATGGCTCCGGCCGGGCAGGCGGGCAGACAGTTTCCAAGGCCGTCGCAGTAGTCGTCGCGGATGAGCTTTGCCTTGCCGTCCACCATGGCGATCGCTCCTTCCTGGCAGGCGGCGGCGCACAGGCCGCATCCGCTGCATTTTTCTTCATCGATCTGGACGATTTTACGAATCATCGGAATTCCTCCCGTGTTTTCTCGGTTGTTTCTTGTTTTTCCGTTGTCATTGTACTATAGTGATGATGAAAGGTATGTTGTATTTACAACAAAAAGGAGAAAATATGAAAAATCATCTGCCGTTT
>JAEZRH010000157.1 GCA_023412845.1 Bacillota bacterium
ACTTCAGACAGTCCGCGTGAAATGTTCCGCCGTATCGAATTTCCCACGACCGACTTTTTCCCGCCGAAAGTCAGCGATATTGTCGGCCCCGGGGCCGAAGGCAGCAAAGAAAGCGAACAGGCATAAAAAGCGGCCCCGCCCGATTCCGAAATCCGGCGGGGCATTTTATGCTATTTCGCGTTTTTTTCCAGCCGGGCAAAATTAGCCATCAGCTTTTTGGTTCCCACCCTGTCGAAAGCGATCTCAAGAAGCGTATCGTTCCCCATAGGCGTTGCGGAAAGGACCATTCCGCTGCCGAAGGTTTTATGCAACACGCTGTCGCCGGCGCGGAAAAGGGACGGGCCCTTCTGTGCCGGCGGGGCTGATCTTGTGCCGAAGCTGCGGGCGGATTCGGCGGAGACGGCCCGCGTCTCGCTGGAAGAGACGGGCAGCGAAACGCCGAAATCCGGCTTTTTCCAGTCGTGGGTGCGGCTCTGCTCCACCAGCTCTTCCGGAATCTCCCCGAGGAAGCGGGAAGGACGGTTGCGCTGGCTGCTGCCGAAAATGACCCTACTGTCCGCGCTGACCAGATACAACTCCTCTTTCGCCCGCGTAATGGCGACGTAGGCAAGCCTGCGCTCTTCTTCGATCTCCGACGGGCTGTAGATGACCTGCATGCCCGGGAAGATGCCCTCTTCAAAGCCTGGGAGGAAAACGACCGGAAATTCGAGGCCCTTCGACGAGTGCATGGTCATCATCACGACGCTGTCGGAGGAAGAGTCGTAATTGTCTATGTCGGCCAGGAGGGACACTTCCTCAAGATATCCGGCAAGGGTCGCTTCCTCCCCGCCGTCCTCCTGATAGCGGATCAGGTTGGACGTGAGTTCCATCACGTTATCGATACGGTCCTGCGCATCCTCTTCGCCGGACGCGGCCAGAGCTTCGAGATATCCGGTCTTTTCGAGCAAAAGCTGGTAAAGCTCGCCGAGGTCCGGCTCCTGCGAGACTTGTTCGGAAAGCGAACGGACCATGGCGGCAAAATCTTTCAGCTTGGAAGCGACGCGGGCAAGCGGCTCGAATTCGTCGGCGTGCTCCAGAACATAGAACAGGTTTTCGTCGATGCCCTCCGCAATGCCCACGGCCTGCTCTACGGTCTTGTCGCCGATGGAGCGCTTCGGCACGTTGATGATCCGCAGCATCCTCGTCTGGTCGTTCGGGTTGCTCACGACGCTCAGGTAGGCGACCATGTCGCGGATTTCCTTCCGGTCGAAAAAGCGCAGTCCCCCGAGCACACGGTGAGGTACCCCGGACTTTGTGAAGACGCGCTCCAGCGTGTTCGACTGCGAGTTCATGCGGTAAAGGACGGCAAAATCCGAATATTTCCTGCCGGCCGCCACGCCGTCCTGTATTTTCTGGACGATGTAGCCGGCCTCGTCCTGCTCGCTGGAAGCAACATGGAAGCGGACCTTTTCCCCCGTGGGGTTTTCTGTCCAGAGGGTCTTGCCCTTCCGGTTTTCATTGTGCCCGATTACCGCGTTCGCCGCGCCCAGGATGGTCTTGGTCGAGCGGTAATTCTGTTCCAGGCGGATCACCTTCGCGTGGGGAAACGTCTTTTCAAAGCTTAAAATATTTTCAATGGTCGCGCCGCGGAACTGGTAGATGCTCTGGTCGTCGTCGCCGACGACGCAGAGGTTCCGGCTTTTGCGTGACAGCATTTCGATCAGCTGGTACTGGGCGTGGCTGGTGTCCTGGTATTCGTCAACGAGGATGTAGCGGAAACGGTTCTGATAATGTTCCAGCACGTCCTGATTGCTCCCGAACAGCTCGATCGTTTTCACGATCAGGTCGTCGAAATCCATGGCGTCCGCCTCTTTCAGGCGGGACTGGTAAAGGCCGTACAGCCTGCCTATGCCGGCGAGGCGGTCGTCGGTGCCGGCCTGACGGAAAAACTCCTCCGGGCCGATGAGCGAATCCTTCGCGTGGGAGATCATGGAAAGAGCGGCTTTCGCGGGTATTTTCTTTTCATCGATCTTCAGCGTCCGCTGGCAGTCCTTCATCAGCCGTTTGGAATCGTCCGTGTCGTAAATGGTGAAGTGTGAGGAAAAACCGAGGCTTGCCGCGTCGCGCCGCAGAATGCGCGCGCAGGTGGCGTGGAACGTGGAAGCCCATATTTCTTCCCCATGCGGGCCGAGGATGGCCGAAAGCCGGTCCTTCATTTCGTTTGCCGCCTTGTTCGTGAACGTAATGGCGAGGATGCGCCATGGCGGGCATGGGTCGACGGCCAGGCCGGCGTACAGGTCTTCGGGCATCGGCCCTCCGCCCTGCTCAAGCCATTTGGAAAGCGCCTCGGCCGTCCGCTCCGTCATGCCGGAAACGTCGTCCGACCCGTAAGCGCCGCCGAAGCGCACGATGTTCGCGATCCGGTTCACAAGGACCGTCGTTTTGCCGCTGCCTGCCCCGGCAAGGACGAGCAGGGGTCCCTCCACCGTGAAAACGGCCTCCTTCTGCCTTGCGTTCATGCGGGAGAATTCCCTTTCCAGCGCCTTCCTGCGCAGTACAACCGCCTGATTCCGTTCTGTCATGAATCCACCGCCAATTCCAAGATTCGCCGCGGGATTTCCCGCCGTAGTGATTTCTATTGTAATATATCCGCGTCAAAATAGCAAATAGGGGCTCCGACCCTCAAAGAAAAAGCCCGCATGCGGCGGGCATGCGGGCGGTGAAGTGGATAAAATTTAAAAAAACGGTCTGGTGTTTTCGAGCAATCCCGCCATTTTCCAGGCGGAAACGCCGTTCCGCGGCGAGCGGCGGACCGAGGTGACGACGGCACCGGGCTCCATGCAGTAAACCGCGGCAGCGATCGCGGCTACGATCTCGCCGGGGATACCGGGCCGCACTTCCGGCGCCGGGGACGGGCGGGGGCCGGAAACCGCTGCCTCTCCGGATGCGGACCGGGCCGTCTGCCGCGCATAGCGGGGCGGGTCGTCGCTGTCTTCATAGAAACGGTTTCTGACCCTGCCGGAAAGGTACGCCACCGCAAAGGCAAGGGCAATCAGCCCCACCACCAGAATCGCGAGAAGGATCTTCAGAATCGGGAAAGAGATCATTTGACTGTCCTCCTGACAGAGCTTCCGCCGCTATCCGCGGACGGCCGGGTTTTGTCCTATTATACTCCCCGGGCGGCCGTAATTTCAAGGATTTTTCCTTTTTTGTTTCTCCTTGCATCTGAAACGGATAACAATTATAATAAGAAAGAATAAGAAGGGTAGGAAGTGCGGCTCTTCATGACGAACGATGAATTCAGGCGTTCTTTCCGCGTCCCGTTCCACAACAGCCTGGGTCTTGCGGTCTACAGCTGCGGCGTGCAAAAATGTGCCCCGAACCACGCGTGGGGGCCCGCCGTGCGTGACCACTACCTGATCCACTGCATTGTTTCGGGGCATGGCGTTTTCTGCTGCCAGGGGAAGCAGTACCGCCTGTCGGCGGGCAGCGGCTTTCTTTTTGTTCCCGGGCTGATCGCCTCCTACAAGGCGGATGAGGACGATCCGTGGGAGTACTGCTGGGTCGGCTTCAACGGGACCGATGCCAAACGGCTGATGGAGCAGACCGGGCTTCTGGCCGGCAACCCCGTTTTCCACTACGATCGGGACAGCCGGCTGCGGGATCTTCTGGTGGACATCTGCAATGCCTCCGGGTTCAGCCCGCAGGAGGAAGCCCGCATGGAATCCGGGCTGCTGCTGTTTCTCGCCGCCCTGATGGAGCAGTTCGGAATTTCCGCCGAACCGCATGACAACGGCTACGACTACGTGCAGAAG
>JAEZRH010000136.1 GCA_023412845.1 Bacillota bacterium
CAGTAGTACAGCCGTTCCAGCGAAGCGCGGCACTGTGCGATCACTTCCACGCTGTAGTTGATGGGCGAACGGTAGTACGAAGAAACCATCAGGAAGCGGATCGGCTCATAGCCGTACTGGTCCGCCACATCGCGCACGGTGAAAAAATTGCCGAGTGATTTCGACATTTTTTTGTTATCCACATTGATATAGCCGTTGTGCATCCAGTAGTGCGCGAACGGCACGCCGTTGCAGCACTCGCTCTGGGCGATCTCGTTCTCGTGGTGCGGGAAGACAAGGTCCTGCCCGCCGCAGTGGATGTCGATGGTTTTGCCGAGATACCGCCGCGCCATGGCGGAGCACTCGATGTGCCAGCCGGGGCGGCCCTCGCCCCACGGCGAAGTCCAGCTGGGCTCGCCGGGCTTCGCGCCCTTCCAGAGCGCGAAATCGAGGGGGTCCTCCTTCAGCTCGCCCACTGCGATGCGCGCGCCGGATTTCAGGTCGTCGAGCGGCTGGTGTGACAGCTTGCCGTACTCCTTATCCTTCAGCGTGCGGAAATACACGTCGCCGTTCGCCGCGGGGTAGGCGTAGCCCTTTTCCACCAAGGAGGAGATGATGGAAATGATCTCGTCGATATTCTGCGTCGCAAGGGGATGCACCGTGGCCGGGCGGACGTTAAGGCCCTCAGCGTCCGTCTTGTACTCGTCGATATACCGGCGGGAAACGGTGAGGTAGTCCGTCCCTTCCTCGTTGGCCTTGCGGATGATTTTATCGTCGATATCGGTAAAATTCTGCACGAATACGACCTTCATGCCGCGGTACTCCAGGTACTTGCGCAGAACATCGAAAACGCAGATGGGGCGGGCGTTGCCGATGTGGATGAAGTTGTACACGGTCGGGCCGCAGGCGTAGATTCTCGCCTCGTCCGGAACGATGGGGATAAACTCCTCTTTCTGCCTGGTGAGGGTGTTGTAGATCTTCATTTTCGCTTCCTCCTCTTTATTGGCACCCGCTGTCGACGGGATTTTCCTTGCTGTTATTTTCCGGAAGCCGCCCGGCGGACGGGCCCGGACACCGGCTTCAGGTCGGACGCCTGCTCCCGGCCGGTCAGGGCCTCTAGCTGCTTCTGCAGCCGCCCGATCTCGCACCCGAGATAGCACAGCTGCTGCGACACGGGATCGCCGATGTGGATCTGGTCGAGGTTCGCGGGGCGGATCCCGTCCAGACGGACGATGCGGGCCGGCACGCCGACGGCCGTGGCGTTTGGCGGGACCTCGTCGAGCACGACCGCGCCCGCCGCCACGCGGGCGTTGTCGCCCACCTTGAACGGCCCGAGGATCTTCGCCCCGGCGCCGACAAGCACGTTGCTGCCGAGCGTCGGGTGGCGCTTGCCGTGGTCCTTCCCCGTGCCGCCGAGCGTAACGCCCTGGTACAGCGTGCAGTTGTCGCCGATCTCGGTCGTCTCGCCGATGACGACGCCCATGCCGTGGTCAATGAACAGCCCCCGCCCGATCTTTGCGCCCGGGTGGATTTCAATGCCTGTTTTATGCCTTGCGCGCTGCGAAAGGTAGCGCGCAATGAATTTATGGTCATGCAGATAGAACCAGTGTGCGACACGGTACGATCTCACCGCGCGGAATCCGGAATAGAGGAAAAACACCTCCGCGCGGGAACACGCCGCCGGGTCGCGATCCATAATGGAATCCAGTTCCGCTTTCAGTTCTGAAAACATAGCTTGCATCAACCTCCGCAGAATTTGCCGGGTTTTGGAGAAACAGCCGGGAACTGTTTTCCCCCCGATGAAAAAACCCCCGTCCCGCACAGGGGACGGAGGCGGAAAATCCGCGGTTCCACTCCGTTTTTATCACTCGTTGCGGCCTGTAACGGGGCCTGCCGTGCGGGGATACTTTCCGAAGAAGGGTTCCCCCCGCCCGCTCACGGACGCATTTCTCCGGCGCATGGGGCAAAAGCGCTTCCAGCCTTCCGGCGCTTACTCTCTGATGCCCCGACAGCGCGGATACTTCTTCCGCTCGTCGCATTTGAATCCACGGTACAGTATAAGCAGCCGGCTGCCGCCGTGTTCCAACAACTCAGTATAATACAGAATCGGGATTCTGTAAACCCCCGCAGCGTAAACGCTGCATCAACGGCCCGCCGTCCGGCGAGAGAAAAAGGAAGCCTTTCCGGGCGGGACGGTTCAGGACCTCTACCGGGCGTGCAATACCCCGCGCAGATTTCCAGAAAGGATGCATCCCCGCGCCCGGGTGCGCTACGCTTTTGCCGTCCAAGTCCCCGCAAAAAATCCATGCCGGGAGATATCTGCGGCACTCTGCTATTTTGTGGAGTTTATCAGGCGAATATTCTGCTTTAAATACACCGCGCCGGAAATCAGCGTGAGAGCCGCGGCAATCCAGACCAGAACATTGCCGAAAAGCAGGAATGCAGAAGCGCTGCCCGCCCCGGCTACGGCAAACGGATGCAGCGCTCCGGCCGAGACCAGCTCCTGCACGTACTGCATTGCCAGGATCAGCAGGACCGCCGCCATCTGGCTGACCGTTTTCGCCTTGCCCCATTTGTTCGCCGCGATGACTACGCCGTTCTCCACGGCGATCAGGCGGATGAACGTGACCATGAATTCCCTTGCGATGACGATCAGCACACACCAGATGTTCGCAAAGCCGAGCTGCATCAGGCAGACGAACGCGGAGACGACGAGGATCTTGTCCGCAAGAGGGTCGAGGAATTTTCCGAAGTTCGTGATCTGGTTCCGTTTGCGCGCGATCCTGCCGTCGAAATGGTCCGTCAGCGAAGCCCCGCCGAAGATGAGCCACGACCAGAGATAATGGCCGGGGACCGATGGGCTCAGGATGACCGCGACAAAGACCGGCACAAGTATCATGCGGAAAACCGTCAGCCTGTTCGGCAGATTCATGGCTTTTCCTCCTGTTCCAGAACTTCTCCGGTCAGGTCGCCGTCGATGCAGTCGGTGAACCTCACCGGGACGAAGCGGCCGGGGACCGGCTTCCGGGCTCCGGCCCGGAAATAAACCTTTCCGTCCACGTCAGGCGCGTCCAGATACGAAC
>JAEZRH010000147.1 GCA_023412845.1 Bacillota bacterium
GGGTTGCACGGACAGTTGCCCACGGCGTCCAGATTTATGGTGAATACCGCGGTCAGGCAGCCGAGGCGCGCCGAGGCGAGGGCCGCTTCGATTCCCGCGTGGCCCGCGCCGATTACCGCAACGTCAAGTTTTCCGGCAAAATAGGTATCCATTCGTGTAATCCCTTTCTATACAGGACCTTCCTGTATCATTCCATACGGCCAGTCGTGTCCATTTACAAAACAAAGCGCCGGGGCTGATCATCCCAACAGGCGTAAAAGACATCGCCCGGCCGTCCGGAGCCGTGCGGTGCGACCGGGAAACCGAAATGGTCTTCCTTGACGGGAAGACACAGAAAACAGACGTCTCAACTTAAGAGGGGCGAGAGCAATTTCTTAGACTGTCCGGGCACGGCCGGCCTCCGGATTTCAGCGAGCCAAGACCCGGCCGAACGACACTGTGTGTCATTTGCCAACGCAGAAGCGGCTGAAGATTTCGTTCACCACCGCCTCGGTCGCCCGTTCGCCCGTCAGCTCCAGAAGCGCGGAAACCGCGTCCTCGATGGAGACCGTCACCGCGTCGAGCGTCATGCCGGCTTCCAGCGAGGAAAGCGCTTCCTTCACGCAGTCCGCCGCGCGCAGAGCGGAATCCCGCTGACGCTCTGTAAAAAGCATCCCCTGCGAGGGGTCGATCTTCGACGTCCCCAGTACGTCCGCTACTGCTCTTTGCAGACTGTTCAGTCCCGCTCCCGTCACGGCGGAAATATAAACTATATGTTTAAATCTTTGTTTAATGTACCCGTAGTCCATTTTCTGCGGCAGATCGCTCTTGTTCACGACGGCCACGCACGGAACGTTTTCCGTCTCCCGGGCTAGCGTGCGGTCGGAATCATCCAGCTCCTGCGAGGAGTCGAATACCGCGAGCACAAGCTGCGCCGAACGCACGCGCCCGAGCGCGCGTTCCACGCCGATGCTCTCGACCGGGTCGTCCGTCGCGCGGATCCCGGCGGTATCGGCAAGGCGCAGGGGAATGCCGCCAAGCAGGACGGTATCTTCGACCACGTCTCGCGTGGTGCCCGCGTACTGCGTAACGATGGAGCGCTCGCATCCGGCCAGCAGATTCATCAGCGTGGATTTTCCCGCGTTCGGCCTGCCTGCGATGACGGTCGCGACGCCTTCGCGCAGGGCGCGTCCCGCCTCGAACGTGCGCAGCATGGACTCCAGCTTTCGCAGGGCTTCTGCCAGCGAAGAATGTAGATGTTCCGCCGTGACCTGCGGAACATCGTCCTCGGGGTAGTCCGCCCAGGCATCAAGATGCGCCGCCGCGCCCGTCAGGATATCCCTCACGGAAACGATCTGCTTTTCAAGCGCGCCGTCCCGCCCGGCAAGAGCGGCCCGCGCCGCGGCCTCCCCTTCTGCGGAAACGATCTGCATCACGGACTCCGCCTCGGTCAGGCCCATCTTGCCGTTCAGAAACGCGCGGCGCGTGAACTCCCCCGGCCCGGCGGGAACGGCGCCCGCATCGAGGACCGCGCGCAGCAGACGGCGCAGAACGTACAGCCCGCCGTGGCAGGAAAGCTCCACCACGTCTTCGCCGGTAAAGCTGGCGGGAGCGCGGAAATTCAGTGCGACCGCCTCGTCGATATCCCCCGCCGAATCGCGCACGCGCCCGTAAAGCGCGCGGTAGCCGGGCAGCGCTTCCAAAGACTTCCCGTGCGCGGAAACGAAAACTTTTGCCGCGACTCTGTGTGCTTCCGGTCCGGATATCCGCACCACGCCGAGCGCGCCGGGCGCCTGCGGTGTGGAAACGGCCGCTATGGTGTCGCCGGAAGCGTGGTATGTGGTCTTTTCCATGCGGAACCTCCAAAAAAAGAGGGCAATTCACACCGGAACCGCCCTCGCAACGATCATCAATCCGTATTTTACCTGTTTGTGTCGACCCTGCCGTACAGCGAACCCTTATTCTCAGCTTTCGGCTCCCGCGGCTGTTCCGCGGACGGCGCGGGTCTTGGCGGCCTGCGGTCGCCGAACGGCCGCTGCTGACGGTTTCCGCCGCCGGCATAGGGCTGACGGTGCGGCGGCTGGCCGCCCGGCCCTCTGTGGTTCCTGTTGTTGAATCCGCCGGGACGGCGCTGCGGGCGTTCTCCGTCGACCGGGCCGATGACGACATGGCGCTCGAGGTCTTCGCCTTCCGACCAGGATTTTGCGCCTTCGACCGTCTGCACGGCCGTATGGATAATGCGCCGCTCGTATGGATTCATGGGCTCCAGGGACGTGTTGCGTCCCGTTCGCAGGCTTTTTTCCGCCATTTTCTTGCCGAGAGACTCCAGCGTCTGGCGGCGTTTTTCACGGTAATTTCCAATGTCGAGCGCGACGCGGTAATAAGAGCCTCCGACATGGTTTGCCACAAGCCCGGCAAGGTACTGCAGCGCGTCGAGCGTTTCTCCCCGGTGGCCGATGACAAAGCCGATGTCGTCGCCCTCCAGGGTGAGCATTGCGCTGCCTTCTTCCTTCTGGACGGAGACTTTCACGCCCGCCACTCCCATACTGGAAACGACACTCCGCACATACTCCGCGGCAATGGCGGCCGGGTCGTCCTCAACAAAGACCCTGACCTTTGCGGGGCTGCCGCCGAAAAGGCCGAACGTCTTTTTTGTCGGCATTTCCAGAATTTCGAATTCGGCGTCGTAAGTTTCCACGCCAAGCTGTTTGCAGGCCGCTTCTCTGGCAAGTTCGACGGTTTCTCCGGTCCCTATTGCTTCTCTCATCGTGAACGACCTCCCCCGAAAGGCGTTTTCTCAGCCTTCAATTTTATTTGTGTTTCTTTGCAGGTTTCGGCGCTTCCAATGCGGTTTTCTGCCAGCCGGGAATGGGCTTTATCGCGGCCTCCTCGGCCTCGCGGCGGGCGATGCGTCTAGCCTCCGCCTGCGCGTTCAGGTCGTCCGGGCTGTACCAGACGTTCAGAATCACGGTCTGAAGAAAACCGGTTATCGTGGAGATGATCCAGTAAAAGCCGACGGCGGCGGGCACGGTGCACGCAAACCAGACGGAGATGAGCGGCATCAGGTAGAACGTCGCCTTCATGCATCCCTGCTGCTGCTGCATGCCCGGCTGCAGCTTCATGGTGAAGTACTGCGCCAGGATGGATGAAATAAGGCATCCCACCGGAATCAGCCACAGGTTTGACTGAAAGATCGTGCCGAAGATGTTCGACGGGTCGCTCGGCGTCTGCAGAAGGTTCAGGCCCAAGAACATGAATCCGTGGCTGAACGATTCCAGCTTTGCCATATCGTTTGCGCCGAACATGGTCAGGAACGGCTTCAGACTGGCAAAGTTCTTGACGATCTCAATCTGCGCGTAGGCCGCATTGTACGACGAACCAAGGCCCGGAACATGGCTGAGCATGTCCAACGCCTTGGTAATGGCGTCCGAGGAAAGATGGAGCGCGTTCGCAAGCGGGTTCAGAACCGTGTAGTACAGGCCGAACATGACGATGAACGGCAGGAACATGGTGGTGCAGCCGCCCATGGGGTCGACCCCTTCGGAGGCATAGAGCTTCTGGGTCTCTTCCTGCAGCCTCTGCTTGTCGTTCGCGTACTTTTTCTGCAGTTCTTTCTGTTTCAGCGACATTTTGGCCGTCGCCGCCATAGATCTCTGCTGCTTGACAGAGAACGGGAACAGCAGCACCTTTACCACGATGGTGAAAAGAATAATGGCCACGCCGTAGTTCTTCACGATGAGGTAGAACAGCCAGAGCAGATAGCCGAGGATGCTGCCGAAAAAATTGAAAATGTCAGTCATGCGGAAATTTCTCCTCTATCTTCCGTCAACGCCTGTCCCTTTTTTCAGGAACGGGGTCGTATCCCCCGCGGCTGAAAGGGTTACAGCGCAATATTCTGTAGATTGCGAGAGCGGAACCCTTGAATGCGCCGAATCGCTCGATCGCCTGTATCGCATAGTTCGAGCAGGTCGGAAAATATCTGCAGCACGGCCGCTTATACGGCGAAATGGCCGTCTGGTAAAAACGGACGAAAGCGATCAGAACCCGTTTCACGGCAGGATCCCCGCGTTTCTGAGCTGCTGTTCCATCGCGCGCTGCACGTCGCCGGTCTTGACAAACGGCGTTTTTGCCCTTGCGACAAAAACAAGGTCATAACCGGGCCTGATTTCTGTCTGAATAGCGCGGAACGCCTCACGGATGACCCTGCGCGACCGGTTGCGCTTGACCGCATTGCCGGTTTTCTTGCTTGTCGTAATGCCGACCCGCAGCGAGGACCTGCAGCGGCTTTTCATAATGTAAGACACAAGCACAGGGCTGACGAAAAATTTTCCGCGGGCGTAGATCTTCTGAAAATCCTTATTTTGGTTGATAGGCAGATACATTTTCATTCAGGAACAACCTTATCGGCTTTTTTATAAAACGAAAAGAAAGGCCGCCGTAAGCGGCCCCGCCCCCAAAAACGGCGGCAGAAGGGGAAAGCCGTTCCCCGCGCGGCCGCCGGCCCTTTTTCAGTAAGACAGGCGGGCCCTTCCCTTTCTCCTGCGGCGCGAAAGCACCTTGCGTCCGTCGGACGTGGCCATGCGCTTCAGAAAGCCATGCTCTTTTTTGCGGTGCAGCTTTTTGGGCTGGTACGTTCTGAACATGAAGAAACCCCTCCTTTCGGGCATACCTTGCCATAGCATTATATCGTATGGTACGGCGGCGTGTCAACATGGGCGCCGCTTTTCCGCAAAAAAAATGTGCGGAAAAGGCCGATTTGCCCGCGCAGATTCCCGTAACTTATACTATAACACAAGATTTCCTGAAAGAAAAGAAAAAATTCACGGGCAGGGCCCGGTTCGCCTCGCCGTGAGGCAATGTGGGAAAAATTGGATTTTTTTAGCGGGAGAGTCTAACTTTGTCCGAAAAGCCCCTTTTCCGTGTCTTAACGTTAATGAAAACCCAAAAGGTTCTCCGCCGCACCGAGACAGATGACGGGCGACGGGGGGAGTTCGGGGGGCGAAACGGGCTGCGCCCGCCTGAAAACAAGGTTTGAAAAGACGGAATATTTGTGCTATGATAATTAATGGAAACCTGTCGTTTCCGGAAATTCAGTGTGCGGATCGTTTCGCACTTTCCCATTTTCCGGCGGAACGCGCCGGAAAAAATTTTCTTACTGAAAAACAAGGGGTAGTATAGAGAGATGGAATCGTTCACCGAAGTCTGGAACCTCGTGTGCGCCTACTGCAAAAGCCGCATTACGGAAATAGCGTTTTCCACCTGGATCAGCCGCATGGAGCCCGTCACGCTGGACTTTGCCGCCGGCGTCGCGGTTCTGCACGTTCCAAACGAACTCCACCGGCAGACGGTCCTCCATTATTACATGGACCTCCTGAACGAGGCGTTCCGGCAAATCTTCAGCCAGGAGATCCAGATCCGAATCATCCTGCCGGAAGAGACGGAACCGGAGCAAAAAAAAGAGGAAGCGCGCGAAAACAGCGACAACTACGAGTTCACCTTCGAGACCTACATCGTGGGGCCGTCGAACAAATTCGCCCACGCCGCCTCCATGGCCGTGGCAAGCAAGCCGGCCACACTCTACAACCCCCTGTTCATCTACGGGAATTCCGGCCTCGGCAAAACGCACCTGCTGTATGCCATCCGGAACGAGATTAACCGCACCAATTCGGAAATGAACATCATCTATATCAAGGGCGACGAATTCACGAACGAGCTTATTGAGGCCATCCGCCGCGGCACGACCGGCGAATTTCACCAGCGCTACCGGCGGGCCGACGTGCTGCTCGTGGACGATATCCAATTCATCGCGGGCAAGGACTCGACGCAGGAGGAGTTCTTCCACACCTTCAATACGCTTTACGAAGCGAAAAAGCAGATCGTGCTGACCTCCGACCGGCCGCCGAAAGACATTGCCACGCTGGAGGAACGCCTGCTGACCCGATTCGAGTGGGGCCTGACGGCGGACATCCAGCCGCCGGACTTCGAAACGCGCATCGCCATCATCAAGCGCAAGGCGGAGCTGCTTAAAATCACCCTGCCCGACAGCGTGATCGAATATATTGCAAACCGCCTCAAGAACAACATCCGCCAGCTGGAGGGCGCCGTCAAGAAAATGAAGGCGTTCCATCTGCTCAACGGCGAGCCGTTCAACATCCAGACGGCGCAGGCCGCCATCAGCGACATCATCAACAACGACCAGCCCACGCCGATGACCGTGGAAAAAATCATCGACGAGGTCGCGCGCACGTTCGGCGCCACGGCCGAGGAGATCCGTTCCTCAAAACGCTCGGCGAACATCTCCTCCGCGCGGCAGGTCGCCATGTATGCCGTGCGGGAGATCACCCAGATGCCCATGGTGGCCATCGGCAAGGAATTCGGAAACCGCGACCACTCCACCGTGGTATACGCAATCCAGCAGGTTGAAAAAAATATCCGCCGCGACGCCAAGACAAAGGCCACGGTCGAAGATATCATCAAGAATATCCGCGATCGGTAACGGCGATTTTGGCGGTGTGGAAATTCTGTCAACAATCAACAATCCTGTGGATAAGCCTTTCCAATCCGGTATTTTTCTATGCGGATATTTTAAACAAGTTTTCAACTTTCCCCACAAAGTTTTCAACATCTGGTTGACAGATCGAAAATCACGAAATTTTCAACCAAATTCCTCCACAGCGAAAAAACAAAAACCTGAGGGCAAAAATCCGCACCGGGCCTTTGTTTTCCCATATTTTCCACTTTTCAGCGCACACTACTCCTGTTACTGAAAAAACAACTTACTATATTGATATTTTAGGAAAGCGGGCGATTCTTCCATGCAGTTTACCTGTGACAGGCAAAAATTGAATGAGGCCGTGTTGAATGTTCAGCGCACGGTTTCCGCGAAATCTTCCGTGCCGGCACTCGAGGGCATCCTGTTGACCGCGCTGGAAGGAAGCATCCGCCTGTGCGGCTTCGACCTCGAGATCGGCATGACAACGGAGCTGCCGGCCGAAGTCAAAGAGCCCGGCTCCATCGTAATGGGCGCACGGCTGTTCGGCGACATCGTCCGACGGCTTCCGCAGGACACCGTAAGCTTTAAGGCGAACGAAAAACAGGTCGCGCAGATCGAAAGCGGCGAAGCCTCCTTCTCACTCGTCGGCATTCCCGCCCAGGAATACCCGGAGCTGCCGCAGATCACCGGCGACACAAACATCAGCATTCCTTCGAACGTGCTGAAAGGCATGATCCGTCAGACGCTGTTCGCCGTAGCGGAAACAGACGCAAAGCCGGTCCATACCGGAACTCTGTTCGAGATCGGCGGCGGGGAAATCCGGCTCATCTCCGTCGACGGATACCGGTTGGCTATCCGCTGCGAAAAGACGTCCTCGGAAGAAAAGAGCAGCTTCGTCGTGCCCGGCAAGACGCTCGGCGAAGTGATGAAGCTCCTCCCCGACGGAGACGAAGAAACGGAAATCCTCGTGGGCCTGCGGCACATCCGGTTCCGCATCGGCGACTACGTCGTCATCTCACGTCTGCTCGAGGGGGAATTTCTCGACTGGCGCGCCGCCCTGCCGAAAGGGAACACGACCGAAGTACGCATCTCCGTGCCGGAGTTCATCAGCAGCCTTGAGCGCGTTTCGCTCATCATCACGGAGCGCCTGCGCAGCCCCGTTCGCTGTACGTTCGGGACGGACGGCGTCATCCGGCTCGTCTGCGCTACGGCAATCGGCCGCGCGAGCGACAGGCTGAACGCCAAAATCACGGGTTCCGAGGTGGAGATGGGCTTCAACAGCCGCTACCTGCTTGACGCGCTGCGCAACTCGGAATGCGACGAGGTCAAAATACAGCTCAACGGACCCTTGAGCCCGATGAAGGTCCTGCCCGGCGAGGGCGAGGAGTTCCTGTTCCTCGTGCTGCCGGTGCGCCTGAAGAGCGGAGAATGACAAAATGGAAAACAACGGCGTTATCACCATGAAGATAGAGAACGAGTTCATCCGGCTCGACGCGTTTCTTAAGCTTTGCGGCGCTTTCGTGACGGGAGGCCAGGCAAAATTGGCGATCCAGGACGGGCAGGTTCTCGTCAACGGCGAAGTCTGCCGGATGCGCGGTAAAAAAATGCGCCCGGGCGATACAGCCGCTTTCGGGGGAAAGACCTACGGGGTGGCCGCCGGGTGAAGATTCTGCGTTTTTCCTGGGAAAACTTCCGTAACCTTCCGTCCGGAGAGTTTTCCCCGAACGGGCGGGGCAACATACTTTTCGGGAAAAACGCGC
>JAEZRH010000112.1 GCA_023412845.1 Bacillota bacterium
CGGTTGCCCTCATCACCGACATGGACCGCCCGCTCGGCAGCGCCGTCGGCAATTCCCTTGAGGTCGTCGAGGCCTGCGAGACGCTCCGGGGCCGCGGTCCGGAGGATCTGACGGAAATCTGCGTGGAGCTTGCCGCGAATATGCTTTTCCTCGCGGCAAAAGGCAGCCTCGAAGACTGCCGCAAGGCGGCGCGGCGCCAGATCGAAAACGGCGAAGCCTTTGCGAAGCTGAAGGAGATGGCCGCGGCGCAGGGCGGGGACGCCTGCGTGCTGGACGATTACGCAAAGTTCCCGCAGGCGAAGGTAAGCTATGAAGTGAAAGCGCCGTCCGCCGGGTATCTGTACGCGATGGATACGCAGCAGTGCGGCATCGCCTCGGTCGTGCTCGGCGCGGGCCGCGAGAAAAAAGAGGATTCCATCGACTACAGTGCCGGCATCCTGCTGCGCCGGAAGATCGGCGCCAGAGTGGAAAAAGGCGACGTGCTCGCGGGGTTCCGCTCGTCCTCCATTCAAAAATGCAAAGAAGCGGAACGCGTTTTTCTGGATGCGCTCACCATCCGCGCGGATGCGCCCGCCGAGGTGCCGCTCATCCACGCCCGCGTGTCGAAAGACGGCGTGGAGCGTTTTTAGGCCGGAATGGCCGGCCCTTTTAACGATTTAGGCAGCCGGGAGCTTGACAGAAGTGGAAAAACAGGTTAAACTGTTAACAATAAAGCCATGAAGGCTTTGAAGCTGGACATTGATCACTGGCGATGTAAATCAAACCGCGAAGGGATGCCGTATCTGCAACGGCCTTTCGCGGATTTTTTATGTTCAAGGAGCTGTATTTATGAAAAAAGCAACAACCGTCAATCTGACGGGAGCCGCACTGTGCATGGCACTGGGCGTGGTCTTCCCCATTTTCTTCCACATGCTTGGGGCCGGGCCCGCCTTTTTGCCCATGCACATTCCGGTGCTGCTCTGCGGCCTGCTGTTCGGCTGGGAGTACGGCGCCGTCTGCGGATTTCTCGTTCCGCTTCTCTCCGCCCTGCTGACAGGCATGCCTCCCCTGTTCCCGACCGCGCCGGCCATGATGCTGGAGCTTTGCGCATACGGCATCCTGACGGGCGTGCTGTATCGCAAAGCGCGCTGGAACGTCTACCCCGCTCTGATCGTTTCCATGCTTGGCGGGCGCGCGGTTTCCGGCATCGCAAACGCCGTGTTTATGGGCATTGCCGGCAAGCCGTACGGCTTTACCGCCTTTCTCTCAGGCGCTTTCGTGACGGGGCTCACCGGCATTATCATTCAGATTGTCGCCGTCCCCGTGATCATCCTGTCGCTGGAAAAAGCGAACGTCATCCGCCGCGAGAGGGTATGACGGCATGACGGAAGCGGATAATAAGACGGAAGAGATCAGGACGTTCTTCGACCGCTGCGCCGATATGTGGGACGGCCGCTGCCGGCACGACCCGGAAAAGATCGCCGCGATCGTAACGCTTGCGGGCGTGAGACCCGGCGGCCGCGTGGCCGATATTGCCTGCGGAACGGGCGTGCTGTTCCCGGAGATTTTGTCGCGCGACCCGGAGCTGCTGCTGGGCGTTGACCTCTCGGGGAAAATGATCGAAAAAGCCCGCTCGAAATTTACGGACCCGCGTCTGCGCCTTGCCGCGGCCGACTTCTTCGACGTGGACGAGGGCGGATTCGACGCCGTTCTGCTTTATAGCGCGTACCCGCATTTCCCGGACAAGGCGAGACTGGCCGCGCATATGGCCTCTATGCTGAAACCGGGGGGCAGGTTTCTGGTCGCCCACGGCGAGAGCCGGGAGGCCATCAACGGCTGCCACAGCGGCGGGCAGGTGAGTCCCCTCTCCTGGAAGCTGCACGGCGCGCGTGAGGAAGCGGAAAACTTTTCAGCCTTGTTCACTATCGACATGCTGGCGGACACGAAAGATATTTATTTCTTTTCGGGTATCAAAAAATAAGCCGCAGCCGGTAAAATATTTTCAGGTTTCGAAGAACGGAGCGTAAAGATGCACGAATTTCCGGTCGTACTCGATGTGATCCGCACTGTGGGCGAAGAGGCCGCAAAACGAAGGTTCCGGCAGGTCACGCAGATTGATCTGGTGATCGGCGAACTTTCTTCCATTATCGACGAATCGGTGCAGATGTATTTTGACGTTGCCGCCAAAGACAGCGTCTGCAGCGGCGCAAAACTTATTTTCGAACACCGGCCTGCCCTGCTGCGGTGCCAAAGCTGCGGGAAGGAGTTCCCTCATGAAAAAAGTTTTCAGTGCCCGGAATGCGGCGGCGACAGCGTGCTGGTAAAAGGCACGGGGAGGGAATTTTATATCCGCTCGTTCGACGGACAATAAAAAACGAAAGGCGAATCAAACATGCAGGTTATTATCATGAAGGAGCTGCTGGAGGCGAACGACCGGCTGGCGAAGGAAAACCGGGAGTATTTTTCCTCAAAGCATGTACTGGCAGTTAATCTTATGGGTTCCCCCGGGTCCGGGAAAACGACGCTGATTTCCGCCATAGCGAAAGAGCTCGGCGATATTCCGGTCGGCGTCGTGGAGGGAGACATAGCCTCTTCCATCGACGCGGAGAACCTGGAAAAACAGGGCATCCGCTCCTCGCAGATCAACACCTGCGGCGAATGCCATCTGGATTCCCGTGTCATCCGGGACGGAGCCGACCAGGTCGACATGCGGGACGGCATCCTGTTCATCGAAAACGTCGGGAACCTGATCTGCCCGGCGGAGTTCGATCTCGGCGAAAGCGTGAGGCTTCTGGCCGCAAGCGTGCCGGAAGGCGACGACAAGCCCTTCAAATATGTGCCGATGTTCAGCTATGCCGACGCCGTCGTGCTGACCAAATGCGACCTGAAAGATGCGGTTGGATTCGACGGAGGCAACTTTGTCAAGGGGCTTCGAACTGTCTCGCAGGCGCCCGTCTTCGAAGTGAGCCTTAAAAAGGACCGGGAAGCGCAGGGCGTAAAGGCGGTTGCGGATTATCTCAGGGAAAAATACGAAGCGCTCGGCGGGGTGCCCCCGCTGTCAAGGCCGGGCGTATAGCCCGGTAAAAATCGAATACTTTCTTTGCCCGGACCGTTTGGGGGCGTCTCCCGCAGACAAAACATCACGGGGAGCTTCTCCAGACTCTGCGCCGGTTGCAGCCTGAATTTCCATCTCGCTACAAGGCACGGTCCGGCTGCGCAGGTACTGCGCCGGTTGGGCGGCCTTTCGGCCGCTTTCAAGAATCAGCTTCTTGGGTGGGAAGCCTAATGCGGATTAGGCTTCCCACCTTTTCTTTTTGGGATGGAGGAACATCAATGGAAAAAATACTGCTCGATACGGCGCTGATCCTGTTCGCGACAAAACTTGCGGGGATCGGCAGCCGAAAGCTGAAGATGCCGGAGGTGCTCGGCGCCCTGGTCGCCGGCGTACTGCTCGGCCCGGCCGTGCTGAACGCCGTGGATTACAATGAAGGGATCCGCCTGCTTTCGAATTTCGGCGTGATCTTCCTGATGTTCCTTGCCGGGCTGGAAACGAACCTGGAGGGATTCAAGAGGGCCGGAAGGTCGTCTTTGGCCATCGCCGTGTTTGGCATCGCGTTCCCGCTTTTGCTGGGAACCGCAGGCGCCTATCTGTTCTTCGGTAACTGGCTCGAAAATCTTTTCGTCGGCATCATCCTGACCGCCACGAGCGTGAGCATCACCGTTGAAACCCTGACGGAGCTCGGCAAGCTGAACACCCGCGCGGGCGCGAACATTCTCGGCGCCGCCGTGATCGACGACGTTCTGGGGCTGATTCTGATCTCGCTTGTCCTTGCGGCAGCGGGGAACGGCGGCGGGAACGCCTCCGGCGCCTCCGCCGCCACGCTCTTCCGGATTCTCCTGTTCTGTGCCGCCGCCGTCCTGACCATCCTGTTCCTCCCCGCTCTTCTCCGCCGGTATGCCGGTAGGCTCCGGCCCGGCAGGGCTTTGCTGACTTTCTCCATAGCCGCCGCGCTGCTCGCCGCCTTTACCGCCGAAAAGGCCGGCATCGCCGCCATCACAGGAGCGTACCTGTTTGGTCTGCTGCTGTCCCCGCTGCCGCAGAAAGAGTATTTGGAGCGGAATATCAAAGCGATCTCATCCGGATTCCTGTCGCCCATATTTTTCGCCAGCGTCGGCATCGAGGCAAACCTGGACGGCCTGAACGCGGAAACGGCCGCCATAGCGCTCGTAATGTTCCTTGTGGCCGTTGCGGGCAAAGTGCTCGGCTGCGGCCTTGCCGCAAGAATGTTCCGGATGAGCCGCGGCGAGTCGCTGCAGATCGGCGTCGGGATGATCTCCCGTGGTGAAGTCGCGGTCATCACGGCGAACATCGGGCTGCAGAACCACATCATATCGCAGGAAATCTTCGTTCCCACCATCATCGTGGTGATCCTTACCACGGTCGCCACGCCGGTTTTGCTGAAGCTGGCCTTTTCGCACCGAAGCGAAGCGCAGATCGAGCGCCTGTAAACAAAAACACGCCCTCGCTGAAATCCATTTGTAACATTTTGACTTGAAAAAGATATTGTAACATTGTATGATATACGAAGGCTTTCAATCGGAAGACGAAGCGCGAGCGCCGTTTCCGCACATTCCCGGCGGGAACGGACGACGAGGACAGGGAGTATCGAACATTCAGCGGATGCCCTGCGGTATGGCACTACCGGAAACATTGATAAAAACGAAAAGTAATTTTCGCCACAAATTCAATGAGGTGCCTGAAAGCCTGCATACAAACAAACGGCGGACGGAAAAGGCCGGAATTTTGCGCGTCTATTTTTCAAAAAACGGAAAAGTAGATGCTTGGATTTGTGTGCCCTTTTCAACGCCGCCGAATTTCATTTGTCGAAAGGCAGGCATCAGTATGTGTGGAATCGTCGGCTGCGTAGGCGGCCTGGAAGCACAACCAATCTTGTTGAACGGACTGAAAAGGCTGGAGTATCGGGGATATGACTCCGCCGGGATCGCCGTGATCGACGGCGAAAACAAACTGGGAATCGTCAGGAGCAAGGGGCGTCTTTCCGCCCTGGAAGAAGAACTCGAAGGGAACGCCTTAAACGGAACGATCGGCATCGGCCACACCCGCTGGGCAACGCACGGCATCCCCTCCGAACAGAACTGCCACCCGCATTCCAACGAAAAAGGGACCATCTGCGTGGTGCATAACGGGATCATTGAAAACTACCTTCATCTGCGGGAATGGCTGATGACGAAAGGGTACCATTTCTATTCCGATACGGACACCGAAGTGATCCCGAACCTGATCGATTACTACTATGACAACAGCCTGCTGGAAGCGGTCATGAAGGCCCTTTCCAAAATCGAAGGAAGCTACGCTCTGGGAATTCTGTCGGTCTATGAGCCGGATAAGATCATCGCCGTGCGCAAGGACAGCCCGCTGATCGTCGGTCTCAGCGAAGGCGAGCGCTTCATCGCTTCCGACGTCCCCGCCATTCTGAAATACACAAGGGACATCGTGTACCTGGAAGACAAGGAGATTGCCGTCATATCCCGGAGCGGGGCCGATTTCTACAGCCAGGAAGGCGAAAAGATCGAAAAGCAGGTCCATCATGTCACCTGGAACGCAGACGCCGCCGAAAAAGGCGGTTACGAACACTTCATGCTCAAGGAAATCTGCGAACAACCCCAGGCGGTGAAGGCCACTATGACCTCCCGCGTCATGCCGGGAGAACCCATTAAGCTAGACGACATCAAATTCACGGATGAAGACATCCGCAAAATCAGCAAAATCTTTATCGTAGCGTGCGGCACCGCCTATCATGCCGGGGTCATCGGCAAATATGCCATCGAAAAGCTGGCACGAATCCCTGTGGAAGTGGACATTGCTTCGGAATTCCGGTACCGCGACCCGCTGATGGATAAGAATTCGCTGCTCATCGTCGTCAGTCAGTCGGGCGAAACAGCCGACACGCTTGCCGCTCTGCGCGAGGCAAAAAGCCGCGGCATCCGCGTGATGGCTATCACGAACGTGGTCGGCAGCTCTGTCGCCCGCGAAGCGAACGAAGTGCTGTATACCTGGGCGGGGCCCGAAATCGCCGTGGCTTCCACCAAGGCCTATACGACCCAGCTCGTTACCATGTATATCCTCGCGCTGTATTTTGCAAGGAGTCGGAACACCCTTTCGGCCGACGAAGCGGAGGCTATCAAGGCCGACATGCTCACCCTGCCGGAAAAAATCGGCCAGATGCTGGAGCACCGCGAAACGCTGCAGAAATTCGCCTCCAACAACTATATGCACAGGAACATGTTCTTCCTCGGCAGGGGCATCGATTATGCGGTCGCGATGGAAGGCGCCCTGAAGCTGAAAGAAATCTCCTACATCCACTCGGAGGCGTATGCCGGCGGAGAACTGAAACACGGCACCATCGCCCTGATCGAAAACGGCACCGTCGTCATCGCGCTGGCGACCCAGGAGCAGCTGTACGACAAGATGCTGAGCAATGTCCGCGAGGTGACGACCCGCGGCGCCAAAGTTCTCGCCTTCGCGGAGGAAGGCAACATCGCCATCGAACAGGTTGCCGACGCCGTGATCTACTTGCCGCATCTGCACGACGTGCTGTATCCGGTGCTTTCCGTCGTGCCGCTGCAGTTGTTCGCATATTACACGGCCGTGCAGAAGGGCTGCGACGTCGACAAGCCGCGCAACCTTGCCAAATCCGTCACCGTGGAATAATACTTTCAAATAAATACAGCTGCCGTCGGCCAGACTTTGGCCGGCGGCAGCTTTTTTATGCCCGTTCTGTGTAACACGCTGCTTTCGTGGGAAACGCCGTTTCGGAGGATACAACCGGCAGAGCCGAATTTTGAGAAAATCGAAATTTCTGTTGATTGATATTGAAATTAGAAGTATAATGAAGAAAATGGAAATGTTTGGGAGGTGAGATGAAAGTTGGACGTCGCCCATATAAGCGAGGACAACAGGCAGCAGTCGGTATGGGAGCACTTGAACGAAACGGCAAAACTTGCGGAGATTTTTGCCGGGTATTTTGGCGCCGGTGAATATGGATTCTGTGTTGGTGAGTTGCATGACGCGGGTAAATTCTCACGCGAATTTCAAAAGCACATTCTGGCGGGCGGGCCGAAAGTCGACCACTCCACGGCGGGAGCGCAAGCTATTTTAAAGCTCTCTCCGTCGGGGCCCGTCATGATCATGGCCTACTGCTGCGCCGGGCATCATTCCGGTCTGCCAAACGGCGGCGGCAGGGCGGACCTGACTTCCGACCCCACCCTTTCCGGGCGGCTCAGGCGCACGGTCCCGGATTTTCATTCTTTCTACCAGGCGGTTGATCTCCCCTCTCTTCTGCCTGTATCCGCACCGCCTGTACGCATGGTGGGCAAAGGCGGTTTTACCTCTGCGTTTTTTATCCGCATGCTGTTTTCTTGTCTCGTCGATGCGGATTTTCTCGATACGGAACGCTTTTTCTCAAACGGTGAAGTGGCCCGGGGGGCTGGGGAAGACATTTCCGCCCTGTCTGAAAGACTCCGGATATACCTGAAAAAGTTTGAAAATCCGGAAAAACCGATCAACCAAAAGCGGTGTGAAATATTGCGGACATGCCTGCAAAAGGCGGACGGGCCAAAGGGTCTTTATACGCTGACCGTGCCGACGGGCGGCGGAAAGACGCTTTCTTCGCTGGCATTTGCGCTCCGTCACGCCGCCGGGCATGGGATGCGCCGGGTCATATATGCCATTCCGTACACAAGCATCATAGAGCAGAACGCCGCCGTGTTCCGGGAAATTCTGGGGCATGGCAACGTGTTGGAGCATCACAGTAATTTCATTGATCCGGACTGCGGGGAAGAAAGCGAGAGTCCCGGTCTGGCAAAGCTGAAACTCGCCAGCGAAAACTGGGATGCACCGCTGATCGTCACGACTAATGTGCAGTTTTTCGAATCGCTGTTTTCCAATAAACCTTCCCGGTGCCGCAAGCTGCATAATATTGCGGACAGCGTCCTTATTTTCGACGAAGCGCAGATGATTCCGCGCGAATATCTGCAGCCCTGCGTCCGCGCCATTACGGAACTGGTGCTGAATTACGGCTGCACGGCCGTGCTCTGCAGCGCGACGCAGCCGGCGCTGCAGGGACTGTTCCCGCCGCAGGTCTGTGCGGCGGAAATCTGTGAAGATATCCCACGGCTGTATGAATTTTTTCGGCGGACAAAGATCGTACAGGCCGGAGAAATGGACGACGGCCTCCTGGCGGAAGAGCTGAACGCCCAAAAACAGGCTCTCTGCATCGTCAATACCAAACTCCACGCGCAGGAGCTTTACTCCGAAATCAGGCAGGAGGGAAGTTTTCATCTCTCTACGCTGATGACGCCCTTCCATCGGAAGCAGGTCCTTGAGCGGATACGGGAACGCCTGAAAAACGGCGAATCCTGCCGAGTAGTCTCCACCAGCCTGATCGAAGCCGGCGTCGATGTGGATTTTCCCGCCGTATACCGGGAGGAAGCGGGGTTGGATTCCGAAATTCAGGCGGCGGGCCGCTGCAACCGCGAAGGCCGCCGGAAGGCGGAAGAAGGCCGGGTCGTGATTTTTCGGTCCGAGGAAAAGTACCGCGCCCACCTCCCCTCCTCCGTCCGCATGCCGGCGGATGTCACCCGGATCGTTACCGGCCGGTATGACGATATTTCGTCCCCGGAAGCCATCCGCTGCTATTTCGAGACCATGTACCGCGTTGCGCCGGAACGGCTGGATCAAAAGGGGATCGTGGAGGCGTTGGAGCACGGCGCGGCGGATAATTTCAGTTTTCCCTTCGCGGACGTGGCGGACCAGTTCCGGCTGATCGAGACGGATACGAAAACCATCCTGATCCCCGCCGAGCCGGAAGGAGAGGCGATCCTGAAAAGGCTGCGCGCAGGCGAAAGGAACCGCGAGCTTTTCCGCGCCGCCGGTCCGTATTGCGTAAGCGTGTACCGCCCTCATTTCCAGGCGCTGTACGACGCGGGAAAGCTCGAACTGCTGGACTGCGGAGCAGCCGTGCTGACCGACCCGGAAATATATTCGCCCGAGACCGGGCTGTCCCTTGCGCCAGGCTCCGGCGAAGCCTGGTTCGTTTGAAATCCAGAAATCTGCATTTAAACTTTGAATTTGAAAGGAGTGTTTCTATGGGATATGGAGTCAAAGTGGAAGTCTGGGGGCCGCTGGCGCTCTTCTGCCGGCCGGAGCTGAAAGCGGAGCGCGTCTCCTACGATGTGATGACGCCGTCCGCCGCACGTGGCATCCTCGAGGCAATCTACTGGAAGCCTGAGATCTCGTATCAAATTGACAGCATCTATGTCTGCAACCCGATTCGTTTTACCAACATCCGGCGAAACGAGGTTTCGGCCAAGCTGCCGCGCAGCGACGGACTGAGCGCCATGAAGGGAGAGAAGGTGCCGTATCTATACGCGCCCGCCGTGATCCAGCAGCGGGCCGCTATGCTTCTGCGCGACGTACGATACGTCATCGAGGCTCATTTTGAGCTGACCGGAAAGGGCTGCGAAGGCGACTCGCGGGAAAAGCACTATGCGATCCTGATGCGGAGGCTGAAGCACGGCCAATGTTTCCATATGCCGTGCTTCGGGTGCCGCGAGTTTCCGGCTTCGTTCCGCTTCTTTGAGAGCGAAACCGTCCCCACTTCGCCGGAAAACATGGGGGAGAAGGACCTCGGCTATATGCTGTACGATATGGATTACTCCAACAGGGAAGATATCCGTCCGGAATTCTTCCGCGCCGTCATGCGCAACGGCAGGATCGACGTTGCGGGCTGCGAGGTGAAGACATGATTCTGCAGGCGCTCACGCGCTATTATGAAATTCTCGCAGCAAAAGGCATGCTCCCAAAGCCCGGGTACTGCACGGCCAAAGTCTCCTGCGCGCTGAATCTTTCTCCGGAGGGTGAGCTCCTGTCGCTTCTCACGCTCAGGCGGCCGGAGCAGCGCGGAAAGAAGACGATGGACATCCCGCAGGACCGCGAGGTGCCGGAACAGGCTGTCCGATCGGTCGGCGTCACCGCGAATTTTCTCTGCGACAATTCCTCCTACCTGCTGGGCATCGACCAGAAGGGCAAGCCGGCACGCACGCTGCAATGCTTCGAGGCGGGCCGGGAACTGCACGAAAAGGTGCTGAGCGGCGTGCGAAGCGAAGCTGCCGAAGCCGTACTCGGTTTTTTTGAGCGCTGGCGGCCGGAAAAGGCCGCCGAACATCCGGCGCTTCGGGACCGTTTGGAAGAGGTCACCGCGGGAGGAAATCTGGTTTTCAGGATCGGCGACGAATTTGCACAGGACGACCCGGAGATACGCCGCGCATGGGACGGTTATTACGCCTCCCTTGATGGCGGTATGCAGATGCCCTGCCTTGTCACCGGGAAAGACGGGCCCGTGGCCGTTCTGCACGGAAAGATCAAGGGGGTCGCGGGAGCGCAGAGTTCGGGCGCCAACCTTGTCAGTTTCAACGCCGGCGCCTATGAATCCTACGGGCGCGACGGCGGACAGGGGCTCAACGCGCCGGTCAGCCGGTATGCGGCGTTCGCCTATGCGACCGCTCTCAACCATCTGCTGGCCGACCGTGAACACCGCCTTACTGGGGGCGATACGACTGTGGTTTACTGGGCGGAAAGCCCGGAACCCGTTTATCAGAATATCTTCACCGCCATGCTGAGCCCGCAGAACGAGGATGCGGACAAGCTGCTTCACAGCGTCATGGAGCGGATGGCTCAGGGCAAACCGGTTGCCGAAGGCATTGAACTGAAAACGCCGTTTTATATTCTGGGGCTCGCCCCCAACGCGGCCCGCATCTCCGTGCGTTTCTTTCTGTGCGACAGTTTCGGCGGTTTTGTGCAAAATATCCGGCGGCATTACGATGATCTGGAAATCGCGCGCGCTCCGCAGGACTATCCTTATCTCACGCTTTACTGGCTTCTACGCGAGACCGTTAACCCAAATTCGAACGACAAGGCCGCCAGCCCCCTTCTGAGCGGGGAGGTTTTGCGCTCGATTCTTCTCGGACTGCCGTATCCGCAGTCCCTGCAAAGCGCCGTGATGCTCCGCATCCGCGCCGAGCAGGACGACGAGGACCGGCATATCCGAAAAATCACCCGCGGACGGGCGGCGATTCTGAAAGCCTGCCTATTACGGAAATCCGACAATAAAACATACAGGGAGGTCTTATCCGTGGCCTTAAACGAAGAATGTGAAAACCGGGCCTATATTCTCGGCCGTTTGTTCGCCGTGCTGGAAAAAGCGCAGCGGGATGCCAGCCCCGGCATCAATTCCACCATCAAGGACCGATATTTTACATCGGCGTGCGCGACGCCGGGCAATGTATTTTCCACCCTTTTCAAGCTGTATGGAAACCATATCGAAAAAATCCGCAAAGGGGAAAACGGCAAAGCCATTGGCATCTATTACGACAAGCTGATCGGCGGCCTCATGAACAAGCTGCATGTGGACAGAGATCCATTCCCGGCACATCTTTTCCTGAATGACCAGTCGATTTTCGTTCTTGGCTACTACCAGCAGGTACAAAGCTTTTTCACCCCAAAGGAAAAGCGGCAGAATTCAGAGGAGGAATAAAAAATGGCAAACCCGATCCAAAACAGATATGAATTTGTAGTCCTTTTCGATGTGGAGAACGGCAACCCGAACGGCGACCCCGACGCAGGCAACATGCCCCGCATCGACCCGGAAAC
>JAEZRH010000008.1 GCA_023412845.1 Bacillota bacterium
CCAGCCGATACTGATCGTATGGCTGGACCGGCTTTTCGGCCCTTATTTCATCGATTCCGCGGGTTTGGCAAGCGGATCGGTGGAAATTCCGCCTGCGCTGATGCCAATGAAGACTCCCCGGACTTCCAGCCAATGCTGTGGCCGTTCAAAACAGCAGGGGAAAGATTGGAAGAAAAATGAACGGAAATCCCCTAATTCTGACAAAAATCATACTAATTTATGCCAACAATATAACATTAATGAAATATTCTTTGTACATGTTGACCTATTCCTTTTCCCAAAGGTAAGATAGTCCCGAAGAACCGAAATGCGGCAGCAATTCCCTGAATTTGAATAAGGTTCTTAAAAAATGAGGAAGGGTATCAATGATGAAAAAAAGAAAGCGATTGACAGGCCTGGCTCTGGTGTTCCTTGTTATTGTGTCGCTGTTCGGAGGAACGGCGGCGTTTGCGGCGGATTCGGAGTTCATCCAGTTCCCGGACGGCTTCCAGTCCGTTACGGAACTGAACAAAAGCGATATGAAGCTCTGGGAAGTGGATATATCGGACCCCGGCCAGACGCTTCGCGTGACCTCCAGCGACGCTGACGTGCTTGAAGCGCAGCTGGATGAGCTGGCGGAAGGTTCCGGCGCCTATTTGCTGACCGTGTTTGCCTGGGAAGCCGGCGAAGCGACGCTGACCTTTACGGCCTCCAACGGCGCCAGCGTTTCGCATACCATTACGGTTGCGGATAAACCGGTCCAAAAGGATTATACGTTGACATCCGACACCACAAGCGACTTTTCGCTTGTGCAGGGCAACAGCTATATGGTGAAGCTGCACTATGTTGCGGGCGGGAGCGAGCCCGGCTACAGCGCGCCGATGCTTCTGACGGATGTCCACGATATTATCGGCATTACGCTTGTCGATGTCGACAGCGCAAACAATGATTACTTTTACCTCGTGAACGCGGTGGGGAATGTGGGGCAGAGCGCAGATCTTTACATGACAAATCTGGAATATGTCCCCGAAAAGCTCTGCAATGTAAAAATCACCGCCAACAAAAATCTGAGTCTGGATACGAACGCGTCAACGATCTACAAATCGGCGAAACCCGAATTCCTTTATACCTGCAACATAGGGGACACCTATCGCTTCGTGGCATACACGAGTTCCGCCACCGCGCCGAAAGTCAGCGTAAGCGGCAGCTCGGCGTCCGCTTCCTACATAGGGAAGGTGCCCGGCGGGTATGAGTACCGCATGAAAGCGCTGGAATGGGGCCTTTCCGTCGTGCGCGTCACCCTGAACGGAGAAACGGCGTCCTTTCCGGTCGCCGCGGCCGAAGAACTGCAGCCGCTTGTGAAATCGGATACGCCGAAAGCGATCAGCCTGGAAAAGGGAAAATCCTATACCTTTAAATTTACCGTTATGGGCGGCGGAGAACCGAGCTTTACGGCAGGCACCGGCGGGGTGGCTTCGATCCAGACGGTCAAAAAAGAGGGCATCAACTATTTTGTCAAGGTCACCGGAACCGGTAACGCGCAGACGGGCACTTCGCTGAATGTGACGTTCCCGCAGAGCGGTGGCACGGGCTTCGATCAGAATATGGCGGCTATTACGCTTACGCAGCCGAAGCCGATTCCTCCGAAATCCGACACCAACAGCAATTTCTCCGTGAAGCAGGGTTTAAGTTATACGTTTAAAATCACGGGCGCCGTCAGCTTCAACGCGGGGACTCCGGGCGTTTTCAAAACGGAAAAGGTTGGAGCTTCCGGGAACGACGCATACTATAAAATTACGGCAATCGGCAAACCCGGGCAGCAGGCGGGCTTTTATATGACGGCGGCCGGGCAGGCCCCGCAGAAGGTGTGCGTCGTGACCGTCGATCCCCCAGCGCCGGTTCTTTCCGACACGAATGCGGATTTCAAACTTGTCAAGAATGCATCCTATCAGTTCAAAATTACCGCGCCGGGGGCGGCGGCCGTCAACTTTAACGCCGGTTCGGCCGGTGTGCTCCAGGTTTCTTTTGTAAAGCGGGTCGGCAACGACTTCTATTATAAAATTACAGCCACGGGCCGGTCCGGCGACGCGTCCGGCATTTACGTTTCCCTGCCGGGACAGAACGCAAAGAAGTTATGCGTCGTCTCAATTGCGTGACGGAGATAAGGAAGCTGGTAAAGTCATGCCCCCCGGCAAGCCGGCAGCTTATTCCGGTTAGATAATAAAAAAGCCGGTCCAGCCATACGATCAGTATCGGCTGGACCGGCTTTTCCCAAATGGCGTGAAACGCATCCGCGTCTGCGCTGTCGGCCCGGATTTTCAACCCTATTTCATTGATTCCGCGAGCTTGGTAAGCTGGTCGGTGGAAATTCCGCCTGCGCTGATGCCAATGGAGACCCCCCGGGCCTCCCAGTCGATGCTGTGGCCGTCGGAGATAGCCGCCGTGTGGCCGTTGATGGTCGTTTTCTGGACGGTGCCGTCCGTGCCGGCAGTGTAGGTGGTTTCGTCCGTGATCCTGCGCTCCTGGATGAAAATCCGATCGGAGCTGCTTGTGTAGTACAGGTCCACATAGTCGCCGCTGATCTTGTCGCCGTCTTTGTAGAGATCCGCTTTTTCGAAGGCATATCCCTTGGGCAGGTCCTTCGGGAGCAGCGGCTGGAAGGAGAGTTGAGCGACCACCTTGTTCAGGTCCTTTTCCACGAGGACGCCGGGGTCGGCGTCTTCGTCCGAACCCGCTTTTGAGTGGCCGATCGACCCGATCTTGTTCCCCTTGGCGTCGTAGAGGTCCGTGGTCCCCTCGGGAGCAACGCTGGTCAGCGGCTTGCCGTCTTTATCGTACCAGCCGCTGTAGTCGGGCTTTTTGGGCGCTTTGTTCGGGTCGATCTGGACCACCCTGTTGTGCCCCAGATCGACCGACTGCAGGATATAGGAGATCGCCGCCTTGGCGAGCGCGGTCTGCGAGAAGCCGATCACGCACACAAGGCATGCGGCGACGACCGACCAGCGGGCGATATGCGAAGGGCGTCGGGCGCCGGAAACGCGTCGGAAATTTCGCTTCATGGTCCTGTTTCCCGCTTCGGACAGCGGGCCAACGTCGTACTCCTCTGCATTGACCCTGACATCGTTCAAAACGTCATAAACGGTTTTCATTCTTATTTTGCCTCCTTATACAGTTTCATCTTTTTTCGGTCGCGGGAAAGCCGGCTGTAAAGCGCGGAAACGTTGGTGTTCCTCTCCTGTGCCAGTTCCTCCATTGGGGTTTCGTCCACATAGCGGTCCCAGAACAGCCTGCGCTCCTCCGGCGGAAGCTGCTCCAGCAGGGATTCCGTCTCCTCGCTGAGCTCTTTTGCCAGAACGGATGCCTCGGGATCTCCATCCGGGTTGACTGCCTCTTCGGGAAGAGGCGCCTCCAGCAGATCGCGGAAATACCGGCGCTTGCAGTCGATGGCTTTGTATTTGCAGACCGCCGCGAGCCATCCGGAAAAGCTGTTTTTCTGCGGGTCGAAGTGCCCGATCTGGTTCCAGACGGCGAGCAGGATGTCGTTGATGCATTCCTCCCGTCTGTTCGGAAGCAGGGCGAGGTGCCTGTGCACGATTGCCTGAATCAGTCCGCCGTAAGTGTCGACGACATAATCAAGCGCCCGTTCGTCCCGCATTTCCAGCCGGGCGAGAAAATTGCTTTGATCGATCGATTTGAGACGCAATGGATCATCTCCTTCTTGCAGTTCCTGCGTTTTTGGCGCGCCTACTTATCAATTCGAAACGGCGGGGAAGTTTCTGTCAAAATCTGAAAAGAATTTATAATATGCCATATAAAAAATAACACAAAAATACGCCTTAAAATGGTGTTCAAACCATAGTAAGGCGTATTTCTTTTATTTCAGGACGGTTTTTTTGTTCAGGAAGGCCGGGCGCCCGGTTCCCCGAGCAGCGGCAGCAGCCGTGCCGCGAGGAGGGAGACCAGCGGCACCGTCAGGATCACCGCGGTGCTGCCGGTCAGCGCCTGGATGATCTCCGTCGCGATCGAGTTCGAATTCATCACCTGAAAATACGGCATGTTGTACGTGTAGATCTGGATCAGCACGACGAGGGAGGAGCCCATGAACGCCAAAATGAGCGTGTTGGCCATGGTGCCCAGCATATCGCGGCCCACGTTCATGCCGGAAGCGAAAAGGGCCTTCCCGCCGATGCCGGGGTTTCTTTCGTAAACCTCGTTGACGGAGGAAGCGACTGAGATGGCGATATCCATCACGGCCCCGAGCGACGAAATGAGAACGGCGGCGAAGAACAGGCTGCTCACCTTCAGCCCGCTGTGGGAGGAGATCGCGAGGAGCGAGTCCGTGTCGGCGAACGTATAACCGGAGGTTTCCGTCAGCGCGGTGAATACCGCTTCGATCCCGGACGCAGCCGCCACCCCGCCGACGGTGCCGAGAATGGCGATGAGGCTTTTCCGCTCAAAACCACCCACGAGGAACAGCGTGACGCAGGCCGTGACGGCGGCGAAGATCAGGGCGGCCGCCGCAGGAGGCACGCCGTTGTAGAGGAGCGGGACGAAGATGAAAACCGCGCTCGTGACCGTAAAGCCGATCCCAATGGCGGATTTATAGCCGCTTTTGCCGCCCACGGCACATAAGAGCAGAACAAAGCCCCCCGCCATGAGGTAGAGGAAGGGCGTTCTGTCCGGGGAATTGACGTTGACGTTCACGGTCCCGCCGTCGCCCGTCTCGCTGACGGAAACGATCACGGTTCGGCCGGGCCTCACGTAGTAATTCGTATCGTAATTCAGGTTGTTGACCGTCTGGTAAACGGTTCCTCTCCGGCCGCCGGTCAGGAGGCTCACGGTGATGTTCTGGGAACCGATCAGCAGTTCCGGATGCGTTTCATCCCTTTTGACGTCTACGGACTCCACGGAAACGACTTTGGCTTTCTCAAAGGAGATCTTGTCGTTTCCGGGCAGGCTGTACGGGTCGTAATAAGCCTGGTGGCGGCTGACGGCGTATGCGGCGAAAATATAGGCGGCCAGCAGAAGCAGCGCGAGCCCGGCCTTCCAGAGGCCCTTTATCTTTATCTTCGGCACGGCGGTTTCCTTCCCTTGTCTTTTGTAAATAAGACAACCTCATTGCACCGCGGAGTGTAATGAGGTTGTCAGCGTTTTGTTTTTCAGGAGCTTGCGGGATTTAACCCCGCACCGCTTTTCTCCTGATGATTACAACCGCGCTGAAGATCGCGGCCAGCAGAGCGGCTGCGGCGACCGCGAAGATCGCGAAGGTGCTGCCGCTGTTGTCGCCCGTCTTCGGGTTGGAGGCCGTTCCCGCCGCGGCCGCCGTGCCGGTCGTTGCAGCCGTCGGCACTGCCGCGGATTTCGTGATGGTGTAGGTGTCGATCGACGTGTCGGAGTTCGTCGCGTAGGTGGTCACGGAGAAGGTTTTGTCTGTGACGTTTACATAGGAGTAGGTCGGCACGTTGTTCTGCCAGCCGAGCGCGCTGAAGGAGTGGTCGGCAGTCGTGTTGTATTTGTAGTATTTGCTGCCGCTGCCGGAGTCAAGCGTGAAGTAAACGGTGCCCTTGGGGTTCGTCGCCGCATGCGCTTTCACCGTGTTCACGGGGGAGCCGCCGTACATCTGGAACGAACGGGTGTAGTAGTGGTCGTGCCCGTTGAGAACGATGTCGATGGCGTATTTGTCCATCAGCTTCGTCCAGTTCTTGCGCATGAACATGACGTCGTCGTCGGAGCTTGTCGCGCCGTCATGGTTCGCCTCGCTGTAAGGAGCCTGATGGAAAGAGACGACCTTCCATTTCGTTCCGGGATTCGCGGCGACGGCCTGCTTCAGGAAGGAGTCGTGAGCGGAGACGTCGTAGAAGTTGTTGCCTTCCAGATTCATGAACAGCGTGCTGCCGTAACGGAACCAGTAGTCGCCGTTGTTGTCGGCGGCGCCGTTGGTCTGGGTCTGGCCCAGAGTGGAGAGGTTGGGCTGATTGTAATGGAAGCTGTAATATTTGCCCATCTGGAAATCATGGTTCCCGGAAAATTCCGCAAGAACGTGTGTCTGCAGATAGTTCACCGAGGAGCTGGGGTTGAAAAATCCCTGGTATTCCTGCTGCTGCTTGTAAATATGATCGTAATCGTTCACCTGGTCGCCCATGGAGAACAGGAAATTCGCATCGGGATATTTCGAAGTGACCTTGCTCAGCGTGTTGGCCCATCCGGCCGCATCGTTAGCGGCATTGCCGCTCGCACCGATCTGCGGGTCGCCGAACGCGACGAACGAAAATCCGTTTGCCGGGCTGCGCGTCTGGAACGTGTAGCTGGAACTCCATGCCGTACCGTCGCCGACGCGATAGGTGTAGGAGGTGTTCGGCGCCAGATTGCCGACGGTCACTTTACTGGAATACTCGTCGATCAGCGGAGCGCCGCCCGCATCCGTGAACGAGCTGACGGGATGGTCGGTGTTTTTGGGATTGTCCAGCACGCCTTCGGTGGCCGTTATCTTCGCGGTGGCCGCCTGCTTTGTGGAACCTGCGGGGAAGTTCCCACCCTTCACGTCGCTGGTTTTTGCGATCTGAAGTTCGCCTGTCGCGGAGCTGTTGCTCAGCCAGGCGAACCGCACTTCCGACTCGCCGCCGCCGATACCGACGGTGATGTTGTAGGGCGGGGCGCTGGCCGTCGCGGCATAAGCCGCAGTGCCCTGCGCGGCGGCGCTGCCGCCGGCGACCGCCAAAGCGCAGACGACCGCCGCCAGGGCGTGAATCGCTTTTTTGCTCATAGGCATAAAATTTTACCTCCTCATTTAACGGACATGTTTATGGAACGGTTGCATTGTAGCTTATCTTCATACGGATCAAGTTACAGCCGTGTTAAAGCGGATTAAATTTTTGGCTATAAGCATTATTTTATGGTTTTGCACAGAAACAAACCGACGCGCATGATATTTTTTATGCCCGGGCGGCCAATTTTTAATCCAATTTTAAAATAACCTTGTTTGATTGTTTCCACAAGCGATGTTAAAATAGCGGCATGGCAGGAATTTCGGGTGGAATTTTACATAAATTTTCGGGCTGATGAGAGAATGGGATTTTCCGTGCTTTATACATGGATCGGGCGGATCAAAAAGATTGCCCTGCAAAGAGCCGACCTTTCCGCAAAGATTTTTTTCCGGAAACAGAACGCGTGGCGTGCCGTTTTGTCCCTCAGCCTAAGCGTGTTTGCCGTTTGCTCTGGGATTTTGTTTTACCGTCTGTATGTTCTCCCGAGACGGACGGACGCAAACCTGGCGGACGCCAGGTCCCTGTACCGCGGTTCCGCCTCCGCGCCGCAAAGTTCCTCCGCCGGAAACTCCGCCCCGCCGCAGAAGCAGGATGAGTACACCTTTTCAAAGCTTCAGGCGCTCAATCCGGACGTGAAGGGCTGGATCACGATCCCCGGAACGGACGTAGACTACCCGGTGCTTTGCCCGCCCGCGGATTCGCCGGATTATTATCTGACGCACGACTGGAAGCGAGATGTCTCGAAGTACGGGAGCATCTACCTGTTCCCTCCGGACCCGAAACAGAAAAATATCATTCTGTACGGGCACAGCATGAAGGACGGCAGAATGTTTGCGCCGCTGCTGCAGTACGCGCGCCCCGATTTTTACAGCCTCCATCCGACGATCCTGTTCCGGCAGGGGAGCGACATGGCTTACTGGAAGATATTCGCGGTGATCAAGACCAATACCGACCCTTCGCAGGGGCAGCCGTTCGACTACCAGAAAACGCGTTTCGCATCGTCGAAGGCCTTTTCGGATTACCTCGGCCAGGTCCGGGCCCGTTCCGTCCTCGGCCTGCCGGTCGACCTGAAAACATCCGATTCCATCCTGACGCTCTCCACCTGCTCGTATGAGTTTGACGGCTTCCGGACCGTGATCTTTGCAAGGCGTGTGCGGCCCGGTGAAAACGCGGACGTCGACATCTCGCGGGCCTCGGCGAATGACAAAGCGCTTTACCCGGACTGCTGGTACCAAAAGTTCGGCGGGGAGAAACCGTGATCCGGCCACGGCGCGGCGAAAGAAAATTTCAGATCGTGAGATCGGTTCAGAAAAAACAGCGGCAGGAAACCACATTGTATTCGTGCCGCTGTTTTATAAGC
>JAEZRH010000050.1 GCA_023412845.1 Bacillota bacterium
GCCTCGCCCTCCGCGCGGTCCTGATTCGCGTCGATGAGCACCATTTCGGAAAAGAGTCCGCTTTCCACAAGACTGAACGCCGAGCTCGCCCCCACAAAACCGCAGCCGATAATCGCACATTTTCTGATATCCAGCACAAAAACCACCTTCCCTGATAATTATTTTTCCAGCGGCTGTTTGCGCCGCTTCATCGTACGGATCTTTGCCTTGGCCGCCGCATCCACCCGGTTCGACTCGATGATTTTCTGCAGCGCCTTGTTGTAGGTCCAGCAGTCCAGCCGGCAGTCTTCAAGGTACCGCAGAGTGCGCTGCGGGTCTTTGACATAACAGACCGAAACGGCCCAGGCCTCCGCCATCTTTACATAATATCCCTCGTGGCGTACTTCGTCAAGCGCCGCAAACATACGGTCGATATATTCTTCATCCGTAAAATAATTCATCAGCAGGATCACTCCGAACCGCACGGCAAACTCGCCGGGATCACCGAGATATCCGCACAGGAAACCGAACGACCTCTCCCGGTTTTTCTTAAGGAACCGGAACGACGACCCGCAGATGTCGCATGAGGCCCAGCTTTTGATTTTGGGCACAAACGCCGCCGCCCGGCGCAGCGCCTCGTCATAATCCATTTTGGCGAAACCGGTGACAAGCCCCTGCACTATGACCTCTTCCAGAGTGTCGTTCCGCGCCTCGTCCAGGAAGCGCCTCCAATCGCCTTTCGCGATCTCTTTCGCCGCGGCGCGGAGCTGCGGCGTGCGCACGCCGAGGATCGTTTCGCCCGGAATGAGGCGCCGCTGGAAGCGGGCGAACGGCTCTTCCGCAAGCACGCGCAGATATTGCAAAAAATCCTGGTACGTCATATCGGCAAGCTCCGGTTCCATGTTCAGTTTCTCCTTTTTCGCCGCGTCAATCCCGTTTTGTTCCGAGACGGCAGCCTTCTTTCTTTAAGTCCGAATCGGCGCATGTAAATAAATCAAATATTTTAGGGCACGATATTGACATATTAATAATTATACGATATAGTTTTAAATACAAGATGTTAAGATAATTGTTATTATGATGATTCGCCTGAAGGGGGAATCGAAAATGGTAAATTCCGTGTGCGTGTTCGGGGATTCCGTCACAAAAGGGGTCGTTCTCGACGGCGAGAAAAAATACACCATTCTGCGGGACAGTTTTGCAAACATGATAAAGAGCAGCGCCAATCTCGTGCTGCGGAATTATTCCCGGTTCGGCTGCACCGTTTCCAAAGGGCTCGACTCTCTTCTGAAGCACCGCGCCGAACTGAAAGACTACGATTACGTTGCGCTTGAGTTCGGCGGCAACGACTGTGACTTTAACTGGGCGGAGGTCTCCGCAACGCCGGACGGAGAGCACCAGCCGAAAACGCCGATCGATCTCTTCGTGGAAAAGTACACGCAGATGATCGAGGCCGTCAAGCATGCGGGGAGCTGCCCCGCGCTGCTTTCGCTGCCTCCCATCGACGCGCAGCGGTATTTCGCATGGATCTCCCGAGGACTGAACCCGGCGAACATCCTCAAATGGCTCGGCGACGTGGAGCGCATCTACCGCTGGCACGAAATGTACAACATTGCGGTCTGCCGGCTGGCAAAGGATACGGAAACGCCCCTGCTCGACATCAGCAGTGCCTTCCTCGAAACGTGCCATTACCAGCAGCTTATCTGCGACGACGGCATCCACCCCAACGAAAAGGGTCATGCGCTGATCTCCCGTATTCTGGACGGCGAAATCCGCCAGTACCGGAAGGAATACGCAAGCTGAACCGAAGCCGGAAGAAGATGAAAACGGCGCGCTTAAAGCGCGCCGTTTTTTTTATCCCTTTTTCCCCGCGATATCACGCGCGACCACAACGCCGGTGACGGAGGCCTGCATCAGTCCGCGGGTGATGCCTGCGCCGTCTCCGATGGCGTAAAGGTTTTTGATCTGCGTTTCGAAATTCTCCCTGACCTCCACCTTGGAGGAATAAAACTTGACTTCGACGCCGTAGAGCAGCGTGTTTTTGGAATACAGCCCCGGCGCGAGCTTGTCGAACGCGCGCAGGGACTCGACGATGCTGGTGAGGTGGCGGTGCGGAAGCACAAAGGAAAGGTCGCCCGGCACGGCGGTTTTGAGCGTGGGGACCGTTGTGGATTTTTGCAGACGCGTCGCGTCGGTACGTCTGCCCATCAGCAGGTCGCCCAGGCGCTGCACCATGATTCCTCCGCCGGTCAGCATGTTGCCAAGCTGGGCGATGTAGCGCCCGTACTCAATCGGCTGGTTGAACGGCTCAGTAAAGCGCGTGGAAACGAGCATGGCGAAATTGGTGTTTTCGGTGCGGCGTTCCTCTTCCGCATAGGAGTGCCCGTTCACGACGGCGATGCCACCGCCTTCGCCGGTGTCGTAATGCTCTTCGCTGACAAGCCCGCCGGGGTTCATGCAGAAGGTACGGACGCGGTTCTCGAACGTATCCGAGTAATAAACCAGTTTGGCCTCATACAGGTTTTTGGTCAGAGGGTCCATCACGGCATTCGGCACCTCAACGCGGACGCCGATATCCACTTCGTTGTTCGCGATGGAAAGGTCATTTTCTTTTCCGATGCGGCTGAGCCACTCCGCCCCTCCCCTTCCGGGGGCAAGAACGATATACGGCGCTTCCAGCGTCTCGCGGCTGCCGTCGCGCGATGCAAGCGTCACGGCTTTGACGGTGCCGCTCTCCGTGAGGATGCTTTCCGCGGTGGTATGCTCGCGGAACTCGAAATTCGGGCGGGATGAAAGATAACCGTACATCGCCTTCAGCACCTGATAGGAGTATTCGGTGCCCATGTGGCGCACGGGGCACGGGATAAGCCGGATATTCTCTTTTTTTGCCTCATAGGCCACCTTTTCCGCAAACTTGTCGTTTTTGCCGAACACCTTGTCCGGCGCGCCGAACTGCAGATAGATGCCGTCCACATAGCGGATCAGCTTGCGGGCCTTTTCCACCGGCATGTAATCCGTAATATTGCCGCCGACTTCTTCTGAAAGCGAAAGCTTTCCGTCGGAAAACGCGCCGGCGCCGGCCCAGCCGTTCATGATGCTGCAGGTGGCGCAGTGGGCGCACGCACCCGTGGTGCGCGCCGGGCAGGCTCTGCGCTCGATGGCGCTTCCGGAATCCACGACCAGCACTTTTTTGCCGGGGTCCAGCTTGTCCATCTCTAGGGCGGTAAAAATGCCGGCCGGGCCGGCGCCGACAATAATAACATCGTAATTTTTCATATTCAAATTCCCACTTTCAGTCTTTTTGCAAAGAATCGAGCATCTGTTGCAGCACCCGGCGGAACGCCTCATCGTCTTCCGCGGTACGTTTGCGGTTCTTCCCCGCCCTGCCGCCCGCGCGCCGAATCTTCTGGCCCAGCGCGCGTTCGAACAGCAGCCGGTCCATGTTGGTACCGTCGTAGACAAGGCCGTTCTGGTTCAGGGCCTTCGCGCCCCGGCTGAGCGACATAGCCGCCACGCCGTAGTCCTGGGTCACGACGACGTCGCCCGGTTCGATCAGGTTGACAAGGCGGATATCCGCGCTGTCGCGGCCCTGGTCCACGGTGATGACCGTGCTGTAGCCGTCGTCAAGGACATGGCTGGTGTCGATCAGCATGGTAACGGGGATCCTCCGCCGTTTCGCAATGGCCACGAGGATTTCCTTCACCGGGCACGCGTCCGCATCCACAAGAATCTTCATCCGTTCTCGCCGCTTTTGTCGCGTTCCAGCAGAGGGACGACATCTTCCAGTGTGCCGACGCACGCGTACAAAATCTTTTTAAGCGCCTCGTCGGGCTGCACAAGATCCGGCACCATGACGACTTTCGCGCCGGCGCGGCTGCCGGAGACGCAGCCGTTCGGGGAGTCTTCCAGCACCATGCAGTCCTGCGCCGGGATTCCGACCTCTTTTGCGGCGACCAGATAGATCTGAGGATCCGGCTTGCTTTTCCGGACCATATCGCCGCAGATAATGGCGTCGAAAAAGTCCGTCACATGAGCCATTTCGCAGTATTGCAGCACATGTTTTCGGCTGGTGGAAGAAGCGACGGCCAGCTTGCAGTCTCCCCGCTTTTTCAGGTAATTCAGCAGCGTGTAGAGCCCCGGTTTGACCGGCAGACCGCTCTTGAGCATTCCTTCATCCATTCGTTTCCGGTATTCTGAGTTAAACCACTCAAATGGAAAGTCTTCCCCGAAACGCCGGCAGAAAAACTTCCGGATATCACCGTCGCGCATTCCCATCGTTTCGGGCATCACCTGGGCAATTTCCCCAATGCCCCGCTCCTCGCCGAGGCTGTCCCAAAGATCGGCGATCAGCCGCTCGGTGTCGAACATCAGGCCGTCCATGTCGAACAGAACCGCACGTATCATCTGTCAAAACCTTCCCTGCTGATTTTAATCCCGTGTAATCATATCATATTCCGCGGTAAAAGTTAAGCCGGAAAAGCAAACGGCCCGTCCGATTGACGCGGCCGCCGCCGGATGCTATACTGACGTTGAAAAACAAAATAAACTGTCGGCGGCAGGCTGAGCCTGCACGCACGGCCTGGCACATAGCCCGGTGAAAATTGAAGGCTGACTTTGCCCGGGCAGTCGGGGGACAGTTCTCCCCGGCGCAGCCGGTTGCGGCCCGGTGCTCTCCCGCCAAACAAAGTCCGAAAATTTCACCGTGCCCCACGGCGGGGCCTGGCCGCGGCGGCACGCCGTACGGAGGTTGAAAATGACATATCAGGACGTACTTGACAACGCGCGCAAAAATATGACGCCGAACTGCAGGGTGTGCCGCGAATGCAACGGCGTCGCCTGCCGGGGCGAAATTCCCGGCGTGGGCGGCAAAGGCAGCGGCGGCTCCTTTATCCGCAACTGCGAACAACTGAAAAAAGTCCGCGTGAACATGGACCTGATTTACGAGGACCGCGGGCAGGACACTTTGACGGAGCTGTTCGGCCGCACTTTTGCCGCGCCTGTTTTCGCGGCGCCGATCAGCGGCCTCTCGAACAACTATAACGGCCTTCTGAACGAACGCACCTACGCCGGGGCGCTCGTGCCGGGCTGCATCGGCGCGGGCTGCGCCGCGTTTACCGGCGACGGCGCGCCGGACAACTTTCTGACCGATCCTCTGGAGGCCGTGAAAGCCGCGGGCGGCGTCGCGGTCCCCACAGTAAAGCCGTGGGAGGGCGACGTGCTGCGCAAAAAGCTGGACCTTGTGAAAGCGTCCGGTGCAATGGCCGTGGCCATGGATATCGACGCCGCGGGACTGCCCCTTCTGGCGGCGGCGGGCAAGACCGTGCACGCGAAAAGCGTCCCGGAGCTGGCGGAAATCGCCTCCTATACGGGCCGGCCGTTCCTCCTGAAAGGCATCATGACTCCGATCGGCGCGGTCAAGGCCGTCGAGTGCGGGGCCTACGGCATCGTGGTCTCGAACCACGGCGGCCGCGTAATCGACCAGACGCCCGCCACCATTGAAGTCCTGCCGGAGATCAAGGCCGTCGTCCGCGGAAAAATCAGGATTTTCGTGGACGGCGGGTTCCGCACGGGCGTCGACGTTTTCAAGGCGCTGGCTCTCGGCGCCGACGCGGTGCTGATCGGCAGGCCGTACGTCGTTGCCGCCTGCGGCGGCGGCGAGGAGGGCGTGGTCCTTTACACCAAAAAGATCATCGCCGAACTGAAGGAGACCATGAAGATGACCGGCTGCGCCGCCATACGCGACATTACCGCCGACAAAGTGCGGATCATGAAGTAGCGATCTTCGCGCGGTCGCACGATTCCAAACGGCATGGCCGGGCGGAAGAGGTCCCGTCCGGCCGGTTTTATGTTCAAATCTTTTTATCCGGAGCTGCGGCGGATACCGTCTCCGCGTCGTGGCGGGTTCCCTTACGCCTGAAAAGCCGCACTGCGGAAAGCGGAAGATACAGCGCCGCCCACACGGCGAGAAGCAGCAGGAACATCCCGAAAATGTAGCCGGGGTTCCCGAACCACTGTACAAACAGCAGGAACGGCTGAGCCGCAGGCGGCGTGCTGATAAACATGAAATTCGTGCCGAGCGCCCGGTTGACAAGCGCCACCGCGGGGCACACGGCCAGCAGGAACAGAAGGCAGTACGGCAGGTTCCGTGCGTTTGGATGCAGGTCGCCGCCCGCCACAAGCATCACCGGGTAAATGAACAGAAGGGCGTGGATGAGGAAGCACTGGAGCGTCGCGATATTCCAGACGGGGTAAAAAGTCCACGCCGGGAAAACGAGCGCCATTACCGCGCCCGGCATGCACAGGCTGAAGAGAAGCTCCCGGCTGACTTTGCCGGGCCTGTAGGCGTTCAGCAGGGATATGTAGATAGCCATCCCGCAGAGGTGCAGCGGCAGGAATTCGTAACTGAACACGCCCGAAACGATGAAGTACACATCCTTGAGAAGGTCCAGCGCCACCATCGACCAGCAGAAGACATAACCGGCCCGCTTCCGCCCGCGCGCGGAAAGTTTGCGGTAGCCCGCCGCGCAGACCGCCGCCGCCGCGGCGATCGCGACCAGCCAGGTCAGATGCTCAGGGCCGAACATACGGAATCCCACGTTGTCCGGAAGCCCGCTGATGACAAAAAAGTATCGAAACACCCCGCATCGCGTCCTTTCGGTGACTCCCGACAAAATGCTTTGCCTTATTTTACCACTGTCTGCAGCCGAATTCAAACCGCAGTAAGAGAAAAAACGGAATGCCGCGCGGCATCCCGTTTTTTCCTTTTATATAGGAAGATATGTAAAAAATCTTGTACTCTCACAGCGCCGGACCCGGCGCGGCGGAGGACCGCCGCGGCCGATCGAAAATCGATTCCGGCTAATCCGGGTCAAACCACGCTGAACAGAAGCTGGCCGTAGGTCGGGTAAGGCCAGTACTTGGAACTGACCAGCGTCTCGATCTGGTCGGCGGGCTTGCGGGTCTCTTCCATCAGGGTGAAGACCGTGCTGCGGTAATATTTCGCGGTTTCAAGAACGTCCCCGGACGGGGCATCCCCGACGGCTTTCTCCAGCTTGCCGTAGTCGCCGTACAGCCCGGAGGAAAGGGCTGAAAGCTTCTTGAGAAGATCTTCTTCGAAGCCGGCGTCGACGCCGACCTGCTTCTTGGCCTGCACGGTCCCCGCCAGATCCCTTTCGTAGGACGCCGCGGCGGGCAGAATGTCCTTGCTGATCATGTCGAGCATCGTAAGGGCTTCGATGTTGAGCTGCTTGTAATAATTCTCAAGCTCGATCTCGTAACGCGCATGGACTTCCACGCTGGAAAGCACGCCATGTTTTTCGAACAGCTTGATGTTGTCGTCCTTGATGTAATACGGCAGGGCCTCGACGGTGCTGTGCAGATTCAGCAGGCCGCGTTTTTCGGCCTCGTCGACCCACTCGGGCGCATAGTTGTTGCCGTTGAAAATGATGCGGCTGTGGTCGTGGATGGTATCCTTGACCAGCTTGTTGAGGGCCGCCTTGAAATCGCCGGCCTTTTCCAGCGCATCTGCGAACTGCGCCAGCTCGTCAGCGACGATGGTATTCAGCATCATGTTCGGGCAGGCGAGGGATTCCGTCGAAGCGACCATACGGAACTCGAACTTGTTGCCGGTGAACGCGAACGGAGAGGTGCGGTTGCGGTCCGTCGTATCCTTCGGGAAGCGCGGCAGGATGTCGCTGCCGATCTCCATGAAGGTCCTGTCTTTCTGGTCGTACGGCTTGCCGTTTTCAATGGAATCGAGAACGGCGGTCAGCTCGTCGCCGAGGAACATGGAAACGATAGCCGGAGGCGCCTCGTCGGCGCCGAGGCGGTGGTCGTTGCCTGCGCCCGCGACAGAGATGCGGAGGAGGTCGGAATGCTCGTCGACGGCCTTGATGACGGCCGCGAGGAACAGCAGGAACTGCGCGTTCTGACGCGGGGAATCGCCGGGCTCCAGCAGGTTCTCGCCGATGTCCGTCGACATGCTCCAGTTGTTGTGCTTGCCGCTGCCGTTGATGCCGTCGAACGGCTTTTCATGCAGCAGACAGGTCAGGCCGTGCTTGGTGGCAACCTTTTTCATCAGTTCCATGACAAGCTGGTTGTGGTCCGTGGCGACGTTGCTTGTGGTAAAGATCGGCGCCAGCTCGTGCTGGGACGGCGCGACCTCGTTGTGCTCGGTCTTCGCGAGAATGCCGAGCTTCCAGAGCTCCTGGTTCAGGTCATCCATGAAAGCCGCGACGCGCGGTTTGATGACGCCGAAGTAATGGTCCTCCATCTCCTGGCCCTTCGGGGGCTTCGCGCCGAACAGGGTGCGGCCGGTATAGACGAGGTCCTTCCTCTTTTCATACATCGCCTTGTCGACAAGGAAATATTCCTGCTCCGGGCCGACCGTGGTGATGACGCGTTTCGCCTCCGTATTGCCGAACAGGCGCAGGATGCGGACGGCCTGCTTGCTGATGGCGTCCATCGAGCGGAGCAGCGGGGTCTTTTTGTCGAGCGCTTCGCCGCCGTAGGAACAGAACGCCGTGGGGATGCACAGCGCCTTTCCTTTAATAAAGGCGTCGCTCGTGGGGTCCCAAGCGGTATAGCCGCGCGCTTCAAACGTGGCGCGCAGGCCGCCCGACGGGAAGCTGGAGGCGTCCGGCTCACCCTTGATCAGTTCCTTGCCGGAAAATTCCATCAGGACCTTGCCGTTGCCGACCGGCGTGATGAAGCTGTCGTGCTTTTCCGCCGTGATGCCGGTCATGGGCTGGAACCAGTGGGGGAAATGGGTGG
>JAEZRH010000071.1 GCA_023412845.1 Bacillota bacterium
GTCTGAGGCCGGCGCGGCGCGTCAGTTCGTCGCGCTTGTCGTCAGGCAGGTATTTGTTGATGGGCCCCTGGTATTCGCCGTCGTCGGCCACCTTGATGTAACCCAGGCCCTTCATGCCGATGCTCTCGGCAGATTTCAGCATGCCTTCGAAGAAGCTGCGCGGCTGCCCGCCGCAGTCCGGCACGCTGACCGCGCGCACGGTCTTGCCCTGAAACGGCGCGAACGTCGTGCCGTCGAAGATATCCGTAATATCGATGATTTCGAGCGGATTGCGCAGGTCCGGTTTGTCCGTACCGTATTTCAGCATGGATTCCGCGTAGGGAATGCGGCGGAACGGTGCGGGCGATACTTTTTTGTTGGAGAATTTCCGGAACGTTTCGCCCACGACTTCTTCCGCGACGGCGAACACGTCCTCCTGCGCGGCGAAAGCCATCTCGAAGTCGAGCTGATAGAATTCGCCCGGCGACCGGTCGGCGCGGGCGTCCTCGTCGCGGAAACACGGAGCGATCTGGAAATAGCGGTCGAAGCCGGAAACCATCAGCAATTGCTTGAATTGCTGGGGAGCCTGCGGCAGCGCGTAGAATTTGCCGGGGTGCCTGCGGCTGGGGATCAGATAGTCGCGCGCGCCTTCCGGCGAGGAAACGGTGAGGATGGGCGTCTGGATTTCCAGAAAACCGAGCTCCGTCATTTTTTGCCGGAGAAAAGAGATCACCTGCGAGCGCAGGACGATATTTTTATGGACCTTGGGGTTTCGCAGATCGAGATAGCGGTACTTCAGGCGGACGTCTTCCTTTGTTTCCAGCGAGGCGGCGACTTCAAACGGAAGGTTCGCCGTCACTTCGCCGAGCACGTTCAGCTCGTCTGCACGGACTTCCACCGTACCGGTTGGAATTTTCGGGTTGACCGTGTCTTCGTCGCGCAGAACAACGTTTCCCTTTGCCGTCACGATGCATTCCTTGCCGACGTTTTTCAGCAGGGCCTCGTCGTGGATGACGACCTGCACCACGCCGTAGTGGTCGCGCAGGTCGAGAAATTTGACGCCGCCGTGGTCGCGGATGTTCTCGATCCATCCGGCAACCCGGATCTCCTTTCCGATGTCTTTTTCACTGACTTCCCCGCACGTGTGCGTTCGGTATTGGCTGACTAAGTTCATTTCCGCAAAACCCCTTTTGCATTCTCGATTATAAACAATAATTATAGCATGAAACGGAAAGCGTTTCAACTTTCATTTCCGCGGCCGCCGCCGCGGAAACTTTACCAATTTACTATATCATATTTTGAAAGCAATTGCGAGAAGAAAAGCTGATTGCAGTGAAAAAACCGGCCTGCCGCGAAACCGCCCAGGCCGGTGAATTCTTTAAACCGCAGGGGAAGAAAGATCGATCCAGTAGCGCTGCGTGACTCGCCCTTCCTCCGGAACTTCATTTTCCAGCACGCCTCCGCAGTGCCGGATCGTGCGCGCGGAGGCGGTGTTTTCTTTTGCGCAGGTAATGAGCGCGCGTTCGATCCCAAGCTTTTTCGCAAAGGGCAGGGCGAGCGTCAGCATCGCTTCCGCATACCCTTTCCGACGCTCCGAGAGGCGGACGCCGTATCCGATGTGCCCGCCGGTGCTGAGAAGTGCTTCGTTGAGCCGGTGCCGGATCTGGATCGCCCCCAGCATGGCGCCGCCGGTCAGGCAGAAGCAGTGCGCGGGGACGAAGCCTGAGGGTGCCTGCGTTTCCATACGGACGATGTCCGTCAGCCATTCCTCATAGCTTCGGCCGAAGAGCCGGAAGCCATACGGAGTGATCTCCTCGCCGTTCCGTTCCCAGTCCTCCGTGAACGAGAGAAACGCCTGCTTCAGGGCCGGGGAGGGCCGCTCCAATTTTAATTCCATTATGCTTCACTCCACTCCGCCGATTTCCGCTGGCTTGGCCGGGAGGACTCGGAAAAACCAGGCGGGCATTAAGTCCGTCGGGCGCCTGTCCCGTGAGAAAAAAGGCGCAGGATTTTCCCCGTATCCCCGGCCGGAAAAGCCGTAGGCTCGAAAGGCGCTATGCACCCGCCGTAACGATGTTCACGATCACTTCCGCCATCTTGTCCATCGACTGCATGGGGATGGCTTCGTATCTTCCGTGAAAATTGAAGCCCCCGGTCGGCAGATTGGGGCAGGGCAGGCCGGAATAGGAGAGGCGCGCTCCGTCCGTTCCGCCGCGGATCGGCGTGGCCTTTGGCTCGACGCCCGCTTTCCGCATGGCGTCCTCGGCGCGGTGAACGATCTCCATGCGGCCCTGGATGATCTCCTTCATATTGTAATAACTATCTTTGATCTCGGTCCCGAAGGTTCCTTCGCCATATTTTTCGTTGCAGTAGGCGGTGATCTTTTCAAGACGCTTCTTTTCCTCCTCGAATTTTGCGCGGTCATGGTCGCGGACAATGTACCGGAGCACGGCCTTTTCTTCGTCGCCTGCAAAGTGGGAGAGATGGTAAAAGCCTTCGTATCCCTCCGTATGGGCGGGGGTTTCCCACGGCGGCAGCATGGAATTGAATTCCATGCCGAGCAGTACGGCGTTCTTCATCCTGTTTTTCGCGTCGCCCGGGTGGATGCTGAAGCCGTTGACCGTCACGACGGCGGAAGCCGCATTGAAGTTTTCATATTCGAGGCCGCCGAGAAGTCCTCCGTCCACCGTATACGCGAAGTCCGCGCCGAAAGCGGGGATGTCGAACCGGTCCGCGCCCCGGCCGATCTCTTCGTCCGGCGTGAATCCTACGGCGATTTTTCCGTGCGGGATGCCGTCCGCAATCAGCGTTTCTACAGCGGTCAGGATTTCTGCGACACCGGCCTTGTCGTCCGCGCCCAGGAGCGTAGTCCCGTCGGTGACGATCAGGTCCGTGCCGACTCAGCCCGACAGGGCGGGGAAATCCTTTGCCTGCATCACGATGTTTTTCTCCTCGTTCAGCACGATGTCGCCGCCGTCGTAATTCTTAACGATATGCGGATGAATCTCCGCGCCGGGAGCGGAAGAGCTTGTGTCCATATGGGCGATGAGGCCAATCACCGGGACGCTCTCTTTGCAGTTTGCGGGCAGCGAGCCGTAGACGTAGCCGTAGCGGTCCATGCGCGCATCGGCAAGGCCGATCCGCTTCATCTCTTCCACCAGAAATTCTCCCAGCCCTTTTTGCTTTTCGGTGCTGGGGCAGACGTCTTGCGGGGCGTTCTCGTCGGAGGTCGTGTCGAACCGCACGTATTGCAGCAGTCTTTCGTAAGCTTTCACAGTAAAAATCCTCTCTTTATCTTAATTTTAATTTCTGGCTTTCATCGCAGTCTGTCCACGCTCTGCGCAGGTATTCCACGGCGGGTTCAATATCGGCGAGGGCAATGCCGGCAAATCCCATGCGGATCTTTCCCTCCGAAGCGGTCTGCACGCGCACGCCGTTTTCGAGCGCCAGACGGCAAAGCTCCCCGGCGCTTTTTCGGGAGTGCACGGTCACGAGCAGGGTCAGCGGCGTTTCCTGCAGGAGAATGTCCAGCCTTCCGCCGAACGCCTGCCGCAGGGCGCGTATGAGGCATTCGCTTTTTGCCCCGTACAGCTTCCGCAGGCGGCGCAGGTGGCGCTCCATCTGCCCGCTTCTGATATACGAGGCAAGCGCGAGCTGTTCCACCTTGGAGGAAGTTTGGTTGTAGTTCGCGGTGCGGGGGAGATACCGCTCCAGCAGCTCCGGTGTCAGTGCCATGTAGCCGATGCGCACCGACGGCAGCAGCAGCTTTGAGAAGGAGCCAAGGTACACCACGCCCCGGCCGTCCGCAATGCCTTGCATGGCCGGCACGGGACGGGCCCGGTAGCGCAGCTCGCCGTTGTAGTCGTCTTCAAGAATGGCCCCGCCGTTTTCCGCCGCCCATTTCAGCAGCTCCAGCCTGCGGCTGATGGGGATCGCCGTGCCTGTGCGGTAACGGTTCGACGGGCTGACATACACGTATTTTGCGCCGCTTTTTTCGAGCTCGTCCATGCGGATGCCTTCGGTGTCGCCCGGAAGCTTCACGACCGAAAAGCCGCAGTCGGAAAATACCTGCTCGGCCTGCACGAAGCCCGGCTTTTCCATTGCCACAAGGCGATGTTCGGCGTCTAGCAGGCCGCACAGGATAGAAAGAAGGGGCTGTGTGCCCGCGCCGATGACGATCTGCCCAGGCGACGCGATCACGCCGCGGGCCCCAAAGCTGTAGTAAGAAAGCGCTTCACGCAGCTCCGTTTCCCCCTGATATTCGCCGTAGGAGATCAGCGCGTCAGGGCGGTTCAGGGCGGCGCGCAGATGGCGGCGCCAGCTTTTGAGGTCGATGCTGCTGTTATCCACGCAGTCGCTGCCGAAGTTGAACCGTACGGGCGCCGAAGTCTCGCGCCGCCGGGGGAAGAGCGGAACGGGGTGCCCGGACCCCGCCTGCCGCCGCACGTCCCGGGCAAAATAGCCGCGGTGCGGGGCGGAGCGGAGGTACCCCTCCACGCACAGCTGCTGGTAGGCGCTTTCGACGGTCGTACAGCTGAGGCCCAGGTCGGCGGCCAGCCTGCGGACCGACGGCACCCTGTCGCCTTCCTGCAGATGGCCTGTCTCCACCGCATCGCGGAGGGAACGGTAGAGCTGCCGGTACAGCGGTTCCGTAGAATTTTTGTCGAGCTGCAGGTAGTCGTATGTCATGTCGTCCTCCCAGGCGATACGCTGCGCCGTGTCCCAAGGACGGGCCGGAACTGCTTACCGCTCCGCTAAAACCGGGGCCCCATGCGGACGCACTCGCTGCGCGACGCGGGCGCACGCGCCGTCCGCGCCTACGGCGGACCTCAACTGTGGCTTTCAACAATATGCCCGTTAACACCTTGCCATGGGAACGCACCCGAGTACCTACGAGCAAATCGAAACGCAGGTTTTGCCTGCCTTGTACGCAGCCCGGGCCAGTCCACAGGCGCGGGGAAAATCTCCGGGAGCTGCCTTGGATCGTCCCCCCAAAAAAGCGCGTCTTCGATTTCCGGTGCTGAGCGGCGGGGCTGCATGCAAGCTTGCCCGTTATGTGTACTGATGATATTTTTACAAACTGTGTATTTCAATACAAACAGTTTAAGGCTATAATAGCACACAGAAAAAATTTTGCAACAGTCTGGAAGTGTTGAATTATGAAAAAACAGTCCTCTCTCCGTCTTGACGTCATCACCGCACTGTTCGCCGCGCTGATTTTTGTGGTGACCGCTTATGTCCTCCATATCCCGACGCCGGCGACGGGCGGTTACATCCACCTCGGCGACGCGTTCGTTTACCTCGCGGCAAGCATGCTGCCGGTGCCCTACGCGGTGGCTGCTTCCGGCATCGGAGAAGCGCTTTCCGACGCGCTGACCGGAAGCATTGTCTACGCTCTGCCGACGCTTCTGATCAAGTCCGCCATGGCCCTGTGCTTTTCCGCGGCGGGCGGGAAGATCATAACAAAACGCAACGCTTTCGCGAGCGTGGCCGCGGGCTTGATCTGCGTGGGCGGCTATTATCTTACGGAAGCGATCCTGTACCGCAGCTTCGTCTCTCCCGCGGTCGAAATTCCCGCAAACCTGCTGCAGGCCGGTGCGAGCGCCGTGATCTATCTGATCGCCGGCAAAGCCATGGACAAAGCCGGACTGAAAAACAGCGTCGCTTCTTTTGTAAAGTAACGGCTCCCTTGCGCGGGGCATGCTCCCGATTGAATTTTTTCATCTGCGGGAGCAGGCCCTGAACTCTCCCGCCCGGAAACCAGCATTTTTAACCGGGAAAACGGCGGGCCTGATTGTACTTCGCCTGGGAAGATGGTATAATAATCACCATGTTCAAATCTTGAGAGAAATATGGTGTTTGCATGATCGGCCGCAAGGGTAAAAAGCTTTCCAGCGACGTTGTACGCGACTCCGTCAATACATTTGGAACAAACGCAGTCGGTGCCGTTCTCACACTGATTCAGACGTTTGCCGTCATGCGGCGGGTCAACCTGCAGGTGAAGGGAAACTATAATGCCTTTCAGACCTGGAGCAGCGGTTTTCTGACCATCCTTGGCCTGAGCATTACGTCTTCCGTCATTTATTTTGTGGCCCGCTATAAGATTCAGAACACGCGCGCAGCCCTCACAAAGGTGACGGGGGGCGTTTTTGCCGCGATTCTGGTCGTCAGCGGGGTGATCCTCGTTGCTCTGCGGAACAGTTCCTTCTTTCGCGACATGCCGGTCAATTTTCTCGTGGCGATGGTGGTTAATGCCCTGCTCTGCCTGATCCTAAACGTTTTTGTCGGCGTACTTCGCGGAGAGAACAAGTTCAAATCCTTTAATATTATCAATCTTGTCCAGCGGATTGTAACGATGGTGCTGGCCCTTTACATTGCGTTCCGCCCCTCCGCAACGATCTGGATTTGGGGAACAAACGTGATTGCGGCCGCCGCGATCCTGCTGGCACTTTACGGCATGCGGCGCTGGAACGGCCCGATGCCGCAGCCCATACCGGAGGACGACCATCCCGCCACGGCGGGCGGCATCGTGACTTACAGCCTGAAGTCGCATGTCAGCATGGTACTCACGTTCTGCAACACTTATCTGGGAAATTATATCGTTCAGGGGCAGTACGGCATCAGCAATCTTGCCGTCTACAGCTCGGCCCTGACGATCGCGCAGCAACTCAAGATTCTGCCGGACGCGGTCAGCCAGGTCATCATGAGCAGGATTGCCGCAATGAGTGCGGAAAAAGATAGGCTGCGACTCACTTTAATCGCCTCGAAAGCCGTAACTTATGTCACCGCCGTTGCGGCGCTTGTGCTTTACTGGGCCGCAAAAGTGTTTGTTCCTCTGATTTTCCCGATCTATACCGGTTCTCTGGAACCTCTTCCTTATCTGGTTGCAGGGTTTATTTTTATTTCCTGCGCGACAGTGCTCAACAATTCCATCGCCGCGTATGGCAAACCGGAGCTCAACATCATCCCGACCGCGCTCGGAATCGCGGCGAGCTGTGTTTCCTATTTTATTTTCATCCCGCTGATGGGAATGAATGGCGTGGCGGTCGCGACGGCGCTGTCCATGACCATGCAGGGTGTTTCGAGCATGGTGATCTTCTGCCTGTTCACGCACACGCCCGCCTACCGGCTGATCATCCCCAGCAAAGAAGAAATAGCCTCCGTCCGCGGCCTGTTCAAACGGTAAACCGCGGATGGATTTTTTTGCCTCATTCGCTGCTGAACCCTTTGCCGATGATCTCGCTGGTGTTCGAAATGAGGATGAACGCCTCCGGCTCGTTTTTGCGGATGAACTGGCGCAGCAGCATGGCCTGCGGCCGCTTCATTGCGGTCAGGATGATGTATTTGTGGTTGTGCGAGTAGGCGCCCGTGGCGCTGCAGACCGTGGCGCTCCGATTCAGGCGCTGTACGATGAAATTACAGATCGGCTCCGGGTCCGAGCAGACGACGCTGAAGTATTTGCTGAGGTTGATGCCTTCGATGACGCTGTCGATCATAAAGGATTTTGCCAGAAGCCCCAGGCAGGAGAAGAGGGCTGTCTTGATGTCGAATACAAAGAAGGACGAAAGCGTGATCAAAGCGTCGCTGAACAGCAGCGCCCGGCCGATATCCACGCTGGTGTGCTTTTTCAGGATCATCGCGACAATATCCGTGCCGCCGGAGGAAGCGCCCATGTTGAACAGTACCGCCGACCCGAACGCCGGCAGCAGAACGGCGAATACAAGCTCAAGCAGCGGTTCGTCGGTCAGGGGGTGGCTCATGGGGAACACCTTTTCCAGAATGGAGACGGCGAACGAGAGCAGCAGGCTTGAGTAAACCGTTTTGATGCCGAAATTTTTGCCGAGAAACACAAACCCGGCGGCGACCAGCAGCATGTTCAGCACAAAGTTGCTTGTCGCGGGGGAGAGCGGCGTAAGTTTGCCGATCACCACGGAAAGGCCGGAAACACCGCCGAACGTGAAGTTATTCGGGAATTTGAAAAAATAGATGCCGACGGCGATCACAAGCGTGCTGAGTGTGATGACGGAGTAGTCTTTGACTGAATGTTTCACTGAGCGAAACAACCTCCAGCGGAAAATTTTGTCTCCCGTTCCATTTTGACCCGGGAATCTTTTCTCATGCAAAAGGCCTTTACAAAAAGGGGAAAACGTGCTAATATAAATCAACAATAAAACAATAAGGATTATTGTTATCATTATAGACAAGGAGGCGACGGTATGGAAGCTCCTGAGAAAAAAAGAAATTTCAGCCGAAAGCGGGAAGCAATTCTGCAGGCGGTCTGTTCCACAACATGTCACCCTACCGCCGAGTGGGTCTATCAGAAGCTGAAACCGGATTATCCGGACCTTTCCCTCGGCACGGTGTATCGCAATCTGGCGCAGTTCAAAGGAGACGGCGTCATTGCAAGCATCGGCATCGTGCACGGGCAGGAAAGGTTTGACGGCAATACAAGGCCGCATACGCACTTCGTATGCTCAAAATGCGGAGAAGTCCTCGATATTCCGGGGGATTTTCTCGATTCAGAGCAGATTGCTGCTGCGGCGATGAAATACCACCTGTCGGTGGAATCCTGCGATCTTATGCTGCACGGCGTGTGCGGCAAATGCGGGCAGGGCAATTGAAGCGGGGACAATAACCGAAACGACATGCGGGAAGCATTGGTTTGCAGTGCTTCCCGTTCTTTTTATTGTTATTTTAACACTTTTTCTTGCCTTTTAAAATTATTTTGAGGGAAAATTAATTTTAAAAGTCATCGAGAAAAGGCCGGAGCTCTTGACGCCCCGGCCTTTTTCCCGTTCACGAAAGGGTCATCGGATATCCGCGCCGCCGCCCTCCGGCTTCTTCATGCGGCATCCAAATTCCGTCTGCTCAAAGATAGCTGTATTTTACCACCGGGTGTCTGGCCGCCTGGACTTCGTCCGGTCTGCCGATGACCGTCGTCTCCGGAGCGCGGTGCAGCGCCTGCGGGTCGCTGTGCGCTTTTTCGTAAAGGGCCAGCATGACTTCCGCCGCGCGGTCAAGCGTATCCTTCGATTCGGTCTCTGTCGGTTCGACCATCAGCGCCTCTTCCACGATCAGCGGGAAATACATGGTCGGCGGGTGCATGCCGGCGTCCTGCATAGCCTTTGCGATGTCCATGGCCGTTACGCCGCAGTCTTTTTTCAGGTCGGAGAGCGACAGCACGAATTCGTGCATGCAGCGCTCCGGGCAGGCGGCGCTGTAATGATCTCTCAGCCTCGCCAACAGATAGTTTGCGTTCAGCACGGCGTTTTCCGCCACCTGCGGCAGACCGTCGCGTCCCAGCATCAGAAGATAGGTCAGGGCGCGCACGACGACGAGAAAATTGCCATAAAACCCTTTGATCCTCCCGATGCTCTGCGGGCGGTCGAAGTCGAGCTTCAGGCCGTTTCCCGTCTCGCGCACCAGCGGAACGGGGAGAAACGGCTCCAGAGATTTCTTGCAGCCGACGGCTCCCGCGCCGGGCCCGCCGCCTCCGTGCGGCGTGGAGAAGGTTTTGTGCAGGTTCAGGTGGACGGCGTCGAAACCCATGTCGCCCGGACGCGCTACGCCGACGACGGCGTTCAGGTTTGCCCCGTCGTAATAGTTGAGACCGCCGGCCTCATGCACAATGCGGGTGATTTCGAGGATATTTTTATCGAACAGCCCGAGTGTGTTCGGATTCGTGAGCATCAGTCCGGCGGTATCGGGACCGACGGAGTTTTTCAGCGCCTCCAGGTCGACGCATCCGTCCGGACCGGAGGGGATGTTCACGACGGAGAAGCCGCACATGGCCGCGCTTGCCGGGTTTGTGCCGTGCGCGGAGTCCGGCACGATGATCTTCGTGCGGGCCGCGTCGCCGCGCGAGCGGTGATACGCCTTGATGAGCAGCAGGCCGGTGAATTCGCCGTGCGCCCCCGCCGCGGGCTGGAAGGTCATGCCCGTCATGCCCGTCAGTTCGCACAAATATTTTTTGGCAAGTTTCAGCACACGAAGACAGCCCTGCGCCGTCCCGGCGGGCTGAAGGGGGTGGATCTGCGTAAAACCGGGCAGAGCCGCCGTCTCTTCGTTGATCTTCGGATTGTATTTCATCGTGCAGGAGCCGAGCGGGTAGAACCCGTCGTTAACGCCGAACGAACGGCGCGCGAGGGCGCTGTAATGGCGGGACAGGTCGTTTTCCGAGACCTGGGGCAGGCGCGGCGGCGTGCTGCGCGCAAATTTTTCCTCGACATTCCTTACGGGAACGTCGCAGGCGGGCAGAACGGAACATCCGTGCCCTTCGCGGCTTTTTTCAAAAATGAGCTCCATTACGCCGGCACCTCCTTCAGCAGGTCTGCAAGCCTGTCGATTTCTTCCTTTGTGTTCATTTCGGTCACGCACCACAGAAGGCCGCCGTCCGGCAGCGGATACCCGCCGAGAATGCCGTGCTGTTCAAGCAGGGAGAGCGTCCTCTCCGTATCCGGACAGGCGGTCGCGAATTCGTGGAAAAAGTCCGCGCCGTATTTCCTTCCGAAGCCTTCGACGGTGCCGATCTTTTCCGCCGCGTAATGCGCTTTGGAATAACACTGCACGGCGGTTTCCTTCAGCCCCGACGGACCCATGACGCTTAGGTACACCGCAGCGGTCAGGGAGCACAGCGCCTCGTTGGAGCAGATGTTGCTGGAAGCTTTTTCGCGCCGGATGTGCTGTTCGCGTGCCTGCAGCGTCAGGACAAAGGCCCGGCGGCCCTGCGCGTCGACGGTCTCGCCCACGATGCGGCCGGGCAGGCGGCGCATCAGTTCCGATCTGCAGGCCATGAAGCCAAGATACGGTCCGCCGAAGCCGAGCGGCATGCCGAGCGGCTGCCCCTCGCCCACGGCGATGTCCGCTCCGCAGTCGGTCGGGGCTTTCAGCATGCCGAGCGAGATGGGGTTGCAGCCCACGATGAATTTCGCGCCCGTCGCGTGGACAATTTCGCCCAGCGCATCGGCGTCTTCCAGAATCCCGTAAAAATTCGGCTGCTGCAGGTAGAAACAGGCCGCCCCGGCATCTTCCGAGAGCATGGCGCGCAGCTCGTTGATGTCCGTCGCGCCGTTTTTCGCCGGGACGAGCTTTACCGGCGCGTCCGCGCCGAAGCAATAGGTTTTCACGGTTTCGATCACGTCCGGGTGGACTGCGGCGGAAACGTACACGGTCTGCCGTTTGCGGTCGCGGCACATGGCGGCTGCTTCCGCCGCGGCGCTCGCGCCGTCGTATACGGAGGCGTTCGAAACATCCATGCCGGTCAGTTCGCAGATCATGGTCTGGTACTCGAAGATGGCCTGCAGGATCCCCTGGCTGATTTCAGCCTGATAAGGCGTATACGCCGTCAAAAAGGTTTCGTTTGAAGCGATGCGCCGCACCGCCGCGGGTATGTAGTGGCGGTAGGCCCCGGCTCCGCGGAACACGCTCTTGAAAATTTTATTTTCCCCTGCGAGCTCTTCCATGCGGCGCCCGGCTTCCAGTTCGGAAAGTCCCCCGGGCAGGCCGAGCGATTTAACGCGCGCCTCGGAGGGGATATCCGCGAACAGCTCGCCGACGTTTTTACAGCCGACAGCTTCGAGCATCTGCCGGCGTTCTTCCTCCGAAGAGGGAACAAAGGTGCCCAACGGTCACGCCTCCTCTTTTCCGGCGATGAACGCGCCGTATTCTTTCGCGGAGAGAAGCGGTTCCCCTTCCGCAACGTCCGCCGCGCGGATCAGCCATGCGCCGTAGGGGTCCCGATTGATTTTTTCCGGCTCGTCGGCCAGTTCTTCGTTGGCCGCCTCCACCGTGCCGCCGATGGGGCTGAAAATGTCGGAGACCGCCTTGACAGATTCCACGTCCGCGAAGGTTTCTCCGGAAGCGAGGCTGTCTCCCTCCTGCGGCAGGTTGACGAAGACGATGTCGCCAAGCTCTTTCTGGGCGAAATCGGTCAGGCCGATTTCGGCTTTGCCGCCTTCAAGGAAGCGCACCCACTCGTGGGATTTTGTGTATTTCAGTTCTTCGGGCAGATTCATATAAATTCCTCCTCGTATTGAATGGCTGATATTGTGATCCGATTACGCACGTTTATAAAAGGGAAGGGGCACGATCTCGGCCGGAATCCGCCTGCCGCGCACGTCGACCTCGACCGCCGTGCCGGCTGCGGAGCCCGCTTTCGGCACAAGAGCCATGGCGCAGGCAGCCTGCAGAAACGGGCAGAAGGTGCCGGAGGTCGTATGCCCTATTTTCACGCCGCCCGCATAAACGTCCTGTTCTTCCCGCGCGATGCCGCGTCCCGTGATCTTCAGGCCGACGCGCACGCGCTCCGGGTCCTCTTTGCCGGTCAGGGCCTCTTTACCGATAAAGCCGCTTTTCGCCATTTTCACGGCGAAGCCGAGCCCGGCCTCGAACGGGGTGACGGTTTCGTCCATCTCATGCCCGTACAGCGGCATACCGGCTTCCAGCCGCAGCGTGTCGCGGGCGCCCAGGCCGCAGGGAATCAGGCCGTATTCTTTCCCGGTTTCCAGCAGGGTTCTCCAGAGCTTTTCGGCATCCTCCGGCTTGCAGTAGAACTCGTACCCCAGCTCGCCGGTGTACCCGGTGCGCGAAACGATGCAGGGCACACCGCCGACCGCGCCGTTTTCGACGAGCGTATAGTATTTTGCCGGGATGGAGTCCGGCGAAGCGAGCTTCCTGAGGATTTCCGGTGAAGCAGGGCCCTGCAGAGCGATCTGCGCCACACCTTCGGAAATATCATCCATCTGCACGTCGCCGAAAAGATGCGCGCGCATCCATTCCACGTCCTTGTGCCGGTTGGCCGCGTTGATGACGAGAAGATAGCGGTTTTCGCCCATGCGGCATACGACGAGATCATCGACCACGCCGCCGTTTTCGTAGCACATCGTCGTGTAGCGGACGCGGCCGAACGGCATGTTCGTACAGTCGTTTGTCACGAGGTTCTGGATGTTTGCGAGGGCGCCGGTGCCTGTAAAGGTGACTTCACCCATGTGCGAGATGTCGAACAGACCGGCTTTCGTGCGGACGGCCATGTGTTCGGCGATTACGCCGGTTTCGTACTGCACCGGCATCCGGTAGCCCGCGAACGGGACCATTTTTCCTCCGTGGCTTTCGTGCCAGGCGCATAGGGGTGTTTTCAGCTCCATGCTGGTTCCTTCTTTCAAGAATTTTTTGTGGCGCAGAGCCTAAAAAGGCAAACAGAAAAAGGCACACGGCAGTTTTACTGCGGTGGGCCTCCGTTATATGACCTGAAAGATTCTTCCCCGTGGGGAATTGCCTCTTCGGTGTCGAAACGACTTTCCGGAGTCTCGTCAAAATCCGGTGCTTGTGCCTGAGAGTTTTCGCATGCCCCTACGGCGCCGCCCCTCGTCGGCGGTCTCTCCCGGATTTCTCAGCCGAATATTCAGTTTTTGGAACGGTTTTCGGCTTTCAGCTCATTGGCCCTTTCCTCGGCGGCCCGCAGGGCTTCCACGCCGGTTTTGCACAGTACGTTGATTCCCTTGACGATCGTCACGATCAGGAACGCTTCAGTGAGCTCCTCCATCGTCAGGCCGGCTTCTATGGCCGCGGCTGCGTGAGCTTTCGCCCCGCTTGCTTCGTCGTCCATGCTGTCGAGAAGACAGAAAAGCAGTTCGCGCGTCGCCCTGGGCAAAGGGCCGTTCTGTACCGCCTCGCGCATGGCCAGGTATCCCCCTAAGCCGTCCGGCGCGTAGCGGGTCAGTATTTCCGCAAAGGGCGGATTCCATTTGAGCTCCCTGCGGTAATACTCCAGAATCCGGTCCGTTTCGTCAGCCAAGAAATCGTCATCCTTCCGAAAATGCAGGAAAAGGCTCCCCGTAATTCAAACATTCCAATTATAAAAGAACGGGAGGGAATCGTCAAGACGATTTGGAAAATTCACGAAATCTTTTCAAAGCCTTATTCCGCGGCGATCTCGGAAAGCGGGAGAATTTCGATGTCTTCCGCGGTCAGCGCCGCGCGGATCTTCTGCACGAACGCGAGCGCGTGGGCGTTGTCGCCGTGAACGCAGACGGAGTCGGCTTTGATTGCGATGTCTTTGCCGGTGATTGAGGCGGCTCTGCCCTCCTTTGCCATGCGGACGACGCGGCGGATGGCTTCGTCTTCATCAGTGATCATGGACCCCGGTTTCGTGCGGGCGACAAGCGAGCCGTCCTCTTCGTAGGCGCGGTCGGCGAAGACCTCGCTGGCTACGCGCAGACCCGTGTCGCGGGCCGCCTTGACCATCTGGCTGCCGGAAAGCGCCAGCAGGATCAGCCGGTCGTTTATTTCCGCGATCCCTTCGCAGATTGCTTTTGCAAGGGCGTAATCCTTGCCCGCCATGTTATAGAGCGCGCCGTGCGGCTTCACATGCACGAGGGGAATTCCCTGCGCGCGGCAGAACGCCGAAAGCGCGCCGATCTGGTACTGCACGTAGGCTTTTGCCTCTTCCGGCTTCACGTTCATGTTGCGGCGCCCGAAGCCCATCAGGTCCGGGAAGCCCGGATGGGCCCCTACGCCGACGCCGTTTTTCTTTGCGAGGGCGACGGTTTTGCTCATCACCACCGGGTCGGACGCATGAAATCCGCACGCGACGTTTGCGGAAGAAATAAAGGGGATGACCTCTTCGTCCATTCCGAGTTTATAGGCTCCGAAGCTTTCGCCGAGGTCGCAGTTCAAGTCGATCTTATTCATCCTTACGCCTCCATCCTCAGTATTTCAAAGCGACGTTTTTGATATCGGTCAGGAACATGTGGCCGGGAGAGTGCGTGATGGCGATCTCCGGCTTCACGTTCATGATGACCGACTGCGGCGTGACGCCGCACGGCCAGAACACGGGCACTTCGCCCGGTTTGATGGTCACGCTGTCGCCGAAATCCGGATGATCGATGTCCGTGATGCCGATCTCTTCCGGCGCACCGATATGCACCGGCGCGCCGTGGACGCGCGGCATGGCGCCCGTGATCAGCGTCGCGCGGACGATCTGGTCCGGCGGCAGGGGACGCATGCTGACGACCATCTTCCCGCTGAAGATTCCGGCGGGCTCGCAGTCGATGTTTGTGCGGTACATCGGCACGTTGCGGTGCTCCTCGATCTGACGGACTGGAACGCCCGCCTCGAGCAGCTCCGCTTCAAAAGAGAAGCTGCAGCCGATCAGGAACGCCACGAAGTCGCCGCGCCACTGGTCCGCTACGTTTGTATATTCCCCGACGAGCTCGCCTTTTTTGTAGACGCGGTATTTCGGAATGTCGGTCGCAATGTCGGTGTCCTTCGCAAGCCACCGCAGGGAACGTCCACCCACGTCCGTGGCTTCAAGCAGCGGGCACGACTTCGGATTCCTCTGGCAGAAAAGAAGAAAATCGTACGCCAGGTCCTTCGGCAGCACGGCGAGGTTCGCCTGCGCGTACCCCGCGCACATGCCGGAGGTCTGCCCGGCAATTTTGCCTTCGCGGATCAGCTTCCGCGCTTCCCACGGCTTTAATGCCGCGTAATCCATATCCATTCGATCACCTTCCTGTACGATGAGGCAGGGGAGCGGAAAACGCCCCTGCCGTGTTTCAAAGCAGGCTGCGGCGCAGCTTCTGAATCTCTTTTTCCTCGAGTTCGGAGATTCGCTGCGCTTCCCGCATGGAAATCTTTTTGAAATGCACCTTGTCGCCCGTCCTGCGCTGCACGAAAAGCGGCAGGTCGGAAGAAATGACCGTCGCGATCTTCGCGTAGCCGCCCGTCGTCTGGCGGTCGCTCAGCATGACGATCGGTTTGCCGCCGGACGGGATCTGCACCGCGCCGAACGGGATGCCGTCGGAGATGATATCCGTCTTCGAGCGGTACTCGACCGGGGTGCCGTCGAGCGTGCAGCCCATGCGGTCGGAGCGGTTCGTGACCGTCCAGGCCTCCATGAGGAAGGTCTCGATTCCGGCGTCGGTGAAAGCATCGTCCTGTGGGCCAAGCACCACCCGGACCGTCACTTCCGTTTCGGAAGGATCGTGATATTCCGCATGACGTTTCTGCATGTTTTCAAGGCTTGAGCACGGAGCGAAGAACGGGATTTCGTCGCCCGCTTTCAGCTTGCGGCCCTCGAACCCTCCGATTCTGCATTTGAGGTTGGTCGATTTGCTGCCCATGACGACGGGCACGTCGAGCCCGCCCGCAAACGCGAGGTAGGCGCGGCACCCGCTTTTTGCAAGGCCGAGCGCGAGCGTGTCGCCTGCGTGTACCGGAATTGCCGTGTACATCGGCACGGGGGAACCGTTCAGCGTCGGTTCGAAGTTTCCGCCGGTGACGGCGACCACGTCCGGTTCGGTAAATTCCATCGCCGCGCCCGTCATAGTTATTTCGAGGCCGCCCTCGCCGGGCTGGTTGCCCACGAGAATGTTGGCGACCTTGAGCGCCCTGCAGTCCATCGCGCCGGAGGGAGAGATCCCCATCCTCTGGTAGCCGATGCGCCCGATATCCTGCACGGTGGTCAGCAGGCCGGGGGTGATCATACGGATCCCCATGTCACCGGCCCCCTTCCGTAATTCTGCACTCATACCGGCCAGCCTGCGCAAGCGCCTCGATCTCGCGGAATTCCCGCTCCGAGACCGGGCGGAACCGGATATAGTCGCCTGTGCTGTATAAGATCGGCTGCGCGCGGTCCGGGTCGTACGGCCTTACCGGCGTTTTTCCGATGAGCCGCCAGCCGCCCGGGGACGCCAGGGGGTAGATGCCGGTCTGCTCGCCGCCGATGGCGACGGACCCGGCGGGGATGGCCTGCCGCGGCGTGGCCAGGCGCGGCGTCGCGAGCTTTTTGTCCATCCCGCCGAGGTAGGCGAAGCCGGGCAGAAAACCCAGCATATAGATGAGGTAGTCCTGCGAAGAGTGGAGCCGGACGACTTCCTCCGCCGTCAGGCCGGTGTGGGCGGCGACGTCCGCGAGGTCTTCCCCGTATTCCCCGCCGTAGCAGACGGGGATTTCGACGACGCGCTTCGGCCGGCCTACAGCGCCGCCGAGAGAACCCGCCAGCCCGCGCAGCCTGCGCGACAAAAGACCGAACCTTACGCGGCGGGGGTTGTAGCATACAAGCAGCGAGCGGTAGGTCGGCACGGTCTCGGTGACGCCGTACAGGTTTGCGGAACGGATGGCGTCGTCCATCGCCATGACCCGGCCGTTGATCTCCTCGCTGATCTCGCTGCCGAACTCCACGGTCAGGGCACAGTCGCCTGCGGGGAGGATTTTCATGTTGGGCATAGGATCACTCCTTGTAGAAACCGCGTTCAAGCACCTTTTCGAACCATGTCTTTCCGGGTTCGAAGTGTTCGTAATCCAGGGCATACTGCACGCATTCGCGCATCAGTCCGGCAATCAGCGTATTCATCTTCAGATCGAAGCCGTCGACAGCCGGTTCCAGCGAGCCGTCCATGTTGACCATCCCGCTGCGCGACGCCGTCAGGATGGATTCCCTTTCAAGCTCCGTGTCCTGCATGACGTCAATGTCCTTCATCAGGTAAGCAAGCGCGGCAATCATGCCGTAGGCTCCCCAGTTTGAGACCGTGGCCGTCAGGGCGATGTCTGCCTTTGTGCGCACGGCCAGCCCGCCGCCGCATCCGCAGGAGCAGGTCCCCGGCGCGGCATAGGGAATGTATTTGTCGAGGTGCCCGCCGAGAACGCCGAGACCCATTTCGTTGCCGAGGTCGCCGATGGAGATCACGGGGATGCCTTGCGACTGGACCTTTTGGAAGACCGCTTCGGATTTTGCCTCAAGCTCCGTGATGTCTTTCCCGACGGAATTGTGGTAGACGCCGAGCCTGTTGGCCCCGGCGGCCTCCGTGCTGATTAAGACGGACGGCAGGCCGTGCGACAGGATCTCGTCCGCCTGCGCGGCTGCTTTGGCGGCGTCTTTTGTGAAGACGGCCACGGACATGGAAAAGGGAAAGCGTCTGCTTTCATCGATGCTGTCGTAAAGATGCAGCCCCATGACGGGAGCCATATTCCGCACCGCGGGGAGGTTCTCTTCCGGGCAGATGAGCACCGGCTTCGCTCCGAACGCTTTCACAAGCGCGCGCGCCAGCAGCATGGCCCCGATGATGCCGTCCGTCTCCGCACACCGCGACGGAATCAGCACGAAACCCGTCAGTATGTAAACAAGGTCGCCTTCGCGAATTGTTTCCGCGAGTTTTTTGGCGGCGTGCAGGGTGACCGGTTCGCCCGCGAGCCTGCGGGCGGCGGGGTAAAGGATACGGCACACGCCGTATCCCCGGGGGTCGAGATTCATCAGGTCGTCGAGATTCTGTCCTACATTATATTGCGCAAGTTCCTGCTGATTCATCATTTTCTCCAGTCGGCCGTTTTTTAAAGGGGCCGTGCGGTATTTTTATTTCGAGTAATCAGAAAACTTGATCTTGCAGTATTCTTCAAACTGTTCCACGGCCGCGCCCTGAAGCGCCTTCAGAAGTTTGGGGGCTTTTCCGCCGACGGGTTTGCCGTCGATTTCGACCGCGGCGTTGCACAGTGTTCCGGAGCTGTGCACAATGACCTCGTCCGCGTCGAACAGCTCGTCGAGCGTGAAAGCGGTCTGGTCGACCGGGATGTCGAGGTCGACGGCGAGCTGCACCAGGTGCTTGCGCGCCGTGCCGGGCAGGATCAGGTTGCTCAGGGGCGCGGTGCGGAACACGCCGTCCTTGATGATGGAAATGTTGCTGTGGGCGCATTCGGTCACGATAAAGCCGCGGTGGAAGACGGCCTCCTCGCAGCCGGTCTCTTTGGCGCGCTGTGCGGCCATCACGCTGGGAATGAGGTTCAGCGTCTTGATGTCGCAGTGGTAGAATCTCGTGTCTTCCATCGTGATCAGCTTATATTTTTTATCGATCGCGCGCAGCGGCACCGGGCTGATGGTGATGAGCAGGTTCGCGCTTCCGTTTTCAGGGAACACATGGTTGCGCATGCCCGTTCCGCGCGTCGCCTGCCAGTAGACCATCAGGCTCGCAGAGTCGTCCACCTGATCGACGCAGGACTGAAGCGCGTCGGCGAGCTCTTTCCTTGTCATTTTAAAGGGAATTTCCAGCTTCTTGCAGCTGCGGAAAAAGCGGTCCAGATGGTCGTCAATGGCGAAGATGACATGGTTCACGGCGTAGGTCGCGTCATAAACGCCGTCGCCGAAATAAACCACGCGGTCGTTCATCGGGATCGTCATTTCCTCGATCGGTCCCGTTTTGCCATTGTAGTATCCGATGTTTTTCATTCAAGAGCCCCCTGTTATGTTATAGATTTCTAATCAGCAGCAGCTTGCCGGCCCGGGAAAAAGCACGCGCAGCCGAAGCAGGCCGCAAAAAATTGAGTCATTTAACCATACGATTAAATGACTCAATTGTCAAACGAAATATTTGTTAAAAAAAATAAGAAGCAGTTAAGCTGTATTGCTTTATTCAATTTTATAGCTTTATTTTAGTCTGTTGCGGTGCGGTTGTCAACGGTTTTTCCGCTGTGGAGCAGATTATTATAAATAGGAATACAGACGAAGAAAAAGTTTAAATAATAAAGTCGAAATTCCTAAAAATCAGGAAAATTTAACCGGATCGCGGCGGCATATTTGTTCCGGGTCCGTCACTGCCCGGAAAGAGCGCTTAATTTCTTGAAATCCGGTCTCCCGGCGCCCTCCATCAGGTAGGCGGATTCGTCGGCGCCGGGGCTGCGGTTGCCGTTGAGAGAACGGATGATCGCCTCGGCACGGTTAATACCCACTCCGTGGCCGTAGTACATGCCGCCGCCGAGCTGTATGACGTTTTCCCCCTGCCACATGGGCACTAGCGGGTCGACGTCCGGATTCGCAAAATAGCGGCGGTCGCCCGGCAGATAATCCGGGTATTTGTCAAGCTGGCCGAACC
>JAEZRH010000087.1 GCA_023412845.1 Bacillota bacterium
CGTAATAGTCCCGCAGCCTGTCTTCCCCCCACGCAACAAAACCCTCCACGCGGGCAACGTCGGGCGGAACATCCGCTTTCGCGTCGAGCGTGTCGGGCTTTTGGAAGGAGGCGAGCCGGCTCTCCACCGGGTTGATCATGTAATTCCGGATTTTCTCGAATTCCGCGCCGGTCAGCGCGCCCTTCACTGCCACGAGCTTTGCCGAGACGACCTGCGGGCGCTCTCCCTGCGTGAGCAGCTGCACGCACTGGGCGGCGGAATCCGCCCGCTGATCGTACTGCCCCGGCAGGTATTCCATCGCGAAGGCGCGGTATCCGTCCGGAAGAGGATATTCCTCTTCGTAAACGGCGTCCACGTTCGGCTCTGAAAAAATGGTCCCGCGGGCGGCCGCGAATTCCTCGCGGCTCAGGCCGGAGATATCGTACCGGTTGACGAGCTTCAGACCCTCAATGGAAGAAAGGCCAAGGTTCTCTGCAAGGTCCGTCCGCATCTGACGCGCTTCCACGTCGAACCCCGGCTTTTTCTCTACAAACACCCGGATAACTTCTGACATGTTTTCCCCCGTTCCGCCGTTCCCGGCTGAATCGAAATCAAGATCCGCCAACGTATCGTTAACCAAAGTTAATAAATATTTTAACACAACGGCAACCTTCAATAAAGGGTGAAACCGACTAATTTTGACAGGTTTTGCAGCCGTTTTGTTTTATTTTATTTTGGCCGCCGCCGTCATCAGCGCGGAGGCGATGCTTCCCGCGGAAGAGATGCTTCCGGTCGGGGAGTTTTCCACCAGGACCGCGAAGGCCAGCGGGGTGCTGTCGTTGGAAGAAAACCCCACCATCCAGCAGGTCGGATTTTTACCTTTGCCGACCTCGGCGGTTCCGGTTTTGGCGCAGACGGCAAGGCCCGGAAACAGGCTGTCGCCGTATTCGTGCGTCACGTTGTAGCGCATGTAATTCTTGAGTCTCGCGTCGGTTTCGGAACTGAGCATGGGGTCGCCCCCAGAGGCGGAGCCGGTTTTGACCGGCAGGCCGAGCGGCGAGGTGATGCTCTTGATCATGTAAGGCATCACGGGCGTACCGCCGTTCGCGACCGCCCCCATCGCCACCATCATCTGGAAGGGATTCGCGAGGTCGGTGTACTGTCCCACGCCCGACCAGCCGAGCTCGTTGCTTTGCGAGCCTTTTACGTTGTATACGCTTTTGGCCGCCGGGATCCCGTCGAGACTGAAGCTGCGGCTGAAGCCCAGCTGATTGGCCATGGATGTCATTTTGTCGGCGCCGACCTCGATGGCGATCTGCGCGAACGCCACGTTCGAGGATTTTGCAAGGGCGTTTTTAAAGCTGAGCGTGCCGTAGGCGCGGATGTCCGTGATCTTGTTCCCGTTGATGGTGACGCTTCCGTTGCAGTTCCAGGTGCGGCTGTCGAGGTTTGAAATGTTTTCGATCGCCGCCGCCGCCGTCACCACCTTGAACGTGGAACCGGGCGTAAACGTAGAGGAGAGGACCTTGTTGAGATAGACCCCGCTGTATTTTCCGGTTTGGTCGGTGTTAAGGTCCTTCGGCGGATTCATGGGATCGTAATCGGGCGTGCTGACCATGCAGAGCAGCTCGCCGGTTTTGTAGTTGTAAACGGCCGCCGCCCCGTCGCGGTCGCCCAGCTTTTCCCGGGCCAGGCGGCACAGGCCGCTGTCGAGCGTCAGGCGGATGTCGCAGCCGTTCGTTTTGCCCGTCGGCGAGGTCAGCCCGGTGATAAAATTATAGCCGGAGAGCTCGGAGCGGAAATTGTACTGCACGCCTGTGGAGATATAGCCGCTGGTGTCGCCGACGGTATGCAGCATCGCGCGCCGCGTCAGTTCGTCGCCGCCGTAGACGCGGCTGCCGTTTTTGCTTTCTGCAAGCACGGTGCCGTCGCGGTCCAGGATGCGGCCCTCGCCGGTCGAAAGGCTCTCGCCCGTGATATGTTTGTTGAACGGCTGCAGCGCCCAGTTGCCGCCCTGCGTCACAAGGCCGTACAGAAAGATCCCGAGTCCCACCAGAAAACCGAGCCCGAGAATATACAGGATCAGGGAACGCGTTCCGGTCGTCTTCATCTTTTCCTGCGCCTCCTGGCCGCATAGGTGCGCTCGTCGCTGGCCTTGATCAGCGCCAGCATCCCCCAGACGGAGACCATACTGGATCCGCCCACGCTGATAAACGGCAGCGTCACGCCCGTCAGCGGCAGCACGTCCGTCACGCCGAACACATGCAGGCAGGTCTGAAACAGCAGCGTGCCCGCCGCCGTGCAGGCCGAAATGGAATACAGCGTGGAGCGGCTGCGCGTTGCATCCGAACGGGAATAGAGGGTCAGGGCGAAAAGAATGAACAGGATCGTGACGGCGAGGACGAGCCCCTGCTCCTCGCACAGCAGGCCGAATGCGAGGTCGCTTGTCCCGGCGAACACGGTTTTGAGGCTGCCCCTGCCGATGCCGACGCCGAACAGCCCGCCGGAGGCGGCGTAGCTCAGCACGCGCACCTGCTGATACCCGCCGGAATCGTTCACATGCTGCCACACGTGGCCCCACGACGCAAAGCGCTCCGCCACGTATGGCTTGAATTTCAGGATCAGGAACGCGCCCAGCACGGCGGCCGAGCAGCTCAGCGAAATGGTGCGCAGGCTGCCCGAACGCATGAACGAGATGATTAGGAACATCACAAAGAAAACGCACGCCGTGCCGAAATCCTTCATCAGGAACAGCGCGCCCATGCAGACTGCGGAAAACGCGATGAATCCGGTCAGGTTTTTGTAGGTCTGCAGCCTATCCAGCGTCGAGGTGCCGACAAGGATGAACGCGATCTTGATCAGTTCGGAGGGCTGTATGCTCACCGACCCCAGATCGATCCAGTTGCGCGCGCCGTTGCGCTCTTTTGCGAGCAGAAGGTTCGCGGCAAACAGTAGCATTGCGAGCACGCCCACGGCGATGCGCCACTTCATGGCGCGGTCGAGGTCGCCCAAAAACCAGATCAGGAACAGGAACAGTGCGATCCCGGCGATCATGGCCGCGATCTGCATATAGGTCGTTTTCACATCGGCCCCGGCGATCTGCATCACGCCGATCCCGCTCAGCAGGAAACCGAGCGTTTCCAGCTCAAAGCTCACATGGCCGAGAATCTTCATCGAGATGAAATAGAAGATCCACTCCGTGAAAAAAAGCAGGCCGAACGGGATGAGGGGCAGAATATCCAATTTCCCCGCGGCAAAGCAGACCTGCACGCTCAGCAGAAGCTGCAGAAAAGAAACCGTCCACAAAAGGCCGGAGGGCGAAGCGGAATGGCCGCGCGGCGGCTTTGCCGGCGGCAGGCCGCTTACGTCGGCAGTGCGCTTGAGCATCAGCGCGGTCGATCCCATGGCGATCACGTCGCCGGGTAGCACGGGCGTTTTCTGCCCGGCCTTCCGGGCGTTTACGAACGTCCCGGCCTTCGAATTCGTATCGGAAATCAGCCAGCCGCTTTCCCTGCGCATCAGCACGGCGTGGGCCCGGCTTGCCGTCTGGTCGCGCAGCACGATGTCGCAGCTGCGGCTGCGGCCGATGGAATTTTCCCAGTAAAGCACGGGGATCACTTCGTGCGTGGACATATCCTCCAGAACCATCACGGGTTCTTCCCGGCGTTTACCGCGCCTCAGGGAAGAAAAAGAGCGCACCGCCACGACGATGCCGATGAGCGGCACCGCGGCGCGGATCGCGAACAGAAGAATGGAAAGCAGGTCTTGCGGAATATTCAAACAGGGCGCCTCCTTCCTGCTATCTGTGTCCCATTATACAAAGAAAGGCCGCCAAAGTAAACCGGACGCGCGCTTTTTCCCCGGCCACATCATTTAGTATGCGCGTTTTCTTCGCAGAACAGGCAAAATAAAAAAGCAGGCTCAGCCTGCTTTTACTGCCCGCCGGGTAGCGGAAGAAAAAATAATTGTCCTCTATCCCCATACCAAAGGTCAGGACGAAACGGGTCGCACCCGCGCCGCTCAGCGCTTTTCGGCGATTTCGCCCAAGCGCTTGTAGATGCTGCCGGCAGGGATGAAGCCGCGCACCATGGAAAGCGGGTACACGTTCGTATTCCGCCCGATGACGCTGCCGGGGTTCAGCACCGAGTTGCAGCCGACCTCGACATGGTCGCCCAGAACGGCGCCCATCTTTTTGAGACCCGTCGCGATCTTTTCCGAACCGGTGTTCACGGTCACGAGGGTTTTGTCGGATTTCACGTTGGAGGTGATGGACCCTGCGCCCATATGCGACTTGAAGCCGAGGATGGAGTCGCCAACGTAATTGTAATGCGGCACCTGAACATTGTCGAACAGGATGACGTTTTTCAGTTCCGTCGAGTTGCCGACAACGCAGCCCGCGCCGACCAGCGCGTTGCTGCGCACGAAAGCGCACTGCCGAACCTCGGTTTCCGGTCCGATAATGCACGGGCCGTGCAGGTAGGCGGAATCGAAAACATGGGCCGACTTCGCGACCCAGACGTTTTCTCCGCGCTTTTCATATTCCTCTTCGGGAAGGGTTGCCCCCAGACGCAGGATAAAATCCCCGATGTCGGGCAATGCCTCCCACGGGTAGCACAGCGGCTCCAGCAGAGGGCGTGCCAGCGTATGCGTCAGGTCAAACAGATTTTTTACCGTTGCAGGTTCAAACATGATGGCAGGAAATCTCCTTTATTCTGCTTTATGATTTTGGCTTCTGCATGATTCAGTCGAACTCTGCCGCGGCTTTTTTCAGCAGCAGAAGATCGCTTGGGTCGACGGCGCCGTCGCGGTTCATGTCGGCGGCGTCCAGCAGTTCGCCGGTCAGCTCGCTGCGGCGGATCAGGTGCGAGTAAAGGAGGTCGCACGCTTCGTCCGTCGGAACGCCGCACCGCGTCAGGTCGCCGGGAACGACGGTTTTTGTCGCGGAGATCACGTTCCCGTCTTCGCCCAGAACGCTCAGCGCGTCGCCGGTGCAGATATTTCCGCTCCCCCGTATCCTGCCGGCGTGGGACTTGACTTTCAGCCGGCAGCCCTGTGCGCCGCCGGCGTCAAGCTCATCCTGCAGCGCCTCCACCGTTGTGCCGGGAGAAAAAATGGTATATCCGTTGCCCTCCGGCTGCCCGAGCGATACGGAGGGAGGGTCTTGCTGGGAGGAGCCGGAGCTCTGTGAGGAGGAAGAGCCGGAACCGGCTTCCACCTGCGCGATCACGCAGGAAAGCACCCGTCCGCTTCCGTCGAGGACCTCGACCGTGTCCCCGGTTTCGATCAGGCCGCTGGCCCGGATGCTTCCGTCCGGCTTCAGTACCCTGAGCACCTCGTCCGGGCCCTGGGGCGCGAGCTGCTGCGTGAGGGTTTCCACCGTCGTCCCGGCGGGAAAACTGTAAGAGGGCGGGACTTGGCCCGGCGACACTCCGCCGCCGGAGTCCTCCACCGTGCCGGCTCCGGCGGCAGTTTTGCTCTCAGCTCCACGGGAGACCGCCGGCATGACAAGGAGAAATAAAAAAAGCAGGAGAAATACCGCCGCGTACTGCTTGACAGTTTCCGACATCATCCGACACCACCGTTTGCCTGTATCGTATCAGATTTTGCGGAAAAGGAATTCAATACGTGCCGATTTTTCACGCGCCGAAAGGATCAGCCGAGAGGGACGAAGCCGATTTTCTTCATGGCCTTGCGCAGCGTGCGCCCTGCGATGAAAGCGGCGGCCCCGGCCCCTTCTTTCCAGCACTGCTCGAGATAGTCTTTGTTTTTGATGAAGTCCGCGTACCGTTCCTGAATGGGGCGCAGATGCCCGACCACGGCTTCGCCGACAGCTGTTTTGAAATCGCCGTAGCCCTTCCCGGCAAACTCCGCCTCGATCTGCTCATAGGTCCTGCCGGTCACGCAGGAGTATATGCCCATAAGATTGTTGACACCGTCCTTGCCCTCCGCGTAGCGGACGCAGGCTTCGCTGTCGGTCACCGCGCGTTTGAACTTTCGCATGATGTCTTCCGGCTTATCCAGCACGGCGATGAACGAATTGACATTCTCGTCGGACTTGCTCATTTTTTTCGCCGGGTCCTGCAAAGACATGATCTTTGCGCCCTGCTTGGGAATGTACCCGTCCGGCACGGTGAACGTCTGGCCGTACAGGCCGTTGAAGCGTTCGGCGATGGTACGCGTCAGTTCGAGGTGCTGCTTCTGGTCGACGCCGACCGGCACAAGATTTGCCTGATAAAGCAGGATGTCGGCCGCCATCAGAGGGGGATAGGTGAACAGGCCGGCGTTGATGTTGTCCGGATGCTTGGCGGATTTGTCCTTGAACTGGGTCATGCGCTGCAGCTCGCCGAACTGGGTGTAGCAGTCGAGCACCCATGCAAGCTGCGCATGGGCCGGCACGTGGCTCTGAATGAAGAACAGGCTCTTTTTGGTGTCGATGCCGCAGGCGAGCAGCAGGGCATAGGCCTCGAGCGTGCGGCGGCGGAACGCCGCAGGGTCCTGGCGCACCGTGATGGTGTGCAGGTCGGCGAGCGCGTAGATGCAGTCGTAGTCGTCCTGCAGGCCGATCCAGTTTTTCAGCGCGCCGAGATAGTTGCCGAGCGTAATGGTGCCGCTGGGCTGGATCGCGCTGAAGATCACCTGTTTTTTTATCTCTTCCGGTTTTGCTGTGGGTGTTTCGGATTCCATGGTTTTGCCTCCAAATCAGTTTTGCGGTCAGTGGATGACGTCGTTCGCGAGAGAGCCGAGAATCTGGATGCCGCGGACGAGGTTTTCATCCGTCGGGGTTGTGTAATTGATGCGGAAGGATGAGCACGGCTGGGTTTCGTCCGTCAGGAACGCGTTGCCCGGCACCACGCAGACCTTGCGCAGCACGGCCTGTTTGCAGAAATCGACCATGTCGATCCCGTCGGGAAGCGTACACCAGAAAAACAGCCCGCCCTGAATGGGCAGATAGGTGACTTTGGGCGAGAGGTAGCGGTCGAGGGCGTCCGTGGCTACCTTCGATTTTGCCCGGTACACGCCGCGGATATGTTCCAGATGGGCGTCAAAACCGCCGTGCGCCAAGAATTCGTAGCAGACCAGCTGGCTCCAGATATTGGTGTGGACATCCTCGCCCTGCTTGCAGACGACCATTTTCTGGATGATCGGCTGCGGGGCGACGGCATAGCCCACGCGGATTCCCGGGGCGATCACCTTGGAGAAGGTGCCTGCGTAGACGACGATGCCGTCTTCGTCGAACGACTTCACGGCCTCCACATGCTCGCCCGCAAAACGGGTGTCGCCGTAGGGGTTGTCTTCAAGAATCAGCGCACCGTGTTTTTTGGCCAGCTCGTACAGCCTGCGCCGCTTTGAAAGGCTCATCGTGATGCCGGTGGGATTCTGAAAATTCGGGATGGTATAGATGAATTTTACGTTTTTTTCCTCTTTGAGCGCCTGCTCCAGGCCCTCCATGCTCATGCCGTCCGGTTCCATCGGCACGCCTCGCAGATGCGCGCGGTATGAGCGGAACGTGTTGAGCGATCCCAGAAAGCTGGGCGCCTCACAGATCACGGTGTCGCCCTCGTTCAGCAGCGATTTCGCCAGAAGGTCCATCACCTGCTGCGCGCCGCTCGTGATGATGATGTCGTCCGTGGCGCCGCCGACGCGGTGCTTTTCCTTCAGATAGCCGGAAACGTACCTGCGCAGGGGCTCGTAGCCCTCGGTAATGTTATATTGCAGCGCCTCGATCGGGCGTTCCTCCAAAATTCCGGCGGAGATTTTCCGAATCTGCTCGACCGGGAAAGCTTCCGGGGCGGGATTGCCGGCGGAAAGGGAAATGACGGAGGGGTCCGCCGCGTATTTGAAGATTTCGCGGATGGCGGAGGGCTTCAGGTTCAGAACACGGTCGGAGAAAGCGTAATTCATTGCAATCGTCCCTTCATAAAATGAATGTGGGGTCCCGGAAAGAAAATTTCTTTGACTGAAAAGGCAGGTAAATATAGCTTAAATTTTATTTTACCACAAACCCCGGCCTCTGGCCAGAAAAAATAACGATCTTCCGCGCTGCGTCAGATTTCGAGCCAAACCCTGCGGAAAGGGTGTGCGCTTGTGACAGGAAATACCATATGGCGGTCCTATAATTAGCATACATAGGAAAAAATTGGACAAACTGTTAAAAATATCATGGCGGTGATAAAAAATTATGGAAAAAGAATCGACCCGTCGGGTCACATTTTCACAGGCGGCGGCAGCCCCGGCAAAAGCGGCGGCGCGCCAGCTTGCGGCGTTCGCAGTGGGGCTTCTCTGTTCCCGCGGAGTTGTGTTCGGGCAGTATGCTCCGTTCGGCGTTGCGGCGGTGGCGGCCTCCCCGTACCAGCTCCTGTGGGGCATGGCGCTTGGCAGCGCCGCAGGCTATCTGCTGCCTTCCTCCGTCAACGTTCCGGTGCATTACCTTGCGGCCCTGCTTGCGGCCGCCGCGATCCGCTGGACCCTGAACGGCCTTGTCAAGCTGCGCATGCATCCGCTTTTTGCTCCGGCCATCGCCTTTCTTCCGATGCTGGCAACGTCCATTTCCGTCATCACGGTCAACGGGTCCGGCGGCACCACGGCCGCTATGTTCGTAGCGGAATCACTGCTTGCGGCCTGCGCCGCCTACTTTTTTGAGAGGGCGGGTTCCGCCGTGCATTCCGGGCGCCCCGCCGGGGAGTGGAGCATCCCGGAGCTTACCTGCGGCATGTTCTCGCTCGGCGTTTTGCTGCTGTCCCTTTCCGCTTTGTCCGTCGGCCCCGTTTCCGCCGGAAGAGTGCTCGCCATCCTGCTGATCCTGTATGCGGCGCGGTACGGCGGCGTGGGCGGCGGCAGCGTCGCGGGCGTCGCCTGCGGCCTGATGTTCAGCCTGTCGACGGCGGGACTGAGCTATCTTTCCGGGGCGTACGCGCTGGGCGGGCTTGCCGCGGGCCTGTTCTCGCCGCTCGGGCGGGTGGCGGCGGCCGCGGCCTTTGTGGTCGCGAACGGGATCGCTTCGCTCCAGGTGGGCGGGCAGCAGCAGATCGCCGGCGGGCTTTACGAGGTCGCCGCGGCGACGGTCCTCTACCTTGTGATCCCCGTCAAGGCGGGGAGTTCCCTGGTCGGCATGTTTTCACGCACGGAGGACACCGAGCTCTCCGAGGGGCTCCGCCGCTCCGTCGTGATGAAGCTGGATTACGCGGCCAAGGCGCTGACCGGTGTGTCGGAGTCGGTGGAAGAGGTGTCGCGCAAGCTGTCCCAGACCTGCGCGCCGGACATCAACGGCGTTTACCACAGGACGATCGACGAGGTCTGCGGCAGCTGCGGCCTCAGGGGATACTGCTGGGACCGGAATTTCAACGACAGCATGGATGCGTTCAACGGCCTGACGGAAAAGCTGCGCTCGAGAGGAAGCGTGGAACGCAGCGATTTCAGTACCCAGTTCCTTTCCCACTGCAGCCGGGCTAACTCCGTCACGGAGACCGTGAACCGCAACTACGGCGAATTCGTCATCCGCGACGCCGCGGAAAGCCGCGCCCAGCAGATTAGGGACGTGGTGGCGAATCAGTTCACGACGGCGGGCATGATGCTGGAAGACATGGCCTCCGAGCTGGAGATGTTCGAGAAATTCAATTCGGGCGCGGCGCAGAAGGTGGAGGAGGTTCTCCGCCTGGCGGGCATACAGCCGCTTGAGGTAAGCTGCCGGACGGATCGGTTCGGGCGCATGTCGGTCGAGGCCGTGACGCTGCCGTCCGACTGCGTGCGGCTGAACCGCTCCGAACTGACGGCGGAGATTTCCCGCGTCTGCGGTAAGACGTTTGAGCAGCCCTGTATCGGTACGGCGGGCGGCAAATGCCGCATCCAGATGAACGAAAAGCCGCTCTACCGCGTGAAGACCGGCTGCGCGCAACATGCCTGCGGGAACGGGAAATTGTGCGGCGACAGCTGGGAATGCTTCCCGGACGGCTGCGGCCGTCAGATCGCCATCATCAGCGACGGCATGGGCACCGGCGGACGCGCTGCGGTGGACGGTGCCATGGCGTGCGGGATCATGTCGCGCCTGATCAAGGCGGGAATCAGCTTCGACGCGGCGCTCAAGATCGTGAATTCCGCTCTGATGGTCAAATCTTCCGACGAGTCGCTTTCTACTATGGATGTCGCGGCGCTGGACCTTTACAGCGGCAGCGTGGATTTCATGAAAGCCGGGGCGCCTGTCAGCATCCTGCGGAAAGGGAAACGCGCCGTGCCGGTGGATATGCCCGGCCTGCCGATCGGCATTCTGACCGATGCGAAGTTTGCGAAAACGTCCGACAGCCTGTCGGACGGAGACCTGCTCGTCATGCTTTCGGACGGCGCGCTCAGCTCCGGCGTCGACTGGGTCTGCACCGAGATTGAAAAATGGGACGGAAAACTGCCGCAGGAGCTGGCGGAAATCCTCGTATCGCAGGCGGTGGCGCGCAGGGACGACGGCCACGACGACGACATCACGGTCCTGGCCGTCATGGTGAGCGAAAGGGAATAACCTCTAGCATAAAGCACCTCCCGATGGACGTAGGATATTTGGTTTTAAGCGGACCGGCGCAGCGCAAGCGGTGCCGGTCCGCTTTTCGGATTATAAAACAGCGGCGGGAAGAAAATTCTCCCTGCCGCCGTTGTGTAGGCGGAGATAAATCCGAGACTCTTTACGATACCATAAGACAGTTCTTTTTCTCCACGCAGAGATACACATTCTGCCCGTTCTCAAACAGCTGAAAGCTCCGGAACAGCACATCGACGTGGATGGGGACTTCGCGCACCAGCATGGTATAGCGAAGAACGTTGCCGTGGGAAACATGGGATGTCACCGTCGCATCGAACAAATAGGAATCCGTCGCTTTTTCCAGCGGAGCGACGGAAACCGAAAAGGTCTCGGGGCGGATGGCAATGGTGTTTTCCCCATCCGTTTCGGAGCCGATGATTTTTGCAAACTCTGAAGGAGCAAGAATATTGTAGTTCCCGATGAACTCTGCGGCGAACTTTGTTTTCGGCTTCGTGTACAGTTCCGTGGGGACCCCGGACTGTTCGATCCGGCCATTGTGAAAAAGATGGATTACGTCGCTCAGGATCATCGCCTCGTCCTGATCGTGGGTGACAAAGATCGTGGTGATTCCGAGTGTGCGGTTGATTTCCCGGATCCGGCTCTGGAGCTCTTTGCGCAGCTTGGCGTCGATGGCGCTGAGCGGCTCGTCCAGCAGGAGAACATTCGGCTGCGTCGCAATGGAGCGGGCGAGCGCAACGCGCTGCTGCTGGCCGCCCGAAAGCTGGCCGGCATACTGGTTTTCTTTGCCCGAAAGGTCGACCATGCGGATCATTTCCTCAACCCGTGCCTGAATCTGCTCCCGGGGCATTTTCTTCATTTTCAGCCCGAAGGCGATGTTTTCCGCCGCAGTCATATTGGGGAAAAGGCTGTACTGCTGGAATACCATCCCGATGTTCCGGTCTTTCGGGAGTTTCCCGGTGATGTCTTCTCCGTTCAGGGCAATCCGGCCCTCGGAGACCTCTTCCAGGCCGGCAAGACACCGCAGCAGCGTGCTTTTCCCACACCCGGACGGGCCGAGAAGGGTGACGAACTGGCCTTCCTCAACGGAAAAGGAAATGCCCTTTAAAACCTCGTTGGAGCCGAAAAATTTTCTGATATTCCGGAATTCAATGTAAGGCATAGCAAACAGTTACCTCCTGGATTTTTTGCTTCTGCGCCTGATTAGCAGGACGGCGAGGGAAAGCAGAAGAACCGTGACGAACAGCACCACGACCATCGCGCTGGAAAGCTGCCCGGAGACAAACAGCATTTTATACAGATACATCTGGGCGGTTTCAAAATAGCTTCCGCCAATGGTGTTCACCATTACGAAGTCTCCGAACACCATGGAAAAGGACAGCATCATGGAAATGCCGATGCCGGAGAGAATATTCGGCACTATGACGCGAAAAAAAGCGTAAAGCTTCCCCGCGCCCAGAATTTCAGCCGTCTCCATCAGACGCATGGTGTTGACCGCGCTCAGGCTGTTTTTGATGCCTTGATACAGATAGGGAAGAATCGTGACGCTGTATGCCGCGGTGAGCAGCAGAATCCGGTCCGAAAACGGGTCCGGCGCGTCGGAGTAAAGGGAAAGAATGCCGACGGCCAGAATGATTCCCTGAATGGAATACGGGATCATGCAGAGAACCTGCACCAGCCTGCCAAGGCCCGGAAGATAGACAGTGACGACATAAAGGGCCAGAAGGACGACGACGGTACAGATGAGAACCGGCGCCACGGCGATGACTACGCTGCGCGCCAGGGCCGTGAGAAAACGTGAGTCTGAAAACAGCTGCGTAAAATATTGCAGCGTAAAGCCGCTCGGAACAAGGGTGGTCCAGTTCTGAAACACGGAGTAGAGGAAGGTCAGGATCAGCGGAAAGATCAGATAAAAGCAGATGACCCCGACGACGGCGGCAGAGCTCCCGCTGTGTTTCATCGATTTTCGCCGCCTTTCTTCCGGAGCATCAGATTGCTGACTCCGACTGCGGCGACCATCAGCAACATCAGCACGACGGAGAGCGCGCTGCCGAACTCCTTATGCTGAACGATGTCGCCCGTGAACTGCTCCTGCAGGCGGATGGGAAGCAGGGAAAAATTGTTTTGCAGAAGGGCATAGGCGGTGGCGTAGGCAGCCAGCGCATTTGCAAACAGAACGCTCAGCGTCCCCACGAGGCTCGGAATCAGGACCGGCAGTCCGACTTCTTTCCAGAAGACGAATCCGTTGCCGCCCAGAAGCTCCACGGATTCTTTCCATTGCGCGGGAATCCCCTCAAACGCCGGGATCAGGAGCAGCGTGGCGAGGGGTACCTGAAAATAGACGTAGGTGCACATCAGCCCCGCAAGGCTGTACAGGTTGAAGCCCGCGAGGGCCGCGATGCCGAAGCGCTTCCCCAGAAGAACCAGCACGCCCGTGTTGCCGAGCAGAATGATGTAGGCGAAGGCCAGCGGGATCCCCGCGAAATTTGACGTCATGTTTAAAATTCCCGTAAAAAATGCGCGGGATTTCGCGCCGACATTCCGGGAGGCCTTCGCTCCGAAAAAAGCAATGACGACCCCGGCAAACGAGGATACGATCGAGAGAAGAACGCTGTTCCAGACGGCCTGCCGGTAAAGCGCTTTTTCAAAAATATCCGCGTAATTCCGCCATGTGAAGCCGAGAGCGTCTTCGGGCATAAAACTCCGAAAAATGACCGAGGCAAGCGGTATGATTTCATAAAAAAAGGCCATCAGGGCGAATGGCAGAAAAGCCAGTCCCCAAAGACCGGCTTTTTTACTTTTCAAGGAAAGTCACCCCGCAGTTTTGAAGAGACTCCATCTCCGGGCCTGGTTCCAGGCCGAGCATCCGGCAGAGGAGGGGCGCGATGAGGAGTTCGGAGACCGGACTTTCCCGCACTTGCGGAACGATTCCCGGCCCGAACAGGTAAAGCGGGGCAAGACGTTCCTCTTCCGTATTACCGCCATGCAGGCCGAACCGGTTCATTCCGTGGTCCGCCGTGATCAGAACGCGGCGTCCGCCCTCCAGCCAGAACGGCAGACAGGCGGGCAGGATTTCATTCAGCTTTGCCACGGCGGATTCGTATTCGCGGCTGGCGCTGGTGAAGCGGTGCCCGACATCGTCCACGTTCATGCTGTGGATCATCAGGAAGTCCGGGTCGAACCGGCTGCGCAGGAACTCCGCGTCGGCGAATACGTGTGAATCGGGGTAGCAGTCCTCAAAATAATAAATCCCGTTTTGGATATCCGCCTCCGTTTCCAGCTGAATCCGGTCGGTTGCCGGGGAGAACGGAGCCCGGCAGTAAAGCTCGCTGACCCAGTAATAGGCCGCGGCGGCGGTTGAGAGAGAATTTTTACGGCAGAAGGAAAACACGTTTTCACAGTTGGACCGGCGTACCATAAGGTTGTTGACAATTCCGTGGCGGTGAACCGGCAGGCCGGTCAGGAGCGTTTCGTACATGGGGCGGGAAAGCGAGGGCAGCTCCCCGCGTACACAGAAGCGGGCGCCGAGACCGTCTTCCGCAAGGTGTTCCAGAAATCCCAGATTCCGGATCGCGGCTTCATAGCCGCAGCCGTCCAGAAGAACAAAGATTGTTTTCGTCATTTTATCGGATCCTCCAAACCACATTGTTTAAAAGAACTTCACGGAATACCTTCCCGCCGGGAAGGTATTCCGTGCGTAAAATCAAACTGGTCCGGTTGTTATTTTGCGGCGGAGATGACCTGCTCCTGCCACTCGCTGCCAAGATCCTTGACTGTTTTGTCCCATCCGTCCGTATCCTTGATGAACCGCGCGCTCTTGTATTCCGAATCCGGCAGCAGCTTCGCCTTTACGTCGTCCGGAAGCTTCACGTTGCTGCGGATCGGTCTTGCATAGCCGCGAGCAAGGTTGATCTGTCCCGCGTCGCTTAATATGTATTCCTTGGCGAGCGCCGCCGCGTAAGGACGCTTGGAATACTTGTTGATGATCTCGCAGTAGCCGCTCTGAATCGCTCCGTCGGCCGGGACACTGACTTCGAAGGAAGCGCCGGGATCATCCTTTTTTATCTGGTCCGATAGTTCAAGGCGTTATAGTCCCACAGGAACGCCACGGCGATTTCGCCTTTCTGCAGACGCGCAATCGTCAGCTCGCCCTTGTCGAGGCGGCCCTGCTGCGCAAGCTTCTTGAAATAATCGAGACCCGGCTGGATGTCCGACTCCGAACCGCCGTTGGCAATTGCGGCGGAAAGCACGGCGTTCTGCGCCTGGCTGGCTTTTGTAACGTCACCCACGGCAACCTTATAATTTCCGTTCAGAATGTCGGCGAACGATTTTGGAGGATTCTGGATCAGCTTTGTGTTGACGATAATCGACATGGTGCCATAGTAACCGAGAGCCCAGTTGCCGTCTTTGTCCTTCGCCCAGTCCGGGATGTCTTTCCAGTAGCTTGTTTTATACGGCAGGGTAAGCCCCTTGCTGACGGCGATCGGTCCGAAAGCCTGCCCTACATCGCCGATGTCTTTGGTCGCGTTGCCCTTTTCCGATTCAAAGATGGAAAGCTCTTCCGCAGAAGACATATCGGTGTCGCTGTGGTCAATGCCGTATTTTGTTTTGAGGTCCTGCCATGTTTCAACCCAGTTGGCCCAGGAATCCGGCATCCCTACGGAATCCACACGCCCTTCTTTTTTTGCTTCGGCGGTGATCTGGTCGACGCTCATGCTGTTCAGGTCCGCTTTACTCGTTGCGGAAGCGGACGAACAGCCGGAGAATACCGTCAGTGCGGCAAGGGCGCACACAACGGCGCCGGTCCATTTTTTTTGAATCAAATTTCTCTCTCCTTTTTCATTTGCGAATCTGTTGTTGAAAACAATGACAATGGTAATGCAAAATTGTAAAAATAATGGTAGGGTTCCTGTAAAAGCGGGATTAAAACCCTCTTTCGCCCCTCTTGATATGGCATGGAGGAGAATGAACGATTTCAGCCAGGACAATCCATTATAGTTGATAGATTTCTGGAAATATAAATAAAATAACTGTTTTAAACGCTGAAAAATGAGAGACCCGCTTTCAGAATGTTGACTAAAAGTCATTTTTGGTATAAACTGATACCCGCAAAGATGACTTAAAGTCATTATTTAAGGACGTGTTATGATGGGCGGAAAGCTGATAGAAAAGAAAAAACAAAAACTGGCCAGTCTTTATAATGCCGCTTATGACCTTTTGACATCGAACGGAGTCCGAAACACCATTGTTGACGACATCGTGAAAAATGCGGGCGTTGCCAAAGGAACGTTTTACCTGTATTTCAAGGACAAAGACGACCTTGTTGACAAAGTGATTATCCGTAAGACTTCCGCCCTGCTCAACGGGGCAATTGAAGCGCTGGAGAAGAAAAGCGAGACGGAACCGAGAGACTTTAAGCAAAGCGTCATTTTTATTTCCGATTATCTGATCAATTTTTTTGTAAACGATAAGAAATTCCTTGAGCTCGTTCACGGGAATTTATCCATGAATCTGTACAGACGCCTGAACAGTTGTGAAGAGATGGCTGTCGCACGGGAAACGTTCATCCAGAATTACGTGCTTGGGGGAGGAACCGCCGAAGGCGCGCGGAAAAGGCTGTACATCATCATCAACCTGATCAGCTCCGTCTGCTACAACGCCATCGCGCAGGAGTTTCCCTATACGATGGATGAAATCCGGGAGGATTTGTATGACTCAATCGATAATATTTTAACGGTAAAATAAAGCCCGCAGAGGGAAACGACAGGGGGATGGAAATGAAATTTGTAAGCTTTCTGAAAAAACTGCACCGGCACTCCTTCAACATCGTGGATTTTATCATCAATCAGCGAAGAGCCATCGAAATTTTTTTCGCGGTCATTACGGTGGTCAGCCTGTTCTGCTGGCCTCTGGTGGACGTCAACTACGACCTGACCCAGTACCTGCCGTCCTCCGCGAAAACCCAGCAGGGGCTGAGCGTCCTGAAGCAGGAATTCGGCTATCCGGGTACGGCCAGGGTCATGGTCGACAACGTTACATACTACCAGGCAAAGGCCTATAAAGATAAAATTGAAGCGGTGGACGGGGTGGACTCAGTCACCTGGTGCGACAGCCTGACGCCCGCCTACAAGGCCTCGTCCTTCATCCGCACGAAAGACACCGAGGATTATTACAAAAACGGATATTCCGTCATGGATATTATTTTCCGGGAGGGCGACACCACCAAACTGACCACGAAGGCGCTGGGCGAGATCCAGCAGATCGTAGGGAGCAAAGGGCACATCGTCGGACCAGCGATCGTGAACAAATCGCTGAACGAAAACCTGAACCGCGAGATCACGAGGGCGACCGGGATGGTAATCGGAGTCATTTTTGTGATTCTTCTTCTCACGACCACCTCGTGGTTCCTGCCCGTTCTGTTCCTGCTCATCATGGGGATCGCCATTGCCATCAACATGGGCACCAACATTTTTCTCGGCGAGGTCTCCTTCATCACTTCCAGCGTATCCGCAATTCTGCAGCTTGCCGTCGCGATGGATTATTCCATCTTCCTCATCAGCTCCTTCACGGCGGAACGGAAAAAGGGGCTTGACCTGCGGGAATCGGTTGCAAACGCTATACGCCATTCGGCAAAATCGATTCTGGCCTGCGGGCTGGCGACCTTCTTCGGGTTCATTGCGCTGTCGCTGATGAAGTACTCCATCGGCTTCGACCTCGGCATCTGCCTGGCCAAGGGGATCGCGACCAGCGTCATCACGGTTCTGTTCCTGATGCCGTCGCTCATCCTGCGCTGGGCGAACATCATTGAAAAAACGTCGCACCGGCAGTTTGTACCGTCGATGCACAAATTCGCCGCGGGTTCTTACAAAAGCCGGTACGTGACCCTTGCCCTGGCGCTCCTCGTCGCCGTACCGGCCTATGTCGGGAAAGGGCTCAATAATTTCACGTTCGGCGAATCCGCCCTCGGGGCCGGCGAAGGGACGAAGGTCTACTCGGACGAACAGGCCATCGACAAGCAGTTCGGCCGCAGCAACCTGCTGCTGGTTCTTGTGCCGAACACGTCCGTCTCGCGGGAAGGAGAGCTTTCGGACGCTCTGGAGGACCTGAACGTCACCAAAAGCGTCACTTCCTACGCGAACAAAATCCCGCAGGGGATTCCTCAAAGCATCCTCCCGAACAGCGTCACGGAGCTGCTGCACACGAAGAATTACGCGAGAATTCTGGTTTATACCCGCACAAAGGATGAAAGCACGCTGGCGTTTCAGGCTTCCGACCAGATTCAGTCCCTTGTGAAGAAATATTATCCAGACGGTTCCTACGTCATCGGCACGACGCCGGTCACGCAGGATATCAAATCCACCATTACCAGCGACTACGACCTGGTGGATTCCATCTCCATTCTGGCGGTGGCACTCGTCGTCATGCTGAGCTTCCGCTCCGCCCTGCTTGCCGTGCTGCTTCTGGTCCCGATCGAGATCGCCGTTTTCGTCAACATGATGTTCCCGTACCTTGTCGGCGACAAGCTGATGTTCATCGGGTACATGGTGGTCAGCTGCATCCAGCTCGGCGCCACGGTGGACTATGCGATCCTTCTGACCAACAACTATATGGAGTACCGGGCCCGCATGGACCGCAGGGAGGCCACGATCACGGCGATTGCCAACACCATGGAGCCCCTGCTCACTTCCGCGTCGATCCTCACCCTTGCGGGATACACGCTTTACAAGACCTCGTCCGTCGGGGCCATTGCGGACATCGGCCACCTGATCGGCCGCGGGACGATTCTGAGCTTTCTGCTTGTGGTCACGGTCCTGCCGTCGCTGATTTACATATTTGACAAACCGATCACCAAGCATATGGCCCGAATGCAGCGCCTGCGGGAAAAAGCGGACGCGAAGCGTGCTCGAAGGCGGCAGGCGATCGTGGAAAGACTGAAAAACTCCAGTGTGGGAATGAAACTGCTCGAACAAAGCAACCAGGGAGGTAACTGAAGATGAAAAAGATGCGCAGGGTAGCGGCGGCCTCTCTCGCCGCGGCCGTTCTGGTCCCCCTGACCCAAATTTCAGCCGGAGCGTCGGCGCCCGCCGTGACGGCCGACGAAACGGTTTATGTCAACCTCGACTATTACGGCAAAACAAGCGGCGTGAACATCGTCAAGGGCTACAGCCTGAACGGAAACAGCACGATTACGGACTACGGCTCCTACGACAGCGTTCTGAACATGTCGGGCGAAGCGAAGCCGCAGATTTCGGGCGACGCCGTCACCTGGAGCCTGCCGGCGGGGACGCAGAGCTTTTACAGCCAGTACACGCCGAAAAACAAGGACGTCTCCCTTCCGTGGACGTTCGACATCTCCTACAAGCTGAACGGCATGCCGACGGACCCGGGCAAGCTGGCGGGCGTTTCCGGCCTGGTGGAGATCGACGTCAAGGCCACGCCGGATAAAAACGTCAGCAGCTATCTGAAAAACAACATGCTTCTGGAACTTGGCACCGCCTTCAAAATGAAGGACACCTATAGTCTGGAAGCCCCCGGGTCGCAGCTGCAGACTCTTGGGGAATACAAGGCGGTCGTGTTTGCCGCCGTTCCGGGGGAGGAAAAGGAATACACGATCCGCGTCGGGACGAAAAAGTTCGATACCGTCGGACTCCTGATGATGATGGAGCCGGGCACCCTGAGCACCTTTCAGGACATCAAGGACATCAAGAGCGACAAAGACAAGGTGAAAAGCTCTCTCGACACCATCAACGACAGCACCGATTCCATTCTGGATACGCTGACGGAGATGACGGGCGGCATCACGGGGATCGAGTCCGGGCTGAATTCGGCGGATGATGCCAGAAGCTACATCTCCCAGAACAAGGGAAGCGTCTACCAGAACGCGGACGCCGCCATCGCCAGCCTTTCCTCCATCTCGAAGCAGATGTCGGCCATGATCCCCCATATGCAGGAAGGGGAAAGCGCCGTTCAGGACGTGAACGCCGACATCAATACGCTGAACACGACGCTGCAGAGCACCAGCGGGACCCTGTACTCGCTGTCGAATCATATCGGTTCTCTGAAGGACAGCATCAGCGACCTGCGGGATACGCTGGATAACCTGGACACCACGACCGGGGACACCGCCGACAAGCTCAGCGACCTGAAGTCGGAGCTGAAAGACGAGCAGGCGGCGATTACGACCGACAAAGCCATTCTTCAGTCCGCAACGAAAACACTGAGCGCGCAGAACAGCGCCCTGTTAAGCAGCAGCGCGGCGCTCTCCACAGATCTGGGCACGTTGCTCGGAAGCAATCTGAAAGAAAAGCTGGCAGAGATGCAGGCCGCGGGAGCTTCCGGAGCGGAACTCCTGGCTTTTGAGGGGATGCTGGAGGGCCTGCAGTCGGACAGCACCGCGTTCATCACAGCCCTGGATACTCTCAGCGACACTTCAAAGGCCCTTCCGGCCCTGTTAAGCCAGCTGTCCGGCGAATCGACGGACATCCTCGGCTCGAGCTCGAGCCTGATGGGAACTCTGGAGGACTACCTGAACGATCTGCACGACGGGCACGACTCCGCCGACAAGCTGCTGAAAACCTCCAATCTGATCGGCGGCGATATCCAGAGCCTTCTCGATTCCTGCCAGAACGTACTCACGAATGTCAACAGCGCCACCGGCACGGCCAACAAATACAAAAGCGGCGCCGTGAGCACCCTGAAGGACTCCGAGGCCCTGACAGAAAGCCTCTCCTCCGGAATCGGCAGCGCGCAGAGCTTCCTGACTTCCCTCGAAGGCCTCATGAAAACCAGCGGAACCAAGCTGGACGACGCCGCGAAAAAGACTCTGGGCGGTTCCATCTCCGTCCTTCAGAAGAGCCTGGAAGGGATCGGCAAAACGGATACCATTAAAACTGCCAGCGACACAATCAATAAAACGGTGAACAACGAGATCGACAAATACGAAAAGGACAATAATCTGCTGAACCTGGATTACGAAGCAAAACCCGTTTCCTTTACCTCTTCCAAAAATCCGACGCCGTCCAGCATCCAGATCGTGATGCGCACGCAGGAAATCACCACGGAAAATAACAGTCAGAATATCAAAGACCAGGAAAAAGCCGATAGCTACGTCTCGCCCCTGACCCGCATCGGTAATATTTTCGCCAAAATCTGGTCGGCCATCCAATCTATTTTCTCCGGCAGCTGAAAACCGGAAACAGATCGAATCGGAATTTTATCCTACTGAGGAAGTGTTGACATGAAGAAAACCGGGAAAGCCATCTTGTGCGCGGCCATGCTGATGGCTGCGATCCCTTTCTCCGCTCCCGTGCCCGCCCGCGCCGGTTCCTGCGTCACGCAGGTCATCGGGACGCGCGGCTCCAGAACCTATATGGGCACCTATGACGCGTGGGCCGCGAAAAAGTGGGACCCGGACAACTTCATCGACGTTACGGGCGAGGACGTGGACTATTCCGGGCCTCTGATGATGCGCGGCGGAACCGTGGGAAATGTCACCCTCAGCGGCGGCATCGCGGATCTGACGGTCTACGGAGGCAGCACGGCGGACGTGCTGTGTGACGGCAGCATTGACGTGTTCGGCGGAAGCACGGGTTCCCTCTCTTCGGAAGAAGACGTCAGCATCCATAACGGGGCCGTCCGGGGCAATGTGGAAGCCCCAAAGACCGTGACCCTGATTGGGCGGGCGACGATTTCAGGAGAAATCTCCGGAAACGATGTCAATGTTTATGCAACGGGAGCCACAGGCTCCGTCACCGTTTCCGGAACCGTTTCGTTTTCCGGCGTTATGACCCTGACCGGCTCCAGCCACAGTTTCGCCGGTCTGGACGGCCAAAGTTCCGGAACCCTGAAAATCAGCGGCTTTGCGGGAACGCTGCCCGCAATCACAAGTACCGAAGGAATCTGCATGGAGGCGGGCAGCACTGCGTCCGTTGACAGCGGCCTCGGGGTTCACACCCTGACACTCGGCGACGGTTCGGACTTCGCGGCGTTTGCAAAGCTCGCTGCAGACACGGTCACCGGTCCCGGAATCGTGACGGTGCACCCGGGGAGCCTTACCGTCAATTCCGGAGTCTCCAATTTCCCCGTGATTGATTTTTATGGCGGGGGGGCCGATGGGCTTCCCGCATTTTCGGCAAAATCCGGCGCTGTCTCCGCCGGCAGCGTTCTGTCGTTCGGGTACGGCTTCGTCAAACATACCGCCGCAGATGGCATGCTCGACAGCTTTACCCTCAAGGCCCTTTCCGGGAACGGCGTCTCGCTGAATGCGCCTTCCGCCGTGCTCAAAGAGGGAAAATCCGTTTCCGTGAAGGCTTCCGTCACGCCCGGTCTCTCGCGGATGGCTGAGGGAACGCAATTATGCTGGAAGCTGATTGATCCATATTCCGCCTTTTCCATCACCCCAAACCCTTCGGAGGGCTCCTGTGAAATTCATCTTCAGAATCCCCTGAATACGAAGACTGCGGCAAAAGCGGACCTGGCAGTTTACCTGGCGGACAGGAATGGAAACCTGCTGCAGAATTACAAATCGGCGCTGTGTACGGTGACCGTCTCCTAAATCCTCTTGCCTGCAATCCGCGGCATGGCCCGCACACCGTCCTTCTCGGGTACGGCGTGTTAAATATATTTTAGATTGTCCGGCCCTGACGGCCCTTGCCAGTTTTACAAAATCGAAGTAGAATATAACGGTACGAACAACAGCGATTTATCATTCGAAAATCCCGGAAAGGAGCGTTACCCGTGCCGATTCGGCAAAGAAGCGATTTGTCCGCCATGAAGCCGGACGCGGTCGTAGCGGACTGCAGAGACGCTGCCGCGCCGTCGGATTTTTATATCCGTCTGCGGAGCCTTTCTGCATCGTTATATAACCGGGATCACGAAAAAATCAGCCGAAGGGCTGATTTTTTTGCCTGGCGCGCAGCGGGAAGAACGCACCAATTTTTATCGAAATTCTCATCTGGTTCATCCATTTTCAACAAAGTTTGATTTCCAACAGGAAGGGGATTGACAAATTCGATTTTGAGCGTATTATTGTACTAAATAAATAATACACAATAGACCTTGAAAGCACCCCGCGGCACACCGCGGGGCTCATGATGGAAAGGAAGACTGGTTGCGTGAAAAAAACATTTTTGGCCGTGCTGCTGGCAGCCGCCGTATCTGTTTCCGGGATTCCGGCCTTCGCTGTGGATGCGGACAATACGGTATCGGCGAACTCGATAACTATTTCTCTCAGTACGCTGGACGGCCTCGTGCGGCAATATAATCCGAACGCTCTTGCCCTTTATAACAGCTTGATGAAGACGAGGCAGGCTTATACCGACGCGAAAGCATACGATTCGGACGAGCAGATTGATGCTGCCGCCCATGCAGATGACCTTGCGGAAGCCACCTATGAGGAACAGGTACAGCAGATCATCGTGAGCTCGAAGCAGACGTATCTTGCATACTGGTACGCCGTTACCATCCAGGCGGGCGATCAGGCGGAGGCCGACCGCGACGCGAAGCTGCTTGCTTACGAGAAAGGCTGTCTGCAGAACGGCTATCTTTCTCAGAAGGATTACCAGGCCGCTGCGGACAACGCGGCAAAATCCTCGCAGGCGCTCGCGGCGCAGACCTCCGCCGTGGCGCAGGCGGATCAGAGCCTGAAAGCTCTGATCCCCGTAGCGGCGGGCGTGAACGTCGATATCCTTCCACTCGCCGAAACAGATTTTGACTTCAGCGGAATTTCACAGATCAACTATGCCAACGACGTGATCCTAATGCGGAACAAGAATGAAGACATCCAGTCCGCGGCGTTGGAATATCATTATGACAATGATAACACCTACGATTTATTTACCGATCAGGATATCGCCAACGCGAAGCTGAAGCTGGATCAGACGACCCAGGCGCAGACATCGGCTTTCCTGAACCTTTACAATACCGTTACGTCTTTCTACACCGCCTATCAGACGGAGCAGCAGACCGTGCAGAGGAAAGAGGCCGAAGTACAGCTCGATACGCAGCGGGTAGCGAACGGATATCTCTCGCAGAAAGATTACGACCAGGCATCGCTCGATCTGCAGACCATGAAAAATTCACTGGAAAACGACCGTAATTCACTGTATATTTCCTACTTGAAATATATCGGCATGAGGAACGGATATTCCGCAGGGAGTACTGGTACATGAGCCTGAAATTATCAAAACCCAAATTCACAAAAAAACGCATTATTCTCGTTTCCCTGGCCCTGGTGGCCGTCGTCGGCGTGGTATGCGCCATTTCCGTAAGCGGGCGGGCGCGCAAGGTACGCGCGAACGTCGCCTGCGGGCAACTCGCAAAAACCAGCCTCCAGGATACCGTCAGCGTTTCCGGGACCATCCAGAGCAAAAATTCTTCCGACGTTTATTCGACCCTGACCTATCCCGTGGCGAAAGTTTCCGTCTCCGCCGGGGATAAGGTCAAAAAAGGCGACATCCTCGCCGTGCTGGACACTTCTTCGCTGGAAAAGGACCTGGAACAGCAGAAGGCAACGATGAGCACGTCCTCCACAAGCGAATCGCTGGCGGCGCAGCAGGCGAGCGACAGCTACGAGACCGCGCTCGACCTCTACAACCACAACCAGAATCCGGACATCGTCTCCGCGGCTTCTCAGCTCGACAGCGCAAAATCCACGCTGCAGACCGAGCAGAATACATACAATGCGGATAAATTCTCCTATGATAACGGCCAGCTTTCCAAAGTGGAGATGGACGCGGAAGCCGCCAAGCTAGCACAGGCGCAGGAGAGTGTCGAGAACGCCCAAAAGACGCTTGCCGCGGCACAGAAGAAAGCCCAGCAGGAGCTGCGCACGGCGCAGTCCAATTATCAGGACGCCGTGAACAAGGCGGCCGACAAAAGCCAGCAGGCCGCGCTGGAAAAGATACAGAAAAGCCTTGACGACTGCATCCTCACGGCGCCCGCGGACGGCATCGTGACCGTATGCAGCGCCAACGGCGGCGCGGTGCCGAACGGAGTGCTGTTCAAGGTGGAGGATGCTTCGAGCCTCGAGGTGGACACCCAGGTCAAGGAAATCGACGTGGACAGCGTCAAACCCGGCAACAAGGCCACGATCACGACGGACGCGACGGGCGACGCCGCCATCCCCGCGACCGTAACAAGCGTCGCGCCCGCCGCAACACAGTCCACGCAGGGCACCGGCGACGTGACTTTCGACACGAAGATCACCGTGACGGGGCAGAACCCGTCCCTGCGCATCGGCATGACGGCCCGTGCCAGCATCGTGCTGCAGGAAAAGAGCGACATCTTTGTGGTTCCCTACGACGCGCTCCTCCAAAAACCGGACGGGAGCTACGCTCTCATGGTCGCGGAGAAATCCGACTATCTGTACAAGGTCAGGGAAGTCCCCGTGAAAACCGGCCTTGAAACGGACGTATCCGTAGAGATTTCGGGCGCCGGGCTGAAAGACGGCATGATGTACGTTTCGAACCCGGAGAGCGTCTCCGCGGGCGACGTGATCCAGCCCGGTTCCTCCGCGTCTTCGTCCGCCTCCGGGGAGGGCTGAGGCAGTGGGACGCAGTATCATTGAGATGACGGACATCGTAAAGAACTATTTCATCGGCACGCCGAACGAACTGCATATTCTGCAGGGGATCAGCCTTACCGTGGAAGAGGGCAGCTTTGTCTCCATCGTGGGGCCTTCCGGCTCCGGAAAAAGCACGCTGATGAACATGATCGGCGTGCTGGACCGTCCGACCGGGGGGAAGTACTTTCTTGACGGCATTTCCGTAGCCCGCATGTCCGACAACGAGATGTCCGACGTGCGCAACCGCAAGATCGGCTTCGTGTTCCAGACTTTTAACCTCATTCCCCGCAACGACGCCCTCAAAAACGTGGAACTGCCAATGCTGTACGCCGGCATGAACGCGCACGAGCGTGCGGAACGGGCCGGGGAACTGCTGACGCTTGTCGGCATGGGAGACCGCATGCACCACCAGCCGAACGAGCTGTCCGGCGGGCAGAAGCAGCGCGTCGCGATCGCCCGGGCTCTGGCAAACGATCCGGCTATCCTCCTCGCCGACGAACCCACCGGCGCGCTGGACTCCGCCACCGGCCGCATGGTCATGGACCTCTTTCATAATATACACCGCGAAAACGGCAAGACGATCGTGCTGATCACACACAACCAGGAACTGGCGGAAGAAACGGACCGGGTCGTCACGCTGCGTGACGGAAGGATCGTCTCCGACCGGCCCGCGGCGGGAAAGGGGCAAAACGTATCATGTTCCTGAAAGAAAATATCCTTCTGGCCGTAAACGGGCTCAAATCCAACAAAATGCGTGCTTTCCTGACCATGCTCGGCATCATCATCGGCATCGGTTCGGTCATCGGCATCGTTTCCATCGGCCAGTCGCTGCAGCAGAACGTCAGCGACCAGATGTCCTCCATGGGTGCGAACAGCGTCTACGTTTATGTTGCGCAGCGCGACAATACGGGCATCATGAACAATATGAACGGCGATACCGGCAAGATGGATGACGCGGACCTTCTGACCCAGGAACAAATCGAGAGGGTCCGGAAAAAGTTCAGCTCCCAGATCTCCGCGATGTCCTATTGGGCGGATCCGACGATCGGCAAGGCCACGAAAGGCCACGACTACGCGAATGTAACGGTCTACGGTGTGAACACGGAATTCGCAAAAGTGCAGAACATCAAGGTGGATCACGGACGCTTCCTGCAGGATCGGGATATCAAAGGGCTCCGGCGCGTCGCCGTCGTTTCGGACCGTCTTGTGTCGAATATGTTCCCGCAGGGCGTCGACCCGCTGGGCAAAACCGTTGAAGTGACCGGGGACGACGGCACGGACGTCTACACCGTCGTCGGCGTCTATAAATATCAGACGGCGGGCATGGTTTCCGGCAATGCGTCGGCGAAAGACGTGCGCACCAACATGTTCATACCGGTCAGCGTAGCGAAGGAGACAGCCAAGAACAAGAACTACGCGAGCTTTGAGGTGCAGCCGAACAGCGTGGAAAACGCCGGGGCGCTGACGGATGAACTGAAGACATACATGAAAAGCATGTACGCAAACAACGTGAAATACACCTGCACCGTTTACAACGAGGAGAACATGCTCTCGACCGTTATGGACATTATGGGCAAGATCTCCATCGCCATCGCCGCCATCGCCGCCATTGCGCTGATTGTAGGCGGGGTCGGCGTTATGAATATCATGCTGGTGTCCGTTACCGAGCGCACACGCGAGATCGGCACCCGCAAGGCCCTCGGCGCCCGCAGCGGCTACATCCGCGCGCAGTTTATCGTCGAGGCGGTCATCATCTGTCTTGTGGGCGGCGTGGTCGGCATCATCATGGGACTGCTGCTGGCTTGGGGCGGAACCTCGCTGATGGGCTTCAAGTTCGTGATCTCCGTGCCCATCATTTTCATCAGTGTCGGGTTCTCCATGCTCATCGGCGTCTTTTTCGGGTATTACCCCGCCAAAAAGGCAAGCCAGCTCGACCCGATCGAAGCCCTTCGTTACGAATAGACACAAGCCCGTTCCGGATTGAAAAGCGGGAAGCTCTGCAATGGAGCTTCCCGCTTTCGGCAGTTTATAAGAAGTCGTGCACGATCAGGGCGATCAGCAGCTCCGCTTTCGGCTGCAGCGAGGAAAGATCGCACCCCAGGATCTTTTCGATTTTGTCCAGCTTATACATCGCCGTGTTGCGGTGGATATAAAGCCGGCTGCTGGTTTTGGCGATGTTCGCGTCGTTCTGCAGGTAAACGCGGAGAAAGTCGAGATACTGGGTGGCGTTGATCTTGTCGTAGTCAATCAGCGGCTGCAGCAGCGACCGGCCGAAGTTCAGAAGAACGGGATTCCCGCTCAGTTCCAGCAGCACTTTGTAAATACCCAGGCGGTCGAAGCGCAGGCACCTTGCGCCGCCGGAGCGGCAGGCGGAAACCCGCACCGCGGTCTCGGCCTCCAGCAGGCCCCTCGGCAGCAGGGCGGGCCCGTCGCAAATGCCGCCTATGCCCATCCTAGCCTGGTACCGTGTCAGTGACGGCTCCAGGCTCTCCATGGCATCGGCTAGGCCGTCCATTCCGTTTTGCTGCGCGTTCTGCCACGTCACCGCAAAGACATGCCTTCCGCCTATGACGAACGGCCAGTAGCGGTAGTAGGAATAAACAAATTTGCCGCCGATTTCACGCAGCAGGGCCGAATCGTCTTCGCCATCGGTTTCGACGGCGACCACGGTGCAGGAGAGATTTGCCGGCCAGCCCTGCCCGCCCAGCCGCTCCACAAGTTTCCCGGGGTCGCCGCGCGCCGTAAGCAGCCGGTAGAGAAGGTCCTTCGTCTCGTCGTTTTTCTCTGAACGGCTGATGATGCAGTCGCAGATGATGCGGGTCAGGTCGGCCAGCCGGACGTCCCACGGGACCGTCATAAGCGGGTAGCCTTTCTGCTCGGCAAAGAGGATCGCTTCCTCCGGCAGCTCGGCGATGTACGGCCCGAGATTGATGACGCTGCCGGCGGCACCGGCTTCGCAGGCACCGCGGATCAGTGTCATCAGCGCGGTGCGGTCGCCCTTGATTTCAACGCCCGTTGAAAAAACCAGTTCCGACGGATGGATGAATTCGACCAGCTCCGGGCTTTCGATGGTATTGATCCATGCAACTTTACGCGAGATGCCGTCTCTGCCTGCGGCAACAGCAACAGGTTTCAGCTGTGTCAGATTCAAAAGCTGCTCCATGGTAACGGCCATCGCCATACACTCCTTCCCCGCAGGCTCTTATCGTTTCCTTCGAAGTTTTATTTTAAACCTATTTCCCCGCCAAAGCAATTCCCCGGGGCGTCCCGCACGGGAAAACAATTTTTATAAAGTCCCGCCCGGCAAAGAGAAAATTTCTGCACGTGGAAATCCGTTATGCCTTGTGAAAATCGTGGTATAATAGAATCAAATTGATTCGGGGGGCTTTGCCATGTCGATTATCGGGGCGTTCATCGTGCCGCATCCTCCCATTATCCTTCCGGAGATCGGGCGCGGGGAAGAGCGGAAGATCCGGAAAACCATCGACGCCTACCGTGAGGTCGGCCGCCGGGTCGCGGCCCTGAAGCCGGAGACCGTTGTTGTGACGTCGCCGCATTCCGTCATGTACGCCGACTATTTCCACATATCGCCGGGGAAACGGGCATCCGGCAATTTCAGTGCGTTCCGCGCCCCCGAGGCGGGGGAAGAAGCCGAATACGACACGGAATTTGTTGAAATGCTGACCCGGGAGGCGGGCAGAGAGAATCTGCCTGCCGGGACGTTCGGCGAAAAAAGCAGGGAACTCGATCACGGCACCATGATTCCGCTGCGGTTCCTGCATGAATTCTGCCGGGATTTCCGCGTGGTGCGCATCGGACTGTCCGGCCTTTCGGCCTCCGCCCATTACCGGCTGGGGCGCTGCATCGCGCAGACCGCGGAGAAGCTGGATCGCCGGACGGTGTTTGTCGCCAGCGGCGACCTTTCCCACAAGCTGACGGAAACCGGGCCGTACGGCTTCGCTCCGGAAGGCCCGGAGTTTGACGGTCAGGTTACGCAGGCCATGCGCGACGGCGACTTTGCGCGCTTTCTTTCGTTCGACGCGGATTTCTGCGACGCGGCGGCCGAATGCGGGCTGCGTTCGTTCCAGATCATGGCCGGCGCGCTCGACGGCGTCGCCGTCAAACCCGAGCTGCTTTCTTACGAAGGGCCGTTCGGCGTGGGGTACGGCGTGGCCACTTTCGCCGTGGAGGGCAAAGACGAGGCCAGGCGCTTCCTTGAGGGGTATGAAAAGCGCAGGCGCGGGCAGCTTGACGCCAGGAAAGCCGGGGAGGACGAATACGTGCGCCTTGCGCACCTGTCTCTCGAAACGTGTGTGAAGAACGGCAGGCGGCCGGTCCTTCCGGAAGGTCTGCCGGAAGAAATGAAGGCCGTGAGGGCCGGGGCTTTCGTATCGCTCAAAAAGGACGGCCGGCTTCGCGGCTGCATCGGTACCATCGAGCCGGTGACGGGCAGCGTGGCCGAAGAGATTCTGCGCAACGCGGTCAGCGCGGGCACCGAGGACCCGCGTTTCGACCCGGTGGAAGAAAACGAGCTGGACGATCTTGTCTACAGCGTGGATGTCCTTTCCGTTCCAGAGCCGGTCCGGTCCGCCGCTGAATTCGATGCGAAGCGCTACGGCGTGATCGTGACGAAGGGGAGAAGGCGCGGGCTGCTGCTGCCCGATCTTGCCGGAGTCGATACGCCGCGGGAGCAGATCGACATCGCAAAGCAGAAAGCGGGCATTTCGCCCCGCGAAGCCTGTTCTCTGGAACGATTCGAGGTGACGCGCCATCGTTAAGGCTGTCTGCGGGATCTGCCCGCACCGTTGCGCTCTGGAAGAAGGCAAAATCGGCTTCTGCCGCGCCCGCAGAAACGAGGGCGGGAAGATCGTCTGCGCAAATTATGGGCGGGTGACCTCGCTGGCGCTCGACCCAGTGGAGAAAAAGCCGCTGAGGCGTTTTTTCCCAGGCTCAAGAGTATTGTCCGTGGGCAGCTACGGCTGCAATCTGCGCTGCCCGTTCTGCCAGAACAGCGACATTTCGATGTCTGACGGAAGTCTGCCGACCGTCTTCCTTTCCCCGCAGGCGCTGGTCGAAAAAGCGCTGGAGTTGCGCCCGCGCGGCAACATCGGCATCGCCTACACCTATAACGAGCCGCTTGTTGGGTACGAATACGTCCGCGACTGCTCCGCTCTGGCAAAGGAAAAAGGGCTCAAAAATATTGTCGTGACGAACGGCTGCTTCTGCGAGGAGCCCCTCCGCGGGCTGCTGCCGGAGATCGACGCAATGAATATCGATCTCAAGGCGTTTTCACAGCGCTTTTACAAAATGGCCGGCGGCGACCTTGAGACGGTGAAAAAAGCCATCGAAATCTGCTCGTCCGCCTGCCACGTCGAGGTGACGACGCTGATCGTCCCCGGCGAGAACGATACGCGGCAGGAGATGGAAGCCCTGTCGTCCTGGCTGGCCGGCGTGGACCCGGGAATCCCGCTGCACGTCACCCGCTTTTTCCCGCGCTGGAAGATGTCCGACCGCGAACCGACCCCCGTCGGAACGGTCTACGGTTTGGCCGAGGCCGCGCGTAAGCATCTGCATGATGTCTACGTCGGCAACTGCTGACCGGCGCAGCCGGTTTCGGCCCGCCGTTTGGCGCGAGGCAAGACTGTGGTTCTTCCGGCGGGACAGTCTACGACAAGGCTCCCGCAGGCAAACACTCGGGAGCTTCTCCGGATTCTCGTGCCAGCCGTGGCCCGGAATTTGTACCCCGCTGAACGGCGCGGCGTGACTGCGGAGGCATCCCGCTTTTTTTTGTAAAAAACGGCAATACATAAATGCCCGCCGTACCGTCAACAATGATGAGTGAAAACTTTTTTCGGGTGATGCCGGGTGCGGCTGGATTTTTCACATCACGGCAAACCGTGAAAGGAGGAACTGGTTTGAAGGATATTTTTTTATGCGGGGATCCCGGTGAAAAGTCGGTCACGCAGGCGCTGCTGACCGCGCTTTCCCTGTACGGGGGCGTCCGCTTCTTCAGTCCGGAAAAAGTGTCCGAGGGCGGCGTTTCGGCGGAATTCCTGCTTTGCGAATGCCCGAGCGTCCCGAAGATCGAACTCACGCGGGGAATCCTGCTTTTGAAAAACGGCCTTCGTCCCCAAAAGGAGCCGGTGTCGCTGCCGGACGGTTTTTTCTGCGTGCTGGAAGCGCAGAACCGCCAGGCCGCCGATCTGCTGCAGGGAAGCGGAGCCGTCGTTGTTTCCTGCGGCACGGGCGCAAAGGACACCCTCAGCATCGCCGGGTTGGAGAGCTCGGGTGCCACGATCAGCCTGCAGCGCAATCTTTCCACCCTCGACGGGAAGGTGCTTGAGCCGCACGATTTCAACGTTACCTTTTCCGTTCCGCGCAGCCCGTACCAGATTTTGTTCGTCAGCGCCGCGCTTCTGCTTGCGGGCGTAGACTCGCAGAACGGGTATATCATCTGACCAGAATAAATTGACATTCATAAAAACGGAGATGTACCCAATACTATGATTGCAAACGCGTTGGACGACCGGAAAAAGACCGGCATGGCGACCGGGAGAAAGACTTTCCGCAAGGCGGCGTGTGTAGCTTTGAAGGCCAAAAGGCCCGAGGCGAGTCGCCCGAAGAAAGCAGTCAGGCGTTCTCCGGAACCGGACTTCCCCGATTACGGGGACAGCGCGGAACACCTGAAAAGCGGCGCGGAATCGCCGCATATTACAAGTCAAGCATAATGCGCGCCCCCTGCAATCGGCAGAGGGCGCGTCCTTTATGTGTGCGGTCTCGGGCCGAAAATTTCTTGACAGGGAGCGCGCCCGGGTTTATGCTTAACTCAAGAAGGGAGAGATTCCTCTATGCCGGAAGAAATACAGCAGCCGGAAGGACGCCGCTATTCCCCTGTCCCGCTGATTGTGGTATCGGTCCTTTCCGCGCTGGCCGCGGTTTCCGAAGCGGTGTCTTTTTTCTATGCGCACGCCCATCTGAAAGAGATACTCCGCGACGGCTCGGTCGCGATTCTGGGCGGCAGGGCGTATCTCACGGAAAGCGCGGCGCAGGCCAATCCGCACCTTGTCACGGTCCTTTTCTGCGTGCTGCTTTCCGCCATCTGCGCAATTGCCGCAAACCGGCTATGCCGGCGGAAAAACAGAGGCTGAAAAAACGGCTCCGGAATTCTCCGGAGCCGTTTCGTTATGCTTTTATGATAGAAATCAGGACCTTTTCCGCCTCCTGCGGATCGGCGCGGCCGCGCGTCGCTTTCATGACCGCGCCCACGAGCGCTTTCATGGCCTTTTCCTTGCCGCCGAGGTAATCCTTCACTGCGTTCGGGTTGCCGGCAGCGGCCTGCTCGCAGAGCTTCCGCAGCTCGTCTTCGTCGAAGCCCGCGAGGTCGCTTTCGCTCAGGAAATCGGAGGCTGGTCTGCCGGTGTCCAGCATCTTTTCGAGCGTGGATTTCAGAAGGTTCATGCGGATTTTTCCTTCGTCCAGCAGCTTTACAAGAGCGTTCAGATTTTCCGCCGAAACTAAGACTCCGAACTCGTCCTTCGCGTCCTCGGTCGCGAGTCGCGCGAAAATCGGGCCGATAATGCAGTTTGCCACAGCTTTCGGGTTTTTCAGCCCTTTTGCGGCGGCTTCGAAATAGTCCGCGATTTTTCGATGCTCCGCGACCTGCTTCGCGTCGGCTTCCGAAAGGCCGAAATCCTCCACAAAACGGCCGATGCGCCGCTGCAGGTCCTCCGGCATGCGGGCTCTGACGGCGGAAAGCATTTCATCCGTCACATGGATGGTCACGAGGTCCGGCTCGCGGAAATAGCGGTAGTCGTTGGCGTCTTCCTTGCCGCGCATCCCCTCGGTGCAGCCTGTCGACTCGTCGTAGCGGCGCGTTTCCTGCATGACGGCTTCGCCGCTTTCCAGCAGGTCGATCTGCCGGTTCATTTCGTATTCCATCGCCTTCGTGATGAACGAGAACGAGTTCATGTTCTTGATCTCCGTGCGGGTGCCGAGCATTTCGGAGCCCTTCGGCCGGACGGAGACGTTCACGTCGCAGCGCAGCGACCCCTCCTGCTTCTTGCAGTCGGTGACGCCGATGTAGCGCATGGTGGCCTGCAGCCGCTCGACGTACTCCACCGCTTCGTCGATGCTGCGGATGTCCGGTTCGGAGACGATTTCGATCAGCGGCACGCCGCCGCGGTTGTAATCGATGAGCGTATTGCCGCGCTCGTGCACCAGCTTGCCGGCGTCCTCTTCGATGTGGATGCGGGTCAGGCGGATCTTCCGCCCGTTCGAGAGCGGGACATATCCGTTTTTGCACAGCGGCCTGTCATACTGAGAGATCTGGTACGCCTTCGGCAGGTCGGGGTAAACGTAGTTCTTACGGTCCATTTTGGAAACGGGGCTGATCTCGCAGTTCGTCGCGAGGCCCGCCATGACGGCGTACTCCACCACGGCGCGGTTCAGCTTCGGCAGCGTGCCGGGCAGCCCGATGCAGACGGGGCAGCAGTGCGTGTTCGGCTCGCCGCCGAATTCCGTCGGGCACGAGCAGAAAATTTTTGTTTTCGTGGCAAGCTCCACGTGCGTTTCAAGGCCGCAGACGAGTTCGTAGTTCATAGCTTAACCCCCGTTTCCACCGCGCGGAAGACTTCCTCCTGCGCCGCAAGCTCGTACTGCTGGGCGGCGTTAAGGAGCGAAGCTTCCGAAAACTTCGGTCCGATCAGCTGCATGCCCACGGGCATGCCGTCGCCGCCGAAGCCGCAGGGGACGCTGATGCCCGGCAGCCCGGCAATGTTGACCGGCACCGTGCAGATGTCCGTCAGATACGTTTCCACGGGGTCCTTCGCCGTATAATTCTGAGGGAAGGCGGTCGTCGGGACAGTGGGGGCAAGCATCAGGTCGCACTTGCCGAACGCGCCGTCGAACGCCTGTACCAGCGTGCCGCGAAGGCTCTGCGCCTTTTTGTAGTATGCGTCGTAGTATCCCGCGCTCAGAACGTAGGTGCCGAGCAGAATGCGCCGCTTTACCTCTGTGCCGAAGCCCTCGCTGCGCGTTTTGCAGACCATGTCGTTGCGGTCCGCGTAATGCTCCGTGCGGTAGCCGTAGCGGATGCCGTCGTATCTTCCGAGGTTGGAAGACGCTTCGGCGCAGGCGAGGATATAATAGACCGGCAGACAGTATTTGAGCGACGGCATGGGGAACTCCACGATCTCCGCTCCAAGCGCGCGGAAGTCTGTGATCGCCTTTTGCAGCGCGGCGTCCACGTCTTCGCGGATGCCGTCGAAATATTCCCGCGCAATGCCGATTTTAAGGCCCTTGATGCTGCTGCCGAGCCGCGGAGTCACCGGTTCTTTCTGCCTGCTGCTGGTCGAGTCCATCTCATCATAGCGGGAGATGGCGTCGTAGACCAGCGCGGCGTCTTCCACGCTTTTGGTGATGGGGCCGATCTGGTCGAAGGACGACGCGTAGGCGACAAGACCGTAGCGGGAGACCGTGCCGTAGGTGGGCTTGAAGCCCACAATGCCGCAGAAGCTCGCCGGCTGGCGGATGGAGCCGCCGGTGTCGGAGCCGAGGCCGTAGGCGGCGAGGTTGCCTCCCACGGCGGCCGCCACGCCGCCGCTGCTGCCGCCTGCCACGCGTTCCGTATTGTGAGGATTTTTCGCCCCGCCGAAGCACGAGGTCTCGCATGAGGAGCCCATGGCGAACTCGTCCATATTCGCTTTGCCGAGCAGAACGGCGTTCTGCTGCTTCAGCAGCGACCAGACCGTCGCGTCGTAGATCGGCACATAGCCTTTCAGAATATTCGAGCCGCACGTGGTCTCGATTCCGTCTGTCGAAATGTTGTCCTTGAGCGTCATGGGGATGCCCTCAAGGGGCGCAAGCTCTTCTCCGGCGGCAATTTTTTTGTCCACCTGCGCCGCGGCCGCGAGCGCCGTTTCCGGGGTCGTTTTGATATAAGCGTTCAAAGCGCCGTTTTCCTTCTCAACGGCGCCGAGGTATTGCTTCGTCAGCTCCGTACAGCTGATCTGTTTTGCCGAAAGAAGCTCATGCAATTTTGCAATGGTCCCGTACCTGCCCATCCGTATCCTCCTAACCGCGCCGCCGCACGAGAAAATACCCGTCCTCGCGGGCGTTCGCATTCTGCAGGATCTTTTCACGGTCGAGCGGTGTCCCGGGCACGTCTTCGCGGAACACGTTTTCGAGGCCGTTGATATTGTCAAAATCGGATGCGTCGGAGACCGCCGCGTTGATGGTGTCGGCAAACTCGATGATCTCGTTCATGTCTTTCGTCAGTCCGTCCAGCTCTTCAGGGCTGACGGAAAGCTTGGCGAGACTGGCGATCTGAAGGATGTCTTCATGCGTGACCATGCCGGTTCCTCCCTGCTGGATTTTATTTTCTCAGTTTGATATGCACTTCGCGGAGCTGCTGTTCGGTGACTTCGCTCGGCGAACCCATCATCACGTCCTGCGCGTTCGAATTCATCGGGAACGCGATGACTTCGCGGATGTTTTCCTCGTCCGTCAGCAGCATCAGCATGCGGTCGATGCCCGGGGCCATGCCCGCGTGCGGCGGCGCACCGTATTGAAAGGCGTGGTACAGCGAGGTAAATTTCGTCTTCAGGTCCTCTTCGGTGTACCCCGCGATTTCGAAGGCCTTTTTCATGATGTCGATGCGGTGGTTGCGCACCGCCCCCGAAGAAAGCTCAATACCGTTGCAGACGATGTCATACTGGTAGGCGAGGACGTCGGCCGGCTCCTTTGTCCGCAGGGCGTTCATGCCGCCCTGCGGCATGGAGAACGGGTTGTGTGTGAACACGGTGGCGCCGGTCTCTTCGTCCAGCTCGAACATCGGGAAATCCACGATGAAGCAGAACTCAAAGCGGTCTTTGTCGATCAGTCCGAGGCGGTTTCCGAGCTCCGTACGGATCTGTCCCGCGAGCTTCGGGGC
>JAEZRH010000141.1 GCA_023412845.1 Bacillota bacterium
CCGACGAAATTCTGGACGTCCTGAGAAATATGGATGAATAACGAATCGACGAAATACCGCTCGCAGAAAGGAAAAAAGTTTTATGATCAGCAATTCGTTCCAGATGAATTGTAAGGAAGGATTCCACCTGAGGCCCTCGCAGGTCCTGGTGGAGGCGCTGGCGAAATTCCAGTCCGATATCAAGCTGAGAAAATCAGCGGGTGAAGAGGCCGACGCCAAAAGCATCCTGGGGCTGATGAGCCTCGGCATTGAAACCGGAGAAAACGTCGAGGTCGAAATAGACGGACCCGATGAAAAAGAAGCTATGGAAACCGTCGAGAAGCTTTTCAAAAATAATTTCGATGAACCCTGACACGCGGCCGGTCTTTGCGGAAAGAAAGAAGGCCTGCTCCCCGAACCGGGGAACGGGCCTTCTTTTCATGCCGGAACCGCAGCCCGTCTGCGGGTTTATTTCAGCACTCCCATTGCCGATTCCTCCGCGAACTGGCGGCTGTACAGCGAATGATAATAGCCCTTTTGCCTTAAAAGCTCCTCGTGGCTTCCCTGCTCCACGATCTTGCCGTCCCGGACGACCAGAATCAGGTCCGCATGGCGGATGGTGGAAAGCCGGTGAGCGATGACAAACGAGGTCCGGTCCTTCAGCAGACGGGAAATTGCGGACTGGATGAGCTGCTCGGTCTGCGTATCGATGGAGGAGGTCGCTTCGTCCAGAACAAATATTCTCGGGTCCGCAAGCACGGCGCGCGCGAAAGAGATCATCTGCTTTTCGCCGGTGGAAAGGCGGTCACCGCCCTCCCCCACCGTGCTTTCGAAGCCGTTTTCCAGCTTATCGACCACGGTGTCGGCGCTTACGGCTTTTGCCGCGCGCCTGACTTCCTCGTCGGAGGCGGTCAGCTTCCCGTAGCGGATGTTCTCCATGACCGTTCCGGAAAACAGATGCGGGCTCTGCAGCACATAGCCGATGTTGCTGTGCAGCCAAAGCTGGCTGCGCTCGCGGTAGTCGCGCCCGTCGATCAGGATTCTGCCCGAGGTCGGCTCAAAGAACCGGCAGGCGAGGTTGACAAGCGTGCTTTTCCCCGCGCCTGTTTCGCCCACGATCGCCAACGTGGTGCCTTTCGGGATTTTCAGGCTGAAATGGCTGAGGACATCCTCGTCGCCGTCAGGATACCGGAAGCTCACGTCGCGGAATTCGATGTCCCCCTGAAGAGGCTCCCAGTTTTCCGCGCGCGGGTGGAACGCATCACCGTATTTTTCGACGACCTCCGGCAGATCAACAACGTCCGGCTGCTTTTCCAGCAGGCCGCCGACGCGTTCAATATTCGTCTGCACGGCAATGAGCTCGGAAAAATTGCCGGCAAGATGCTGGATAGGCTCGAAGATTCCCACGGCGTATGTGGTGAAGGCGGAAAGCGTGCCCAGCATCATCAGGTCGCGAAGAACCAGATTCCCGCCGCGGTCCAGAACCAGGGCCGTGGCGACCGAGCCCATCAGAAGCACAAGCGAAATATACACGGCGCTCAGCCGTGCGGCATGGACCGCGGATACCTTCATCTGCAGGGTGATATCCCTGAAATTCCGGTCGTTCTTCTCCTCGATCACCAGCGTTTTCGACGTCTTCGCACCCATGATGCCTTCGTTGAACGAACCCGTGATGCGGGAATTTGTTTTGCGGACCAGCCGGTTCCAGTGCAGGATGCGGCTCTGGAAAAACCAGGTCAGCAGCGCGATGGCCGGTACCACAAGGATGACGATGAGCGCCAGCCTGACATTGAGCAGGAGCATGGCGGCAAACACCCCCAGCACATAGCCTAACGCCCACAGCATGTCGACAACGTTCCATGCCACCATGCTGGAGATCCGGTCTGTGTCGTTCATGACCCGCGTCAGGATATAGCCGACCGGCGTCACATTGTAATACGAGAACGAGAGGGTCTGCAGGTGGACGAAACACGCCCGTTTCAGGTCGCGGCCAAGGTACATCTCGATCCGCATGCAGCCGCGGGTAAACACGATGACGCTGAGCGTCTGCAGTGAAAGGGTCAGCGCGTAGATCAGCGCAAAACCCGGCAGCCCGTTCAGCGTATGCCCCGCGATAAAATGGTCGATGGCATACTGCTGGAACAAAGGCAGCAGAATATCTACCAGAGTACAGAAAAGATTCAACAGCAAAACCTTCCATACGGTTTTGCTGTATGGCCTTAAATATGGGAATATCTTTTTCCAGATTCCAAGGTCGAACGCCTTGCTGTATTCCTGTTCGTCATAACCCATCAGCTTTCACTCCTTTTTGCCGGAAGGACGTCATAATTTGTCAGGCGCCGAGAAATCGCGCGAATCAGGGCGGCAAACCCGCAAATGAGGGGGATACTCCGTGTATGTAACGGAAATTTGCGGGCGCAGCCAACGCAGAGAGCAAAATCATCTGTTAATTTTGCGGTCGTGTGGCTTTATCGACAGCCTGCAGCAGCGACCGGTCGCCGCTGCTCATCTGTATCTCGTAGATTCTTTTGTAGATTCCGTTCCGGCGGATGAGTTCTTCGTGCGTTCCGGCCTCCGCTACGGCGCCGTCTTCCAGCACCAGGATGCGGTCCGCCTGCATCAGGGTCGTGATGCGGTGCGAGATGAGGATGATCGTCGAGCGGCCCAGATTCGCCTTAAGCGCCTCGCGGATCTTTTCGTCCGTTTCCGAATCCACGGCGGAAAGCGAGTCGTCGAACACCATAATCGGAGCCTTCTGCATCAGCATGCGGGCGATGGCCACCCTCTGCTTCTGCCCGCCGGAGAGCGTGACCCCGCGTTCCCCCACGACGGTATCGTATCCGCTGCCGAAACCCTCGATCGCGCTGTCGACGCAGGCGATCCGCGCGGCGCGGCGCACCTCCTCCTGAGACGCGCCCGGCCTTGTCGCGCGGATGTTCTCCTCGATCGTCCGTGAGAAAAGGAACGGCTCCTGCAGGACGATGCCGATATTTTCCCGCAGCCAGGAACGTTTGATCTTTGCGATGTCCGTCCCGCCGACCGTGATGCTGCCGCACTCCGGCGGCAGGTCATAGAGCCTGTCGAGCAGGTGCATCAGCGTCGATTTCCCGCTGCCCGTGCCGCCGAGGATGGCAAAGGTGCTGCCCGCGGGGATGGTGAAATCGATGTTTTTCAGAACGGGCTTCTGCCCCTCGTAGCAGTAAGTGATGTGGCGGAACGCGATGTCGCCGTTCATAGGCGGCTGCAGGGCGTCCGGCGCGTCCTGTTCTTCTTCCGCCTCCAGAATATCCGTGATACGGTCAATGGAGACGCCGGCCTTGCTCATTTCGGACAGAACCCTTCCGAGACCGCGGACCGGCCAGATGAGCGTGGCGTTATAGGAGATGAACGCCAGGAATTCGCCGAGCGTGATCCTGCCGCCGACCGACTCGACCGTTCCCGCGACGATAACGCAGAGGATCTGCAGGCCGGTGATCAGGTCGCCGACTCCCCAGTAGGCACTCAGCAGGCCGCCGAGCCGGATCCACAGATTTGCGAAACGGTCGTTGCGCTCGTCGAAGCGGCCGATCTCATACCGTTCCCGGCCGAACGCGCGCACGACCCGCACGCCCGTCAGGTTCTCCTGCACGGCGGAGGACAGTTCCCCCTCCGCTTCGTCCGCCACGCGGAACCGCTTTGCAATCCTGGAATAGAAGATACAGGAATACCCCAGCACCAGCGGGATAAAAACAAGGGCGACCAGGGAAATGGCCACATTCATGGAAAACATGATGGAAACGGACAGGAGCACAAGGAAAGCGGTGCGGAACACTTCCAGCATCTGCGTGCTGACAAAATTGCGGATAACCTCCACGTCGGAAGTGCAGCGCTGGATAATCTCCCCCGTCTGGTGCCGGTCGTGCCAGGTATAGGGAAGGCGCTGGATATGTTCAAAAAGCCGGTCGCGCAGGCGTTCTATAAATAATTCCGACCCCTGCGCCACGCCGGCGCGGCTGATGTAGTTGCAGACGCCCGACAGCACCGCCACAATCAGGATCGCGGCCGCGGATAGCAGCAGGCCCTTTGCGGGGTCGTTGCTGGCGATATGTAAAACGACGTTCCGGACCCAGCCGGGCAGGTCCGCAGTCTGCCGCCCGATGACGGAATCGACGGCGACGCGCACGACCTGCGGGATGACGGCGTTCAGGCCGGTATTCAAAATACTGAAAATCAATGCGGCGGCAAAAAAGCCGGCGCTCTTCTTCAAAAAGCGCCAGACAAGCCTCTTGCCTCGCCTGAAACCATGCTTTTCCAACGTATTCATTCCTTTTGTGCAAAAATAAAAAGTACCCCTGATCGTCAGAGGTACTTTTCCCGCATATATTTACGCCGTTTTTCACAGGAAAGTGCAAAAAACCGTCCGTAAATTTCCGAAAGCAGGCAAAAACACTTCTGATTCAAACCGACCGGAACCGCGATACCGTTCCCCATCGACTCCAAAAACACCGTTCGGCTTCATAATTTGCCTGCCTCCTTCTTCATTCGAAATCACAATATTAGTAGTATACCGTACGCTTTCTCATCTGTCAAGGGACTTTGATTTAAAATTGCCGCTCCCCCGTTGGCAAACAGAATTGGGAAGAATATTGTCCGGGATCCGGCAGGAAAGTTGCCGAGGCGGGAAAAAGCCGCTTCTCTAATAGGATTTTAATTTTCGTGGACTACAATAACTTTATTATGCCTTTATAATGGAAATGTTCCGGGCGGCGGATCGTTATGCTGCCGGAGCCGTCGGAATCGGAATCAACGTTTAAGGAGTTAAAAGCATGAGCATCTTCCAAGCGATTATTTACGGAATTGTACAGGGGATCACAGAGTTTCTGCCGGTATCCAGCACGGCGCACCTGACGCTGATGCCGTGGCTTTTCGGCTGGCCGGATCCCGGCAACGTATTCGACGTGGCGCTGCACCTCGGCACCGCCGCCGCCGTGATCGCGTATTTTTTCCGGGACTGGGTCCGGCTTATCGCCTCGGGAGTGACAAAGCCGAAAACACAGGACGGGAAGCTGTTCTGGTTCCTCGTGATCGCGACCGTACCCGGGGCCTTGGCGGGCGTGGCCCTGGACAAGTACATGGAGGCGTTCACCAATCCGCTTCTGATCGGTATTCTTCTCATCCTCATGGGCGTTGTGCTGTATGTGTGCGATAAAATCGGCAAAAGCAGCGTCGGTCTGGAAAACATCGGCTGGAAGCGCAGTGTTTTGATCGGCGCCGCGCAGGTCCTTGCCATCGTCCCCGGCGTCTCCCGCTCCGGGATCACCATGTCGGCCGGGCGGGCGGCGGGTATCGACCGGGAGAGCATCGCGAAATTCACCTTTCTGCTCTCGACGCCAATTATCCTGGGCGACGCGCTGTACCACGCGAAAAACCTGACCGGCGTACACATCGACGCGCTGCCTTTCGTTGTTGCCGTCGCGACCGCGGCGGTCGTCGGAATGATCAGCATTCGGTTCCTGCTGGATTTTTTGAAACGGAAAAGCTTATTCGTTTTTACGGTCTACCGTTTCGTTTTCGGCGCGTTTATCATCGCGCTGTATCTGATCCGCGGCTGAGCCGGCAAAAGGAGACAAGACATTGGATTTTCATTTTATTCTCGATATTTTTCTTCATCTGGACAAATACCTGAACCTGCTTGTGAGCCAGTACAACGTGTGGGCCTATGCGGTATTGTTCATCGCTATTTTCATTGAGACGGGCCTTGTGGTGACGCCCTTTCTGCCGGGGGATTCCCTGATCTTTGCGACCGGCGCGCTCGTGGCGGCCGGCATGCCGGTCTCCGCCCCCCTCATCCTGCTTCTGTTCTATCTCGCCGCTGTGGGCGGGGACACCGTGAATTACCACATCGGCCATTTTCTGCGGGAAAAGGTGAACAGCCGGGAGCATATCCCCCTGATCAAAAGGGAATATATCGACAGGACGCAGGCCTTTTTCCAACGGAACGGCGGAAAGACCATTACGATCGCCCGGTTCATCCCGATTATCCGCACATTCGCCCCGTTTGTGGCGGGTGTCGGCGAGATGTCCTACCGGCATTTTCTCCGGTATAATATCATCGGGGGACTCGCGTGGGTCTCTCTGATGTTCGGCATCGGCTATTTCTTCGGGAACATCGGTTTCGTCAAAGATCATTTCAGTGTTGTCGTGATCGCCATTATCATCATCTCCGTCATACCCGCGGTGATCGGCTTTCTGCGCGGCAAAATCAAAAAGGACGCCACGGCATCCTGAAAGAACGCGAAAGACTGGACTTTGCAGGATCCGGCAAATATAATATAAATGGAAAGAAATTTTCCGGGCGGAGGCGGCGAGAATGGCACAGAAAAAGATCATGATCATTGAGGATGAAAAGCCGCTTGCAAGGCTGATTGAGCTGGAACTCCGCCACGCCTCCTACGGCGTGAAAGTCGAACACGACGGGGAACAGGGACTGCGCGATTTCCCGCTTTTCGGGCCGGACCTCAATCTTCTCGACATCATGCTCCCCGGCATGGACGGCATGGACGTCTGCCGCAAAATCCGCGAATTTTCCTCCGTGCCGGTCATCATGCTGACGGCGCGGGACGAAACCGCCGACAAGGTGACGGGTCTCGACTCCGGCGCCAACGACTACATGACGAAGCCCTTCGAAATGACGGAGCTGCTCGCGCGCATCCGGGCGGCGCTCCGGAGCAGCGGCGGAAAAGCGGCGGTTTCCCCGGTTGAAACTGTCGGCGATCTCGAAATCGACGCATCCCGGCATACGGTAAAACGCGCCGGACAGCCGATCGCACTGACCCGGAAAGAGTTCGAGCTGCTCGAATATCTTGTAAAAAACAGAGGCCTCGTTTTATCGAGGGAACAGATTCTGGACCGCGTCTGGGGGCTCGATTACGACGGGGAGGCCAACGTGGTTGACGTCTATATCCGCTATCTGAGGGGGAAGGTGGACGAGCCGTTCCAGTCCAGGCTGGTCCACACGGTGAGGGGGTACGGATATGTTCTGGAAGATAAGGAATCTGATTCCTGAAAAACTGAAGCCCCACAAAATTTCGTGGAAGATCACGCTGATCTACGCGGCGGTCTTTTCGACCGTCCTGGTCGCCCTGAACGCCGGTACGCTTTTCGGCGTGCGCTTTTTTCTGATCGAACAGGTCAAGTCCCAGGTAAGCGGCAGCAGTATCAGGACACTGAACCTGCTGCTCTCGGGCGGTTCCGTGGATCTTTCCGATCCCCGCGCGCTCGGCGAAGCCGATTCCAATCCCGAAATCGGGATACGTATTGCCGACACGGCCGGGAAAACGGTCAGTTCCTCCGGCAGATCGATCGCCGGCAGCTTAAGCGCGGCGTCCAATATCGGAAAGACCGCCGTGTTTGAAACAGACGACCGCCATTTCGTTGCGGAAAACAGCCGGATCGTATCACGGGACGGCAGGCTGTACGGTTACCTGCAGGTCTGCTACGATATGCACTCAGAGTACCGGTTCATCAAGCTTTTGTTTGCCTTTCTGGCCTTCGCAGACGCTCTGGGAATATTGATCTCCATCTGCGCCGGGCACGTGATCAGCAGACGCATTTTAAGGCCGATCGATTCCATGACCAGGACGGCGCGCGAGATCAGCTCCGGGGACCTGAAGAACCGCGTGGAAGTCGGCGGCGCCGACGACGAGTTGACGCGGCTTGCAGTGACCTTTAACCGGATGATCGAACGGCTGCAGATATCGTTCGAGAAACAGACGCAGTTCGTCTCCGACGCGTCGCACGAGCTGCGGACGCCGATCGCCGTGATCCAGGGATACGCCGATATGGTCGACCGCTGGGGAAAAGATGACCCGAAAGTCCTCGGGGAATCCATGACCGCCATCCGCAAGGAAACGAAGAGCATGACAGGTCTGATCGAACAGCTGCTGTTCCTCGCAAGGGGCGACGGCAACAGGATCCGGCTGCAGAAGACGTCTTTCGAGCTGGGCGGCCTGCTTGACGAAATCGTATCGGAAAGCAGATTCATTGCGCCGCGGCATCACTTCATCTGCAAATCGGAAGGAACCACCCTGTTCGCGGATCGAAAGCTGATCAAGCAGGCGCTGCGGGCGCTGGTGGAAAACAGCGTCAAATATACGCCCGAGGGCGGGGATATTTCCGTTACGGCTTTCAGGGAAAAAGCCAAGGTCGTTATTACAGTGAAGGATACCGGCATCGGAATATCGGCGGAGGATCTGCCGAAGCTCTTCGACCGGTTCTACAGGGTCGACAAAGGGCGCTCCAAGGAGAAGGGCGGCAGCGGCCTCGGGCTTTCCATCGTCAGATGGATCGTCGAGGCGCATGAGGGCACCGTCGGCATCGAAAGCGAGCCCGGCAAAGGCAGCGCCGTGAAAATAGAATTGCCCCTGCCATAAGCCCCCCGTCGGGCGCAAAGGCAGGAAAACGAGGGCCGCACCGTACAGCAAGGAACCGCTGTCCGGTGCGGCCTTTCCATGTTCAGCGGCTCCTCTTTTCCTTCGGGCGTTTTGCTGTTATGATAGGGATGGAAAATTTTATTTTCGGAGCCAAAAAAATGCCCTTTTGAATCGTCTTATCTAAAGAGGAGTTGATGGAGTGTGAATTTTGAGATCAACCGGCTGCTCATGAATATCAGCCGGCGCGACACGGCCTCGCTGGAAATATTATATGACAAGCTGAAAAACGGGATTTATCTTTATGCCCTTTCCCTTCTCGGCAGCAGAACCGCCGCGGAAGACGTGCTGCAGGACACCTTCGTGCGCGTCTTCACGCTTGCACACACTCACGCTCCCGAAAAAGACGGCAGGGCATGGATTTTCGCGATTGCGCGGAACCTCTGCCTGGACCGGCTGAAATCTTCGGAAGGATCCGTTCAGCCGCTGGAAGATGGAGGAGAAAAACAATCCGCTTTTACGGAATGTGATTTTGTGAGCGATCTGGAACTGAAAGACGCGCTCCTGCGGCTTGAGAAAAAGTCCAGAGATATCGTCTTGCTGCATCTTGCCGCGGGCTTCAGGTTCAGGGAGATCGCCGCCTTATTGGGTGAAAAACAGAATTCGGTCCAATGGACGTATTACTCCGCCGTCAGGAAGCTGTCCTCATACTATGAAGTAATGCAGGTGAAGGGAGCTGAACCGAATGAAACGAAGCAATGATTTTGAAAGCAAACTTAAGAATAAACTTCGGAACGATCTCTCGGCGGGAACGCCGGACGTATGGGTGAATATTGAGGAAAGGACGCGTGAGTCCATGCGGCAGACAGAAGGCGGACCCGAATCACGGAGCGGAAAAGGCAGACGGTGGCTGTTCAGAGGCGCAGCCTCTTTGGCCGCGGTCGTGATTCTGGCAGCCGGATTTTCCTTCCTGGCATATAAGCTGCCTCCCTTACAGGCGCATGCCGAAACGATTTACGACAACGGAGGGCACCTGAATCATATCAGCTCCCCTGCGCCGTCCGAAGACTTCATCAGTTCCTATAACGGTTTCAGCCTGAATCTTCTGAATCAGCTCGACAAAGGCGGCGGGAACGTCTTTCTTTCCCCCGCCGGCATTTATCTCGCGCTCGGCATGACCTATAACGGGGCGCAGGGGCAGACGGCCGCGGAATTCGGGAAAACGCTCAACAGCAGCAAAAACCTCGAAGGCTTTGATCAAGAGTGTGCCGGTCTCCAAAATCTGATAACGGGCAGCAGCAGATTCACGCTTGCCAATTCGATCTGGCTGAACAGTTCCTACAGCAGGAACATCAGCGAAGGTTTTCTGGACCGGAATAAGAATTTTTTCGGCAGCACCGTCTGTACGCTCGATTTCTCCTCCTCCGGCACGCCAGGGGTGATCAACAGTTGGGTGAAAAAAAACACCGGAGGCCGCATTGATCCCAGTTTCAAAAGGTTTGACCCCGAGACGGTCATGACCCTTATCAACACGGTCTATTTCAAATCGGACTGGAAACAGCAATTCGAAGGCCAGAACACGAGAGACGGAGAGTTTGAAACGCCGAAGGGAACCAAAACCGTCAAGTTTATGCATGGGGAATATACGCGCTACTTTGAAAACCAGAATCTGCAGGGGATCATTCTGCCCTACGACGACGAAAAATCATCCATGTTGATTCTGCTCCCCAGAACGGATCTGACCGACATGCTCGGCAAGCTGACGGCATCGGATATCTCCGCTTATGTAAAAGGTAATATAAACGGCGAAACGCAGGCCAAACTCTCTCTTCCACGCGTGAATCTTCGCTATCAAGCCTCTCTCAACGACCCGCTGAAAGCATTGGGACTCAAATCGGCGTTTGATCCCGATCAAGCCGATTTCAGCGGAATGTTAAAGAAGAACACCGGTCTTTACATTTCGGCGGTAACGCACATGACTTACCTTGCCATTGATGAAAAAGGGACGGAAGCCGCAGCCGCTACGACCGTGATGATGGCCGGCAGCGCCGCCCCGATGAAAACGAATATTATGAACGTCGACCATCCGTTTTTGACGGCGATCGTAAACAATGAAACCGGCGCGATCCTGTTTCTCGGAACAGTATCCGACCCCTCGGTTTCACAGTAACGCACAGGGGCGCTATTTGCCTCAGGCATATTCAACGGGTCTCGTCTTCCCGACGGCCAAAATTCCTATTGCAAATCCAAGTACCGCGCAGATCAACCCAAAAACGAGCATCCCGCGTGCGCCGGAATAGTCTAAAAGCCGCCCGCCGAGAAAGCTCGCCGCCACCCCGCCAAGCGTGATCGCGCTTGTCATGAAAGCCTGTCCCTTCGCCAAGTCATTTTTCTCAATGATCTCATTCACATAAAATATCGAAGCGGGTGTGAACATCGCAAAGGAACAGAATTGCAATGTCTGCGCAGCATACAGCATCCATAAATTAGCCGCCCACAGCGTGGCCGCCGCTTTCAACGCAAAGAAAAACAGAGAAAATTTCAGGATGGAACTGCAGCGGATCTTCGTGACCAGAAAGCCGAATGCGATCATTGCCGGCAATTCCAATGCCGCCGAGATCGCATTGGCGATCCCCATGTCCTTTGCGGTACCTCCCACATTCTCCGCGATCTGGATCAGATAGTTGTTGATCATGGAGTGCGAGCAGAATGTTAAGGCTATCGCCGCAAGAAACGCGATGAATCTTTTGTAATGCATGAGGAATGTCAGCAAACTGTAAGCAGGAACATGATCCGTACTTTCAACATTCTCTGCACTGTCTGAACAAGGCCTATCTTTATCGGCAGCAGCGTTTTGCCGCTTCAGAAACGCATAAGATGCGGCTCCGAGCGCCAGGTATAGCCCAACGGAAACCGCTGTAAGAGATCCCGCCCCCAGGTTTTCAACAAGGACGCCGAGAATAATGGAGGTGATCGCATATGACATGGAGCCTACGCCGCGGGCGAGACCAAAGTTGATTTCAATTCCCCGATTGATCAATTGCATCCCCAAGGCGTTCACCAAAGGCTGCAGGGTACAAAGGATGGAAAGCTCCAGGATGCAAAGCACCGCAAGCATCATAAAGCCATCCGACAGAAAAAACCGGGTCAGCGCGAATACTCCGGCCGTTCCGGTCAGGATCGCAATCATATGTTCTATTGAAATCCTTTTGGCCGTATCGGTGAACGCCGCCACAGACGGCTGCAGCAATGCAGCCGAAATGCCGGCTATCGCAAACACGATGCCGATCTGACTGTTGCTGAAATGCTTGGATAATAAAAACACTGTCGCAAAACTGTAGCTGCTGCAAAAGACCGACCAATAGAAGCTATGGATCAGCGCATACTTGAATGTATATTTCGAATTGATAGTGTCAGCCACCTTATCCCGAGAGCCATATGTCTTTTACGGCAGACGCACAAATTTTATCTGATTTTAACCGTCCGTTATACTCAGGTAAATCAAAAGAATTCAAGATGATCCGGCCGGATGAGGATACGGATCGGGAACCCGTTTCGTTCTATTTTTATCAGTATATCATCGCTTCCCCATCATTTAAAGTCCGGAATTGAAAAATAGCAGAGGATAAACGTGTAATCCTGGCAACGAAGCCAATAAGGCTCCAATAAATTCAGTGCTTAGCAGGAATATCACCTGCTAAGCACTGAATCTGACTGTTTATGTGATGAATGACCCCTTATTTTTCGATGGTCTGCATCGTTTGCCCCTTGCCGTGGATGTCTTCAAAATCCTTTGCAAAAGCGTCGACGGCGTCGCGGATGCTGGCCATGCCGAGCCCGGCTCTAATAATATCCGCACCCACTGTAACACTTTGAGCGCCGTTGGCATAAGCCGCGGTCACCTGGCCCACATTCTTGAAGCTGGCCGCCAGAATCTTGGCCGTACTGCCGCTGCCGTCGATAAAACCGCGGATTTCCCGGATGACGGCATTGGGATCGGTGCAGTTGTTCTCCATTCGGTTGCAGTAGACGGCGATGTACTTCGCGCCGGCCAGCACGGCTAAAATACCCTGGATGGTGGAATAGATGGCCGTAGCAGTAATGCTGACCCCCTCGGCGGTCAGCCGTTTGATTGCCGGCAGGCCGGCGGCACTGACCGGAATCTTGATGAACACGTCGCGGCCCAGTCTGTCGAGGATACAGTGTGCCTCCTCCACAATAGCCTCCGTCGTGTTCGACACGACCTGCACATGCAGGCTGCGTCCGGCACCGCACAGTTCCTTGATTTTGGCAAGACGCGAATAGACGTCGATATCTCCCTCTTTTTTCAGGATGCTGGGATTTGAGGTCACTCCCGCCACAGGCCATGCGGTAAGGCATTCGGTAATTTCATCAAGGTTTGCGGTATCCAACAGCAGTTCGTACATAATCCATACCCCTATCTGTTTTTATATTCAAAGATCTCTTCTTACAGAATCTGCTCCGTCCGTTCAATGATATCGTCCTGCGTCCTGCGGGATAGAACATTGAAGAAGGCACTGTAGCCCGCCACGCGCACGATAAGGTCGCGGTGCTTTTCCGGGTGGGCCTGCGCGTCCAGCAGCGTCTCCCGGCTGACTACATTGAATTGGACGTGGTACCCGTGCAGGCGGTTGAAAAAAGTGCGAAGCAGCAGCACCAGCTTGCCGCGGTTTTCCTCTTTTGCCAGCATCTGCGGCGTCACCTTCTGGTTCAGCAGCACCCCGCCGGTGATCTCTTCGGTAGGAAGCTTTGCCACGCTCTTGAATACTGCCGTAGGGCCGTTTTTATCCGCCGCGTGGCTGGGGCTGCAGCCCTCCGCCAGAGGTTCGCCGGCCTTACGGCCGTCGGGCGTTGCAAGGGTGCCCGCGCCCTGCGGTACATTAGCCGAAATAGAGCTTGTGCCGGCATAATAGACGCCGCCGATGGGACCGCGCCCATAGCGGGTGTTGTGGTATTTTTTCATCTCGTCAATATAGGCGTCGTAGGCGGTCACCACCAATTGATCGACATAGTTGTCGTCATTGCCGTACTTGGGCGCGTCCTGCAGAAGAGCCCGGATGCGCTCGTTCTCCGGTCCCTCGAAATTTTTTTGCAAGGCTTCCCACAGCTGGGCGGGAGTGACTGCCTTATCCTCGAACACAACCTTTTTAATCGCCGCCAGACTGTCGGCCAGATTGGCGATACCCACCTGCAGATCGCTGATGAAGTCGTACACCGCGCCGCCCTCCTTCATGTTGAGACCACGCTCGATGCAGTCGTCGGTGAGGGCGCTGCACAGGATGTCGGCGGTGTCCTGCTCCAGGACCATGTCGCAGGTTGCGTCGATGATCGTGCATTCCCGGCACATCCGGCGTATCACCTTATTCCAGCAGGCCATGACCTCATCGAAAGACGTCATGTCGCGGAAGTGGCCGGTCCCCTCGCACAGCTTTATGCCGGAGGCGGGGTCGACGCCGTCGTTCATGGCGATAAGCAGCGCTTTCGGGAAGTTGAGAAAGCTCATGCCGGTGCAACGGTAGCCCCATTTGCCGGGAACGGCCGTTTCCACGCACCCGATGGCGCTGTAATTGTACGCGTCCTCCGGCTTCACGCCTTTGGAGATAAAGCTGGGGATAATGACCTCGTCGTCGTTGAATGCCGGCATGCCGAACCCGCAGCGGACAACTTCCACACATTCGCGCAGAAACGCGTCGGACAGGCCGCGGTGGTAGCGCACCGTCAGGTTCGGCTGCGTCAGGTGACACTGCGCGACGCTTTTGAGGATCAGCCAGGACATGGCGTTGACGGCATCCTTCCCGTCGGCCGTCTGGCCGGCGATAGTGACATTCTGGTAGAGCGGGGAACCCGCGCTGAACTGGGTATGGCTCCAGGAGCGGATTTTGTTGATGGTGTAAGTTTTAAGCCACAGATTGCACAACAGTTCATCGGCATCCGCTTCGGAGATCCTTCCCGCTTGGAGGTCGGCCTCGTAGTAGGGATTCAGGTACTGGTCCATACGCCCGTACGAGAGGCTGTGCCCGTTGGATTCAATCTGCAGTACGAGATGCACCAGCCAAAGGCCCTGCACCGCTTCGCGGAAACTGCCGGCCGGCTCATAGGGTACCCGGCGCAGGCTGCGGCTCATAGCCAGCAACTCCGCCCGGCGTGCGGCAGCCGGCTCCTTTGAGGCAAGGTCCTCCGCAAGGTCGGCATAGCGCTTGGCAAAATCGCGGACTGCGTCCACCACGATGAGAATCGCGCGGTAAAAATAGCTTTTACGGATGTTCCGGTAGTCCGTCAGATCCAGCTCATCCAGCTTTTCTTTCGCGCGGCGGGCGTAATCCTTCAAGCCGACCTGCAGCATCCTGCCGTAATTCACCGCGCAGTGGGCGTCGCCGGAAGTAATGTTGCCTTCGGATTTGATGATGCCGAGATCATAGTAGAGCTTGCTGTGGGGCGGGAACGCGGCGAGTCCGCGGTCCAGAAGGGTGTTATGTTCCCAGAACGGCGCAATGGCGCGCAGCTTCCGTTTGTTCTCCTCCGTGATGTAAAACACGTCGCCGTCTCGATGTTCGAACTGATCCAGTTCGTCAATGACCCATTTCATCGCGTATTCGGGGAAAATCGGCGCGCTGCGGTTCGAAGAAGCCTGATTCCCGGCGATCAGGGTCTGCGGCTCGATAAAAACGGTCATCCCCGCAAGCACGTTTTTCAGCATCAGGGCGCGTTTGACAGCCAGCGGCTGATCCTGATTTTCCCGGTAGGTCTTTGTAGTAATCAGCGCGCGCTCCACACAGACCCGGGGCTCCGCATTGAGCAGTTCCTCGCGGAAGCTGTTCATGCGGGGCGTCAGCTCTCCAAAGTAACCCATAAAGTTCTCCTTTCACGGTATATGTAAAATCTTCAATATAAAAGCTCGTTTGCGCCGACGATGCCGAAATCGTCGCCCAACCCGGCTTTCCGAAAACTGACTGTGCATCCGTCGCAGGTATCGCCGTTCAGGCCGTTGAACTCGTCGAACACCGGCTGCCAGAAATCGTCGCCCATTTTCAGCAGCCCGCCGCCCAGCACAAAGCAGCCGATATTAGTGAACACATACAGGTTGAACAGCCAGAGCGCCAGATAATGCTGCATCTGGCGTACGGCCCTGCATCCCAGCGGATCGCCCATGCGCCACGCCTTTTCGATTTCGCCGGCCGTGATCTGTTCCGGGGAAGCGGCCAGTTCCGTCATTACGGTCGGCTGTCCCTCGCGGATCCACCGGGCCACATGCTTTACAATCATCTGGCCGCTGCACCAACTCATAAAACAGCCTCTTTTTCCACAGGTGCACTGAAGACCCTCGTCGGGCGTGACAAGCATGTGTCCGCTTTCGCCGGAAAAGCCGAAGCTGCCGCGGAAGAGCTTTCCGTCTATGATCATCGCCGACGCGATGCCGGAACTCACTGCACAGTAAAGCATGTTGCCAACACCTTTTCCTGCGCCCCAGCGGTTTTCCGCAAGCGCCGCAGCGTGCGTATCGTTGTCTACTTCAATCCGTATGCCGTCAAATGCTTGCCGCAGCTCCTCTTTTACCGCACAGCCGCGCAGCGCCGGGATGTTGGAACTTTTCATCACATAGCCGTCCGGCTGGCGGATAAAGCAGGGCATCCCCGCACCCACGCCCGAAAGGCTTCCCGCCTCTACACCGTTCGCCAGACACAGGGCACGCGCCTGGTCGGAAAGGCCCTGTATAAAGGCTTTCGGCTGCTGCCCCTGTATGGTGGCCACCCGGCTTTTCGCCACCAGCTTGCGATTTTCATCAAACAGGCCGAACGCGATTTTGGTGCCGCCTACATCGATCCCCAACGAATAGGAAGCATTCATCCGACTCAGGTCCTTTCATATAAAATAAAGTAGTTTATCTACGAAAACTTATATCACTTTCAGGGAACGGTGTCAAGCAGATTTTTGCGTTAATAAGTAATTTTAATTTCATTCGTAATAAAATTATCTTCATAATATTGATTCGGAAGCCGGTATGTGTTACAATGCAGCCAGAAATTACAGCTTATAATGGTTTGCCGCGGCGGATTGCGGCGAAAGGGGGACCTTATGAAAACTCTGGTTCTGAATATCCAGAAATTCAGTTTGAACGACGGCCCGGGGATCCGAACCGTCGTTTTTTTTAAAGGCTGTCCGCTGCGCTGCAAATGGTGCGCAAACCCGGAGAGCCAAAGCAGCCGCATGCAGATCCTGTGGGACCCGGACAACTGCATCCGATGCGGAAGATGCGCGGGGGACTGCCCGGAAAAGGCCGTCTTTCTGTCGCAGGGCCGCGTTGAAATCCGGGGCGATCTCTGCAGCGGCTGCGGCCTCTGCGTCGAAAACTGCCCGGGCCGTGCGCTGCGCTGTGAAGGCAAATGGCATACGGTGGAGGACGTGTTGGACATCTGCCTTCAGGACCTTCCGTTTTATGAGGAAAGCGGCGGCGGAGTCACGCTTTCCGGCGGTGAGCCGCTGCTGCATCCTGATTTTTCAGTTGCATTGTTGGAAGCTCTGCGGGCAAGGAGCGTCCATACCGCCATCGAAACTACCGGATTTGCCCCGGCGGAGGTGTTTGACCGCGTCGCCTCATGCACACGTCTCCTCCTGTTTGATATGAAGCACTGGGATGAGCAAAAACATCTGGATGGAACCGGCGTCTCCAACCGGCTGATTCTGGAAAATATGAAGCGCGCTGTTGCCGCGGGGATAGACATTTTGCCGCGCATTCCTGTTGTTCCCAATTATAACAGCTCCCCGGCGGATGCGGCAGGCTTTTGCCGCCGCTTGCGCGAGGTTGGGCTTGCCCGCGTGCAGCTTTTGCCGTTCCACCAGTTCGGAGAGAAAAAATACACCCTTTTGGGACGGGACTACGCCTACGCGAATGTGTCCGCACTGCATGAAGAAGAATTAGCGTCTTATCGGGAAGTTTTTCTTCAAAACCAAATTCAGGCGTTTTTTTAACTTTCGGCTGTAAAAACACAAAAGGCCCGAAGCAACTGTTTTTTGTTGCTTCGGACTTTTTGCGTCGGGGCATCCGGCGGTTTTTATTATAAAGGAAACTCGCTGCCGTGCTTCGGCACAGCGAATACGGCGACGCCGCTCGCCTCCAGATTCCGCTGTGCCTCGCCGGGGATGCCGGTGTCAGTAATGACCGCCTTGATGCGGTCCGCAAGCTGCAGCGGCACCACGCCGTGCCGGAGGAACTTGCTGCTCTCGGTCAAAACGACTATCCGCTCCGCATGCAGCGCCATATCCCGTACAGCCTGTGCACGCATGTGGTCGCTGTTGGTAAAGCCGGTCTGCCCGGTATAGCCGTCTGTGCCGATAAAAAGCTTGTCCACACAGAAGTTTTCCGCGCACTTTCCAACCATCGGCCCCACCATCACCTGCGAATCGTTCTGATATACCCCGCCGAGCAAAATGATCTTGGCTTCAGCCATGAGCCGCACATAGCCCGCAATAAAAGCGCTGTTGGTGATGATTGTCACGTCACGCCTGCCGGTTACCAGCTCTTCGGCCAGCAGCGCACAGCAGCTGCCGCTCTCTATCATCACTGTTTCGCCGTCACGCACCATTTCAGTCGCTTTCGCGGCAATCAGACGTTTCGTTTCATAATGGTACGCGATGCGCCCGTTGATATCGTCGGCGCTGCGCAGCACGGCATAGCCGTGCTCGCGCCGTATAATGCCCTTCCCCTCCAATGCGTCAAGATCTTTGCGTACCGTGACCTGTGACACACCAAGTTTCTGCGCCAAGGCGGCGACTTCAATCCGATTTTGTTCCGTCAGGATTTCTAAAATTCCATTTTCGCGGCCTTTCATCATCCATTCGCCTCGCTTATGATACGATCATATCACGTTATTGCTTTGAAGGCAACCAAAAACATTTCATATGAAATACTAAATTACCGTATCGTAATCATATTCGGTATCCGGATTGATACTACTGCCGCAAGCGTTTCAGGTAATTCCGCCACCTGCCTGGAAGCACGGATTCATCCCGTTTCCGAGAGAATGCGGCTGGCGAAAGCCCATAAGCCAGATCATTGCATCCCGTTTTGGCCGCTTTTCAAAACAAAAAATAAAAAGACAGGCACTCTTCCAATGCCTGTCTCTCTTTGGTGAACCATCGGGGATTCGAACCCCGGACACCCTGATTAAAAGTCAGGTGCTCTACCAGCTGAGCTAATGATTCATATTGAATTTTCCAATGGCGTAAACGTAAGCCAAATCATCAAAAAAAACCTGCCCCATCGCACAAACAGCCTCCAGAGCAGGCTTTTGGCTGGGCTGGCAGGATTTGAACCTACGAAATGACGGAGTCAAAGTCCGTTGCCTTACCCCTTGGCTACAGCCCATTGCAAAATGCGGCGAAAAGAAGCCGCATAGATCCGTTATATATGGGGTGGAAGATGGGATTCGAACCCACGGTCTCCAGTGCCACAAACTGGCGCTTTAACCAGCTAAGCTACATCCACCATATTATCCCTCTGGCGCGCCAAAAGGGACTCGAACCCCTGGCC
>JAEZRH010000105.1 GCA_023412845.1 Bacillota bacterium
CCCCCCCCCCCCCGCGGCTATGGCCGGTTTTGGCCCGCCGTAAGCGCGTACGGTGCTTTGCGCCCCACCGCCGGAGCAAACGAAATTTTTCCACCGGGCAAAACGGCGGTGTGTGGCGGCGGCACGCCGCAGACAGGAGGAATCGAATATGTCGTTTGACAGGCTGATCGAAAAGATCGCCGAACTCCAAAACCCGACGGTCGCCGGGTTGGACCCAAAGCTTGAGTACGTTCCGGTATCCATTCAGGAAAAATCTTTTGCAAAATTCGGCAGGACCCTGGAAGGTGCCGCAGACGCCGTCCTGACCTTCAACAGGGGAATCATCGACGCGCTCAGCGGCATCGTACCGGCGGTGAAACCCCAGTGCGCCTATTACGAGCTGTACGGCTGGCAGGGCGTGAAGGCGCTGCGCGAGACCATTGATTATGCAAGATCGAAGGGCATGTACGTCATTACGGACGGCAAGCGCAATGACATCGGCAGCACCATGCAGGCTTACGCCGCGGCGCATTTGGGCGAAACGGACGTCGGCGGCGAAAAGATCGCCGCGTTCGGGGCCGACGCGCTGACGGTGAACGGCTACCTCGGCACCGACGGCATCCAACCGCTTCTCAAGGTATGCGCCGAATTCGACAAGGGCATCTTTGTGCTTGCGAAGACGTCGAATGAATCCTCCGACGAGCTGCAGAACCAGTCCTTTGAAGGCGGAGAGACGCTTTACGAAGCGATGGGCCGCTTCTGCGCGGAATGGGGCAAGGCCCTGCCCGGAAAATACGGCTACAGCGGCGTGGGGGCCGTCGTTGGGGCGACGTGGCCGAGGCAGCTCAAAGAGCTGCGCGAGATGCTGCCGGAGACGTTTTTCCTCGTTCCCGGTTACGGCGCCCAGGGCGGCGGCGCCGCCGACGTGGCGCCCGCCTTCGATCACAACGGCCTCGGCGCCGTGGTCAACGCTTCGCGCTCCCTCCTCTGCGCCTGGAAAAAGCAGAGCGCTGCGGAAGCTGATTACGCCAAAGCCGCGGCGGAAGAAGCCGTGCGTATGCGCGACGCGATCGTCGGCCGGATCGGGCCTATCCGCTTGTAAGCCGGACGCGGGGGCGCCCTTTCGGCTTTGAAACCGACGGGAAGGACGAAGATATGGAAGCGGAAAACAAAGACGGCGTGAACTGTCCGTGCCCGAGAGTGCGGTGCAGGCGGCACAGAAACTGCGAAGCCTGCCGGAAGCATCATTGCCGGCCGGACAACCCGCCGTACTGTCAAAGGGAAAAGAATAGGGGAGTGGATACGGAAAATGACAAAGATATTCCTCGTGCGCCACTGTGAGGCGCAGGGCAACACGGACGGCGTCCTGCAGGGGCGCACGGACTGCGACATCAGCGGGAACAGCGGGCGCCAGCTTGAGCTTGTCGCCGCGCGCCTGAAGGACGAGCCGTTCGCCGCCGTCTATGCGAGCCCGCTGATCCGCGCGTACAAAACGGCCCAGGCCATCGCCCGGCCGCACGGCCTCGCGGTCGAAAAGGATCCCAGGCTGATCGAGATCGACATGGGCGACTGGGAAGGCCAGTCGTGGCAGGACATTGCGCAGGACGGACAGGAAGAAATCCGCATCTGGAACGAGGACCCTGGAAGCTTTGCCGCGCCAGGAGGGGAATCCACAAAGCAGGTCGCTTCGCGCATGTGGCAGGCCGTCACGGAGATCGCCGCGAGACACCGCGGCCGGACCGTCTGCGTCGTTTCGCACGGATGCGCCATCCGCTGCCTGCTCTGCCGCGCGCTGGGAAAGCCCCTGAGCGAAATGCAGGACATCGCGTGGAGCGACAACACGGCCGTCAGCATCGTTGAATTCGCCGGGGACGGAAGCTGTTCCGTGCCCGTGATGAACGATTCCTCCCACATGCCGCAGGAGCTTTCTGTCTATCGGCACAATCTGGACGACAGCGGCGAGATCCGGGAGATCGAACCATGATCATCCTTGCGGTCGATCTCGGCGCGGCGCGCACCGGCCTCGCCGTCTGCGACAAAAATGAGGTGCTGTCGTCCCCCTCCGGAGTCATTGCGGAGCGGGACCGTGAAAAACTGGCGGAGACTATCGCCCGGGAGGTCCTTACGCGCGGAGCGGGAGCCGTCGTTGTCGGCCTGCCGCGCAATATGGACGGCAGCGAGGGCGAAAGCGCGCGGAACGCCAGAGAATTTGCCGAACGCCTGCGGGAGATCGTCCCGGTCCCGGTCGCGCTGCAGGACGAGCGCGGCACGACCATCACCGCGCACGGCTACCTCGACGACACGGGCACGTACGGCAAAAAGCGCAAAGCCGTCGTCGACGCCGTCGCTGCCACGGTGATCCTGGACAATTACCTTGCCTACCGCAGGAATCATCCGGACGCGCGGAAACAAACGCCGGCCATGTAAAAGAACACCGGAAGGCGAGAGAAAAGGGCGGGCTCCGTTCAAAAACGGAATCCGCCCATATTGCTCCCTGACCGGTTTTCTTCGATCAGGATATTTTAAATTAAGACCCGCCTGGCCGTAAAGTGCTGAATAACCTGCTACTCGAAGCAGGTGGGTGCCCGCCCGGCGGTTTCGCACTCCCTTCGTCCGGCCCGAAGGCCGGGAGGTCTGAAGTCCGCCGCCGGAGCAAAGCTCCCGATTTAATATTGTAGGGTTATTTATGCACTGGTCCGCGCACCAGGCAGGAAACCGGCTTATTCTCCGCCATCGTCCCCGTCGCCGCCTTCGCCGGCGTCCTCGCCGCTGTCTTCGTCCTCGTCGTCGTACATTTCTTCAAAACGGGACTCAAACTGCTGCGCAAGACGGTCCAGCAGGGCGTCGTCTTCGACTTCGGCAAGCTGCTGCTCGCCGTTCTCTTCGATGGATTCAAAGATATAGTAGGTTTTTTCCGCCTCGACCGTTTCGCTGGGATCGCTGACTGTCGGCAGCAGGGCGTAAAAGCAGCCGTCCTCATTGTCGATTACATCCAGGACCTCAAATTCATGTTCGTTGCCCTCGTCGTCCACTAAAGTGAGAAGATCCGGGCCAAATTCGTCATGCATTGATTCATTGCTCCTCGCCGCTGAATTCCCCGGAACACCGGGCGTTTATCTCTTGTGAAATCGCCGGGAACAAAACCGGCGTGTTCGGGGGAAATTCCCCCTTCAGGCAAATCTTATTTTATCGTGCGGAGCCTGCAAAGTCAACAGGAAAATACTATGTGATTAAATTAACTGAAAAACAATAGAATTTTCACAATAAACTATTGACTTATTACATAACATGGGCTATAATAAAGCTGCAAGGAAAAGGGACGATTTGAAAAGGATGTGGGCCTGGTTCCGAAGCGCAGACCGCAACAACGGTCGGTGGGCCGTGAGAACAGGCGACGGACACATCGCGAGAATCAAACTTTTCTAAAGTTGAAGGGAGTGAGTCCAATGGGCACGGATACGCCGACGCAGCTTGGTCTGTTGGGCTGCGGCTGTTCCATCTGAACGGAAGGGATTGAGTCCAAAGAACAGTTAAAAAGCGCTCCTCAATTTTAAAAAGGGAGTCGAAATTGTTTTTCCCAAAAGAAACGCAATTATTATCCCAATCCAGGGCTGGCGTGATCTGTCACTGAAACTGAATCCGGCTTTGATTAAAAGCAAGTCCCTGCAGGGACACCTGAATCGGGCGAGTCATTGACAGCCAACATGCGTAGACAGTTCCGGTCAAAAAAATGCTTGGTGATACCGATGTTTTGATTTGGGGAGTTTATTCCGGGCGGCAAGACCCGATTTCTGGTAAATCGGGCGGCCGTCGGGACGGAAAGAAAAGTCAAATACGGTTTACAGAAGCCTCGGCATGTTGCCGGGGCTTCGTTTTTTCAGGATTCTGTGCTATAATAGCGGAAAGCAAACGGGAGGGGGCGGCGCGGATGAACGCGGCGGAACGGCGTGAAAAGATACGGCGGATTCTCAGCGGGAGCGACTCGCCCGTCAGTGCGGGCGCGCTCGCAAAACAGCTGCAGGTCAGCCGGCAGGTGATCGTCGGCGACGTGGCGCTGCTGCGCGCCGAGAACGTGCCCATCGCGGCCTCTCCGCGCGGGTATGTGCTGCATGTTCCCGGCAGCAGAAAAGGCTTGGTGCGCACCGTGGCCTGCAGGCATGACCTCGCCGGAATGCGCCGCGAGTTGTACGCCGTCGTGGACAACGGCTGCGGCGTCCTCGACGTGATCGTGGAGCACGCCGTCTACGGTCAGATCTCCGGCCAGCTGCAGATTTTCTCCCGCTTCGACGCCGACGACTTTATGCAGAAACTGACAAAAGGCGGCTCGCTTCCCCTGTGCGACCTGACGGAAGGGGTTCACCTTCACACCCTTTTCTGCCCGACGGAAGAAGCGTACCGACGCGTTCTTCAAAAACTGAAAGAAGAAAACGTCCTTTTTGAAAAAGATTCTTGACGGCCTTGACAGCCTCCCGAAGCCTGTCTATAATAGTCTTAATATGTGTCAAGACATATGACAAGACATATTGCCGGGACGGGTTCCCTGCAAGCATAAGAGAGGGAGAATCTTTTATGACAAAGGAAAACAGGCTTCTGACCATGGTCGTCACCGCGCTGCTCTGCGCGATCGGGATCGTAATCCCGATGTTCTGCCCGAAGATCGTCATCGGGCCCATGTCGTTCACGCTGGCGAGCCACGTTCCCATTTTCATCGCCATGTTCATTTCACCGGCCGCGGCCGTCGCCGTCTCGCTGATCACGACGGTCGGTTTTTTCGCCGCGGGGTTC
>JAEZRH010000107.1 GCA_023412845.1 Bacillota bacterium
CAGGCGGACACGAGCGTCTGCCGCTCGGCCTGATAGTTTTGGACGGTTTCGTCCGCACGGTTCAGCGCCTCATCCAGAGCCTGAAATTCCGAAGTGCTTTCCAACGCGTTTTCCGTGTCGGAACGGGAGACGGAAATATCCGGGGCGGGGAATTTCAGGACGCTGCCGTCGCCTGCCGTGACGCGGACTTCGCCGCGTTTCGCGATTCCGCTTGCGGCGGTGCACTGTGCGGTCAGCAGAACGGCCGCGATTCCCTGTGCGGCCGTCACCGCCGGCACGTCGGCGGTCAGGAAAATTTGCCGGCCGTCCGGCTTTGTCATGTAAAAGGTAACGGCGTTCCCCGTCAGGTCAAACGGTTCGGAGCGGTTCCGCATCAGGTGGAATTCAATTTGCTCCGACCCCGCTTCCCCTTGGACGGCATGCAGAAATTCTTTTCCCCGGCAGCGGTCGTCCGGGCTTTTCCAGCTTCGGTTCGGGTCGTCCTTGAACAGATATACCGGGATTTGAAACATGACAGTCCCTCTTTCAAGAAAATTTCACCCATCCCGTCCCGGGAAGGGAAAATTGGTGTCGAGAGGGAAAGAAGAAACGGTTAAAACAGCAATTTTTCAGAGAAACCAGATTTGCCCGAATCTTCGCAGAAAGCCGCTTTTCCAGAAATCGTTTTTCCAAAGAATCCGAAGCCTTTCGGGCTTGCTCCTGGAAGGAATGGAAAGAAACTCCGCGAGGATCCGGTTCTGTTCTTCGCCGAGCAGGGGGCCGAACCGTTCGGAAAATTCACCCGCCTGACCGTAGGCGGCGGCCAGCGACCGCCTTACCTCCGCCCCGTTGAGAAAACGGCCGAGATTATACCGGAGGCTGCCCGCATTTTTCGCCCCGATCTGATTGCCCCGGTGCTGCCGGTAGAGAATGGTCGCCCGGGGAACAAAACCAATCCGGCCCAGGGCGGAGGCAATCAGCGCGAACCACCAGTCGTGCATGACGGCGCGCCGAGGCAGGCCGCGTTCGACGGCCAGCTCCAGCAGGCGCCGGTTGACCATCATGGTACATCCGGTGACGTTGTTCTGCACCAGCAGATGGTTCAGTTCCCTGTGGGACGGAGCCAGCTTCTGCATACGCATCATGGAATCGGCAAGGGGAACTAAGGCCCCGTCCGCAACCCGCAGATCAGTGTGGACCAGAAGCGGCTTATCCTGTCCGCAGATTTTTTCCAGCCGTTTCATTTCCGAAAGCGTGATCTCTGCTTTTTCAGGCAGCCATATGTCGTCGTCGTCGCAGAACATGACGTATTCCGAATCCGCAAAGCGGAGCATGCTGAAAAAATTGTTCTGTGCGCTTCCGGAGGGGCTTTCCCTGTAGACGGCGGAAATCCTGTCGGGATATCTCAGCGAGTATTCTTTGGCGACGGCGAAAGTCGCATCGCGGGAACAGTCGTCCTGAACAATCAGCTTCCAGTCCCGTTCCGTTTGGTTAAGAACGGAGTCAATCTGTTCTGCAAGATACTTCTGCCCGTTATAGGCCGCCATCAAAATCGTGATCATGGTTCAGGCTCCGTTCTTTTTTTGGAAAGGGGTCCCGCGGACCGCGTTTTCCGTTTGCACTATTATACCATAAAAGCTGTTCCGCGGCGAAAATCGGATTGCCCGGTTCCGAAGCCCCTGCGGCCCCGAGGTCCGAATGCCGCCGCGTTCTTTTTTGGTACCGCCCTTGCCGGGCGTTTGTATGGGTTCGGCGGCTGCCCGCTGTCAGCGGGAATACATCGATCTTACCATGTTACTTTTCGGGTGCACGCTTCTTTATCTCTCCGCTTTGTGTTACACTTTATGGTATACTGAGAATAAAGTCTACACGCAAGAAGTTGATATCAGTCGATGAAAAAAATAATTTTACCGGTAGTTGTTTTGGCGATATTGCTATTTTCCGTCCTGTTATCGTATTCCGATCCACTCATCAGGGGATCCGCCCCCGCGGCGGCCAGGGGCGTAATGGATCTCTCCACATGGGATTTTACCAAAAAAGGACCGGTTTCCCTGTCGGGAAAATGGGCCTGCTACGACGGGCAGCTTCTCAGCCCCGGCGATTTCAGCGGCGCCGGGGGCCAGACTCCCAGGCTGACGGGTTATGTCGACCTTACCGCAGGCAGGATCGGCGGGAACTCCCCAAAGCTCCTTCGCCCCAAAGGCATCCGCACGTATCGGCTTCTCGTCAGGACCGCATCCTCCCCGCAGACCTACGGTCTGACAGTCGACAATATTGATATGAACAGCCGTCTGTATGTGAACGGAATCCTTCAGGGAGAGCAGGGCGTCCCCGCCCTAAAAGGCCATGGATATGAGCAGAGACAGCAGGTCTATACCGCTTATTTTCAGCTGCATGGCGGCGAAGAGGAAATTCTGCTTCAGACGGCGAATTTTGATTATCCTTTCGCAGGCACCCAATATACGCTCCGCTTCGGGCCGCAGAATGCAATCAGTTCTTCCGCGTCGATTACCTATGCGATTGAACTGTGTGGCGCAATCGTCAGCTTTTTGCTTGCGTTTTTCTACCTGTGCGTCTGCCTGGCGCGGAGAAAAGACAGAACATTCCTTTTCGCCTGCCTCGAATTTCTGGGTTTTGTCCTGTGCTTCGTCACGCACGGCTACAAACTAATCTATATCATGTTCCCGGCCATTCCGTTTGAGCTCTTTTCCAAGCTGCTGGCGTTGAGTTTTCCGATCATTGTTGCTGCCGTTGAAGAATACGCGAGACTGAGCCGGCCGTTTTTGCCGCTGTGGCATGTTAGGGCGACCCGCCTCACGTTTTTGCTCTTCGCGGCGGCGGTGATTCTTACCCCTTACGCCTTCTATGTCTATTTGACCGGCATTCTGGGTGCTCTCCTTGTCCTCTTGCAGCTATTCTTTCTCTGGGCCATGAGAAGGCTTCCCCGGACGAACGTAAATTCCATAGAACGGGCGGAAGCCGTTTTGAGCGGCTTCTGTGTGTGCGCTCTGATAGTATGCACAGCCAACAATTTTCTTTACGATTTTCGTTTGGTCCCTTCCAAGGCAATCGGTTCCGTTGCAATCTGCATTTTCTTCATTTTTTCCATAGGAGTCATAGCGCTGCGCCTCCTCGCGAGTATGGAGCAAACGGCTCAGCAAGAGCTTGCGTTCCTTCAGGCACAGATCAAGCCGCACTTTCTCTACAACGCCATCAACACGATCATTTCCTTCTGCTATACCGACGGCGAGCGGGCGGCCGATCTGCTGACAAATCTCAGCAAATATTTTCGTTCAGCGTTCGAGACGGATCATCAGACGCAAACGGTCCCTCTGCGGCATGAGATTGAGTTGATCCACGCCTTTATGAAGATCGAGCAGGCCCGGTTCGGGGATAAAATCCGCGTCGAATACGACATCGACGAAGACTTGATGGACCGGCAGATCCCGCCGCTGATCATCCAGCCGCTGGTGGAAAACGCGGTCACTCACGGCCTCCGGGAAAAAGACGGCGGCATTGTCTCTGTTTCCGCCAGAGCTTCCGGCGATGCATGGACCATCGTCGTAAGGGACACTGGGACCGGCATGACAGCGGAGCAAGTGGACCGTGTGAAAAAGCGGAAGCACGTTAACGGAGGCGTCGGGCTTGCCAACGTCTGCCGGCGCATAGACCGCTGGGAAACCGCCGGAATCGATTTCAGCAGCACGGAAGGTCTGGGGACGACCATTATGATCACAGCGGGACCCGGATCGATTAAAATGCGGAAAGGAGAGAGTCTGTTTGAGAGGCGTCATCATCGAGGATGAGCGGCCAAGCCTTGAACTGATGAAAAGGATGGTCGAAAAAAACGGTCTGATCGACATTGTCGGCGCCTATACGGATCCCACAAAGGCGCTGGACGACATTCCGAGGCTTTCACCGGACGTGATTTTCGCCGATGTGGAGATGCCGGGCATGAACGGGATGGATCTGGCCGGAAAAGTTAAAAGGCTGGACGAGGAGATTCAGATCGTTTTCGTCACGGCATACGAGAAATATGCAATCGATGCATTCCGGGTCAATGCCGTCAACTATATCTTAAAGCCAATTACGGCGGAAGATTTGGATGCGACCGTCAACCGGCTGCTGAAAGGGTTTCGCAGGCGGGCGCTTTCCGCGGCGTCCGAAAATAAGCGGCGCATCGTTACGTTCGGGTGTTTTACGGTCTACGGCTCCCGGCAGGACCGGAAGGTCCGGTGGCCTACCGCGAAAGTCCGCGAGCTCTTTGCCTGCTTCGTTTTGAATCAGGGTGAGGCGCTGGAAAAATGGCAGCTATGCGAAAGACTCTGGCCGCAGGCGCATCCCCCTCAGGCGGAGCACAGTCTGCACAGCGCCGTCAGCAGGATGAGAAAATCCTTGCAGGATACGGGGATCCCGAACGCGATCGTCTATGGAGAGGGCAGATACCGGATGGATATGGGCGGATTGTCCTGCGATCTGTGGGAGCTTCAGGAGCTTCTTGAAAACCATCCGCCGGTCTGCAATGAAAATATCGCCCGATATGAAAAGGCGCTGAACCTTTATAGGGGCGATCTATTTGGGACGGAGGATTATCCCTGGTGTCTGGCCGTCAGGGAAAAGTACAGGCTTTTCTATATCAACTGCGTAAAAAATATCGGCCGTTACTATCTGGCGCAAAAAGATTGCAGGCAGGCGGAAAAGTATCTGCAAAAATCGGTAAACGCCGAGCCGACCGACGAGGAGGCCGCACTGCTGCTTCTGGAGGCATATTTTTCGATGGGGAACAAGGAAAAACTGGTGGATTGCTACGCCAAGCTGAAAACCGCCGTGAAAGAGGAACTCGGAATTGAACCGCAGGCAGAAACCACCCGTCTTTATACCGATCTGCTGCGGAGACTGTAGAAAAGCACGGAGTCGAAAAGAACCCTGCACGGGCTGAAGCACGAGCCGTCGCCGACTTCGGCGCATGATGCAAAAACACCCGCAGCCGTGTTTTAGAGAATCAGCTACCTGATTCCAAAGCACGGTCACGGGTGTTTTTATTGACGTTAAGTATTTTCCGGTTCGGCTTTCAGTTCAGCGTCATGTAAACAGACAGACCTCCGGCCGAATTTCTTTTAAGGACGGTAAAAGAGCTGCGCGCAATAAATTTTTCCGCTCGAAGACTGATATGCGCCGATGCCGGTATACTCAAAATTCGCGTTCAGGATATTGCTCCGGTGTTCCGGGGAGAGCATCCATGCCGATACGAGAGCGCTCGGCGAAGAATAGCCGTAAGCGAGATTTTCACCTGCCGAGGAGAAGGAAATTTCATACTGCGAGAACAGCGATGCGGGGCTGGAACCATTGGGCCTGGTATGAGAAAAAAGAAGTGAGGATTCTTCTGCGCGAACGGCGGCGATGCCGTTCATTGCGGCTGTTGCCGTCAGCGGCTTGAGCGAATGGGCGGCGCGCTGCTGATTGATGAGGCGGAGCGTTTCGTCCTGGTATGCCTGAGCGGAGGAACCGGCCTGAGCCGGGGCTGCGGAGGAAACCGGAGATGCCGCAAGACCACTTTCCCATTCCGCGGCGGCCGCGGGGACCGCGGGCGCCGCCGTGAGGGCGACGAGGGCAGCGACTGTCAGAACAAAGAACTTTCTTTTCATTTTAATTCCTCCTTGACTACTGTGCGTCATGGGATTAAAAGAAAAGGAAATAAAAAAAGTTCTGTTCAGACCACTGAACAGAACCCATTATTTCTATAAAATAATGAAATACTTTCGGCGGCCAGGCGATCATAATCCCATCCGGGGATCTTAGACCCAATAGCTTTGCGTCCCTGCCTTTCGACAGGTTTGCCAGTATCGTTTTATTTCCTTTTATTCATTTGTCAATCGGTTGATTGTTTCTTTCCACCCTCAGTATAAGACAGATTGCTCCATTTTGCAAGCGCCTTTTTGTAAAAAAATTTTTGTGCGTGACGCCGTCATCCCGGCGGCGCGGAGCTCTCCGGCACAAGTCCGGAAGCAACCTCATATCCCGGCCCCGGGGCGGAGGAAGGCGCCAGACCGTTCGCGCCTATCAGCCTGGCCTGGACGATCAACCGATGGGTGGCGGTCAGATAAGGCGTGCAGGTGATCAGTGTCAGGGCGGCGTTTTCGTTCGGGACCTGATTCAAAACGTAAACATCCGTCGGCAGGACCGTAAAGCTCCGGAATACAGAATAGGTGAAAATGTTCCGACCGACTTTCAGAATAATCTGATCACCCGCGGCGAGCTTGCCCAGGTAGCGGAACGAAGTCGTGTTGTGGCCGGCCAGCGCACAGTTGCCGGGGGCGCCCATGGGCGCCGTGCCGGTCACATGACCCACGCCGTAATGCATTTGCTTCTGCGTGCCTTCCAGAACGTGCTGAGACAGGCCGAGCTTCGGGATCTTGATGATCCCCAGTTCCGTATAGCCGGCAGACCGCGTATCCTCCTGTTGCGATTCGTTTCCGGGCAGGATCGTGGCGGCAGAAGACGCTGAGGATGCGTTGGAATCGGGAGTCGAGACTTCCCGGTCTCCGCCGTCCCAGACGATCGGAGGCGGATCGGGGAGGGCCGAGTCAGTCTGGTTTCCGCCGAAAACCGTCGCCCACGGATACCGGTATGCTTCCAAGGCAACCGCGGAAGCGACGACAAGAATGCCGGAAAGGATCAGGGCCAGGGAGAACCTGCTCCGTTTTGTCGCTGCTTTTTTCACGGCCGTGTCTCCTTCCTTCCATGAGATTGTGAACATTATAGCACAATCCTGAATCTCTTCAAAATGTGCAATTCAGACAAAAAAAATTAAAAAATTAAGAATAATTCCTATTCCTAAGCATTGCCAAACGCGTTGGTATCCGTTATACTAACAGTAGATTATCAGCAAAAGGTTCGCCGCTGCTTCGGTTTCGAGACGGGCAATCAAGGGCTTGAGAGATGGCTTTCGCATGGTCTTTTGGTCACAGAAAAATTTTTCTCTATCTGAATCTGTCCATGAAACACAGAGGAAGACCGGGTGGAAATGATTGAGGCCGGCCAGTTCAGCACCCACAGATTATGAACGAAAGGTTCCGCTGCTGCTTCGGTTTCGAGACGGGCATTAATGGGACTTGAGAGATGGCTTTCGCATGGCCCTTTGGTCACAGAAAAAATATTTTCTATCTGAATCTCTTCATGAAACGCAGAGAAAGACCGGGTGGAATTGATTCAGCGAAGGGCGCTTAAACTGCCGCGCGCTTTCACGGAGGTTAAGCTTCCGTCGATGCGGATCGGCATTTTCTCCATAATTTTTCATGTGCAGCCGGTCCATTGGCGAAGGGCTGCGAGAAGGCGACGGAGCATACCGCTTTGTGAGAATTTTGTGAGAGCTTGCTGTTATTCTTATTCTATATGATTAAGGGTGATTCAAAATGGCGTTTGGTATGGAAAGGGTAGGAATGGAATCCCCCCAATATGCCGACTTTGTTTCGGCTGACATTGCGGCACGGTTTCCGCCGGCGACATCATCGGATGGCTTCACAAATCCGGATTTTCGATGTCTTGATCGGAATTGCTGTGGAAATCCGTTTTTAATTGAACGGCTGAACAGCGGTTTTGTGGCTTCTCTTAATCCCCAATAAGGCTTTTTCTATCTGTGCTGTCCCCTGAAAAGCGGGCAAAACGGGACAGCCGGGATGATCGTCTAAGCTTAATTTATTTTTATCAATTCGGGAGGGAAAAGAATGCGCGCACATACAAAAATCCTGAGGGCGTTTACAGCGGTGATTCTGGCTCTGCTCATGGTGCCTGTTTCCGCCGCGACGGTGGACCCCGGTCAGAGCCCCAGAGATTCCGGCGATATCTCGACTTATGTTCAGGTCCATGA
>JAEZRH010000025.1 GCA_023412845.1 Bacillota bacterium
TTACGGCACGCCCGGCAGGGGTGTGCGCCTGTTGCCCGGCATGACCATCGCGATAGAACCGATGATCAACCAGGGCGTGAAAGAAGTGAAAACGCTGAAGGACGGCTGGACGACGGTCACTGCCGACGGAAAGCTCTCGGCGCATTTTGAAAAAAGCATCGCCATCACCCAGGACGGCCCGGTCATTTTAACGGTGCCGGATTAAGGGGGCCGCGCGATGGATTTCGTCAGAGGGCTGGTGGTCCGGTCTTCGGCGGGGCGCGACAGGGGTTCATTTCTCGTGGTGCTTGAGGCGGACTCTTCAAGCGCCGTTGTGTGCGACGGAAAGCGCCGCGCGCTGGAACACCCGAAAAAGAAGAACCTGAAGCACCTGGCCGCAACCGGAACCCTGCTGCCCGAAACCCGGATGCAAACCAACCGTGAGATCCGACGGGCCCTTGCCGGGCTCCAAACCGAAGGACCGCTTTCCAGACGAGGAGGCTGATTCTATGTCGAAACAGGACGTAATTGAAACCGAAGGCATCGTAACCGAAGCTTTGCCAAACGCCATGTTTACGGTGGAGCTTCCCAATCACCATACTATTCTTGCGCATATTTCCGGAAAACTCCGCATGAACTTCATCCGGATCCTGCCGGGGGACAAGGTGACCATCGAATTGTCGCCTTACGACCTGACACGCGGGCGCATCACATGGCGTTCCAAATAGCGGCGTGTCGCCGCAGTCAAGGCCGGGCGAGAAATTATGCGGAAGCTCAGGTTTTCCGCGCCCGGACAGTCTAGGGAGAACAGTATCAAGCAACTGCCTACAAGGGAGGGCATGCAGCTATGAAAGTAAGACCTTCAGTCAAAAAAATGTGCGAAAAGTGCAAAATCATAAAGCGCAAGGGCAAAGTCATGGTTATCTGCGAAAATCCCAAGCACAAACAGCGCCAGGGCTAATGGCGCAAACCGATTAATTTGGAGGTGCAACCATTATGGCGCGTATAGCAGGGATCGATCTGCCGCGTGACAAGCGCATCGAGATCGCTCTTACTTATATTTTCGGGATCGGCCGCAGAACGGCGAGCAACATCTGCTCCTCGACCGGCGTGAATCCGGATATCCGGGTGAGAGATCTTACGGAAGACGACGCGGCGAAGCTGAGGGAATATATCGAACACAACTGCCGCGTGGAAGGCGACCTTCGCCGCGACGTGGCGTTCGATATCAAGCGTCTGATTGAAATCGGATCCTACCGTGGAATCCGGCACCGCAAGGGTCTGCCGGTCAGGGGCCAGCGCAGCAAGACCAATGCGCGCACGCGCAAAGGTCCGAGAAAAACGATGGCCAACAAGAAGAAGTAATCTGGGAGGGATACTAAGATGGCAGTTCAGAAGACGTCCGCAAAGGGCGGAAAAGGCGCATCTACCGTTCGCAAACGCCGCGAACGTAAAAATATCGACCGCGGTTCCGCTCATATCCAGTCTACTTTCAATAACACCATTGTCACCATCACCGACGTGCAGGGCAATGCCGTTTCCTGGGCAAGCTCCGGTGAGCTGGGCTTCCGCGGTTCGCGCAAGTCCACCCCGTTCGCCGCGCAGACGGCTGCGGAAACCGCAGCCAAAGCCGCGATGGAGCATGGGATGAAATCCGTCGAGGTCTATGTCAAAGGACCGGGCTCAGGCCGTGAGGCCGCGATCCGCGCGCTTCAGGGCGCGGGCCTCGAGGTCAGCATGATCAAGGACGTCACTCCCATCCCGCACAACGGATGCCGCCCGCCGAAGAGAAGACGCGTGTAGTTTTAGGAGGTGTAAGCAAAATATGGCAAGATATACCGAATCTGTCTGCAAACTGTGCCGCCGTGAAGGCCAGAAGCTGTTCCTGAAGGGTCAGCGCTGCTACACGGACAAATGCGCCGTCGGGCGCAGGGCTTATGTACCGGGCCAGCACGGCCAGGGACGCAAGAAGACTTCCGAATACGGCCTCCAGCTGCGCGCCAAGCAGATGACGAAGCGCTATTACGGCGTTCTGGAGTCCCAGTTCCACCATTACTATGAGATGGCAACGAAGAAACAGGGCAAGACCGGCGACGAGCTGCTCATCCTGCTGGAACGCCGTCTTGACGACGTCGTTTACCGCCTGGGCTGGGCCAATTCCAGGGCGGAAGCCCGCCAGCTTGTCACACACGGCCATTTCACCGTGAACGGCAAGCGCGTCGATATTCCTTCGTACCTGACGAGCGTCGGCGAAACGATCTCCATCCTTGACAAGAGCCGCAAGAGCGACAAAGTCAAGTCGGTCCTGGAGTCGAACGCCTCCCGTCCGGTGCCGAAGTGGCTCGACGTGAACCGCGAAACGCTGGAAGGCAAGGTCCTCGCCCTGCCGACCCGCGAGGAGATCGACCTTTCTGTTGACGAGACTCTCATCGTTGAGTTGTACTCCAAGTAATGCCCGCCCCCTGCGGGGGGAGCATCCCCGCGGGGAGAGCATGATGGCAGATAAATTCATCCGCTATATGGTCAAGGAGGGTCGCTAATGATCGAGATTGAGAAGCCAAAGATCGAGACAAACGTATTATCTGAAGACGGAACTTACGGTAAGTACATTGTGGAACCGCTGGAGCGCGGCTTCGGCACGACCCTGGGCAACAGCCTGCGGCGCGTGCTGCTGTCGTCGCTGCCGGGTGCGGCAGTCACTTCGGTGAAAATAGACGGCGTTCTTCATGAATTTTCCACGATTCCGGGCGTTAAGGAGGATGTCACCGAGATCATCCTCAATATCAAGGGCCTTACGGCGAAACTGCACTGCAACGGCCCCAAGACGGTGGAAATCTGCGCCGAAGGACCGTGTGAAGCTACGGCCGACTCAATCAAGTGCGACAGCGAAGTGGAGATCCTCAATCCGGAGATGCACATCGCCACGCTTGGCGACGGGGCGAAACTGTATATGGAATTGACGCTTGACAAGGGCCGCGGCTATGTTTCCGCCGAACGCAACAAGCAGAACATGAGCGCCAGCGTGATCGGCGTTCTTCCGGTGGATTCCATTTACACTCCGGTCTATAAAGTCAATTATAACGTGGATCCGACGCGCGTCGGGCAGAACATCGACTACGACAGGTTGACCCTGGAAGTCTGGACGAACGGGATCATCGGCGCACAGGAGGCTGTTTCTCTCGCCGCCAAAGTGCTAACCGAGCACCTGAACCTTTTCGTCGACCTTTCCGACAAGGGCAGCAGCACCGAGATCATGGTTGAAAAGGACGACAAGAGCAAGGAAAAGATCCTCGACATGACGATCGAGGAGCTCGATCTTTCCGTGCGTTCGTTCAACTGTCTCAAGCGTGCCGGCATCAATACGGTCGGCGACATCATCAACAAGTCGGAAGACGACATGATGAAGGTCCGCAACCTGGGACGTAAATCCCTTGAGGAGGTCGTCTGGAAGATGGCCTCGCTCGGCTTCAACCTGCGCAAGGATGAAGAGTAGTTTACCCGCTTAACCTTAAGGTAAAGGAGTGAAATTCGATGCCAGGAACCAGAAAGCTCGGAAGAGCCACCGCCAGCAGGACCGCTATGCTGCGCGCGCTGGTGACTTTCCTTTTAGAGAACGGCAAGATTGAAACCACCGTAACCCGCGCCAAGGAGGTCCGCTCCCTGACGGAAAAGATGATCACCATCGCGAAGGAAGATACCCTTGCGAACAAACGCCTTGTACACGGCTTCGTTACGAAAGACGCGGTTGCTCACAAGCTGTTTGCAGAGATCTCCCCCAAGTATGTCGACCGCAAAGGCGGCTATACCCGCATCACAAAGCTTGGGCCCCGCCGCGGCGACGCAGCGGAGATGGCAGTCATCGAACTCGTCTGAGCTTCCATCTCAAAAATCAAAAAGGCCTGCCCGGCTTCGGGCGGGCTTTTTTTCGTATTGAGCCCAAAGCCGCAGGTATATGCGGGTTGCCGTCCGGTTTCCGGTGTACATTGCCAGCCATATGGGGAGCTTTGTTTCCTCATCCCGTAAGTAAAGCCACCACATCTCGTTCCGAACAACAGAACCCGCCGCATGTCCGCGCCCGGGGCGGACACTCTCCTGTTTACGAACCGGCAGGATTGTCTGATGACAAAACCATCCTAAAAGGGTATAATAAAAAGCGACCAGAAATTCCCTGAATGGGGGAGGAAAGGGAACGGCTTTTTATGAGCGATTTTAAAATCGTAACGGATTCCACAAGCGATTTGCCGCAGGCGATGGTCGACGAGCTTGGTGTTACGGTCATCCCTATGAATTTCACCATAGGCGACGATTCGTTTTTCAATTACCCGGATGAGCGCGAAATCTCTTCCCACGACTTCTATGTGCGGCTTTCCGCCGGCCAGAGCTCCACGACAAACCAAATTAGTCTTGCAACATTCACAGAAACGTTCGAACCGATGCTCAAAGACGGGCATGATGTGCTGTACCTCGGCTTTTCTTCCGGCCTCAGCGGTACATACAACAATTCCGTCATCGCGGCGAAGGACCTTGCGCAGCGATATCCGGACCGGAAAGTCTACGCGGTCGACACTCTGGCGGCTTCCATGGGCGAAGGGCTGCTTGTCTGGCACGCGGCGCAGCTTCAGAAGGAAGGGAAGACCATCGACGAAGTCAGGGGTTGGATGGAGCAGAACCGGAATTTCATGCATCACTGGTTCACCGTGGACGACCTCAACCACCTGAAACGCGGCGGCCGGATCTCCGGGGCCTCCGCGCTGGTCGGTACCGTGCTCGGCATCAAGCCCGTTATGCATTTCGACGACGAAGGCCACATCATTCTGGTGGATAAGATACGGGGCAGAAAACAGTCGCTCGACGACCTTACGGTCCATATGAAAAAGACCGCCGAGGCCCCCGGCAGCCAGATGATCTTTATCGCCAGCGCCGATTCGCCGGAAAGCTCGGAATACGTAAAAAAACAGGTGGCGACCCTGTTCGGAACGAAGCAGTTTGCCATTGGGAACATAGGCCCTGTCATCGGGGCGCACTCGGGCCCGGGAACCGTCGCACTGTTCTACCTCGGAGTAGACCGTCAGACCGGGATCGAAAGTAAATAAAAAACAACCGGCGCCCGTTTTGGAGCGCCGGCTTTCTTGTATACCGGGGACGGAGCTTACAGGATGACACGCGCGCGGACGATTTCCGGAAGATCTTCGAGCTTTGCGGCGGTCGAATCCGGCACATCCCCCGTCACGTCGAGAATGGTGTAGGCGAAATCCTTTTTCGCCTTGCTCTGCATGTTTTCAATGTTGATTCCCACTTCCGCCAACGAACCGGAAAGTTTGCTGATGGTGTTCGGCACGTTGCGATGGATCAGGCAGATGCGCGCAAAACCGTTCCGCGGCATCGAAACAGCCGGAAAATTGACGGAATTGCGGATATTGCCGTTTTCGAGATACTCGATCAGCTCGTTCGCAGCCATGCGGGCGCAGTTGTCTTCCGATTCCGGCGTCGAGGCGCCCAGGTGCGGCACCGCGATGACGTTTTCCGCGCCGAGAAGCGACTCGTCCGGGAAGTCCGTAGCATAACAGGCGATCTTGCCGGAGGCAAGGCCGTCGAGCACGGCCGCGGAATCCGCGAGCCCGCCGCGGGCGAAGTTCAGGATTCGCACGCCGTCTTTCATCTTGGCGATGGAGTCGACGGAGATCATATTCTTCGTGTCCGGCAGAAGCGGCACGTGGGCGGTGATGTAGTCGCAGTTCGCAAAAACCTCGTCCAGCGAGCGCGCGTGGCGGATGGCGCGGGAGAGGCCCCATGCCGCGTCGACGGAAAGATACGGGTCGTAACCGTAGACCTCCATGCCGAGAGAATGCGCGGCGTTCGCGACCAAGATGCCGATGGCCCCCAGACCAATGACGCCGAGTGTCTTGCCGGAGATTTCGGGCCCGACGAACTGGCCCTTGCCTTTCTCCACGAGTTTTCCGACCTCGTCGCCTTTGCCTTTGAGGGTTTTGGCCCATTCGACGCCGGCGACGATCCTGCGGGAAGAGAGCAGCAGCGCCGTAATGACCAGTTCCTTGACGGCGTGGGCGTTGGCCCCAGGCGTGTTGAAGACGACGATACCGTTCTCGCTGCACCGGTCAAGCGGGATATTGTTGACTCCGGCGCCGGCGCGCGCAATGGCGAGCAGCTTCCGGTCGAACTGTGTCTCCAGCATGGAGGCCGAGCGGACCAGAATGGCGTCCGGATTCTCGACATTTTCACCGCAGACATAATTTTCGCCGAAGCGTTCGGTACCCACCGGAGATATTTTGTTCAGGCATTTGATCTGATACATGTTGCCATCCTCCTGTTTTTCAGCCCGTTACGCGTTGGTCTTTTCAAATTTGCCCATGAAGTCGACCAGCTTTTCGACTCCTTCCACAGGCATGGCATTGTAAATGGAAGCCCTCATGCCGCCGACCGAGCGGTGGCCCTTGAGGTTCACAAAATCTTTCTCCGCCGCTTCCGCGACAAATTTTGCGTCCAGCTCCGGGCTGCCCGTGACGAATGGGATATTCATGAGCGAGCGGTCCTTCGGGACGACCGTTCCGCGGAACAGCTTGGAGCTGTCGAGGAAGTTGTAAAGAATGCCCGCTTTTTTGCGATTGATCTTTTCCATTTCCTCAAGACCGCCGACCGTGTTCTTCAGCCAGTCGAGCACAAGGCCGCAGATGTAAATGGCGTAGCACGGCGGCGTATTGAACATGGAGCCGTTGTCCGCATGCGTCTGATAGTTGAGCATGGTGGGGGTAATATCCATCACATGGCCGATCAGATCGTCGCGCACGATGACGACCGTAAGGCCGGCGGGGCCCATGTTTTTCTGCGCGCCCGCGAACAGAAGGGCGAACTTCGAAACGTCGATCGGCGCGCTGAGAATGCACGAGGACACGTCCGCCACGAGGGGGACGCCGCCCGTCTCCGGGAGCTCGTGGTATACCGTGCCGTAAATGGTGTTGTTCAGGCAGATGTAGAAGTAGTCGGCGTCTTTTGTGAACGACGCGGGGTTGAGTTCGGGAATGTAGGTGAACGTCTTGTCCTTGGAGGAAGCGATCACGTTCGCCTCGCCGTAGCGGTCGGCCTCCTTATAGGCTTTTGTGGCCCATTGGCCTGTCAGCACGAAATCCGCCTTATGGCTGCCGTTCATCAGGTTCAGCGGCACCATCGCAAACTGCGTGGAAGCGCCGCCCTGAAGGAACAGGACCTTATAATGATCCGGAATATCCATCACTTCGCGGAGCAGACTCTCCGCAGAACCGATGATGCCCTCGTAGATTTTAGATCGATGGGACATCTCCATAACAGACTGGCCGCTACCCTTGTAATCCAGCATTTCTTCCGCCGCACGGCGAAGAACGGGTTCCGGCAGCATAGACGGTCCTGCGGAAAAGTTGTACACTCGTTTCATGATGAACCTCCAATACATATTTTTTACAGCGTAGGGAAACGATAACTTAATTATTATAATGTTTCACATTAAAGTTGTCAATTGGTGAAATGCACGTGGGAAGCCGTCGTTATGCATGAGAGATGCTGAAAGAGTTTGCCGGGACCGCGTCCCTGCCCACGGAAAAAACCGCCGGTTCCCGCAGGTTCTTGTGCAAATGGACGGATTTTAAAAATATTCCCGGCTGAAAAAACTGCTGCGTTCCGCGGCCCTTTTTTATGTTATAATACTCTACAGGTGATGCGTATGCGACGGGGCGAAAAGATTCTGCGCGCGGTTTTCGGATGCGCCGCTGCGGCGGGGCTCGTCTGGTTTCTGATTCCCCTGCACTGGGGAGTTGCGAACGTCGGCAGCCTTGCAGGCGCCGGATTTTGCATCGCCGTGCTCTGCACGTGCCTGCTTTTCCCGGCCTTACGGCCGGCCTGCAAAAAAAGCGGCGCTGTCCGCCGTGCCGCTACGGCGGTGTCCGCCCTGTTCTGCCTGGCCATGCTTTGGAGCGCCGCTATGACCGTCTGCATGCTCTCCGCCGGGGAAGCCCAGCCGCCCGGGGACGCCGTCGTCGTGGTGCTCGGCAGCAAGGTGGCCGGGTCTTCGCCCAGCGCCGACCTGTGGGCGCGCATCAGCGCCGCCTCCGATTACCTCAAAACGCATCCCGAGGCCGTCTGCCTTGCAAGCGGCGGCAGAGGACCCGGCGAGAACCTGACGGAGGCCTCGGTGATCCGCTCACAGCTGATCGCGATGGGTGCCGATCCGCAGCGCATCCTCACGGAGGAATCCTCCTCCTCAACAAAAGAAAACTTCGTAAATTCACTCCGAATCCTTGATGAAAAACAGCTCGGACGCTCGCTCGCCGTCGTGACGGACGAGTACCACGAGTTTCGGGCATGCTCCATTGCGCGGTCCCTGGGCGCGCGGCCCTATGCGGTGCCCGCGCATACGCCCTGGTATATCTTTTCCGCCTGCTGGGCCCGCGAGGTGCTGGCGCTGACCAAATACCTGATCTTCGGCTGAGTGGGGTTTGGGGGGGGGGGCGCGGGCGGGGGGGGGGGGGGGGGGGGGGGGGGG
>JAEZRH010000045.1 GCA_023412845.1 Bacillota bacterium
CTGCAAAATCGACTGTTCTGGTCAATGCGGACGACGGTACCGTTCTTTATGCCAAAAACGAGCATCAGAAGCTTGCGATCGCCAGCACGACCAAAATCATGACGTCGCTTCTGACGCTGGAGGAAGCGGAAAAAAACGACCGGGCCGTCACCATAACGCCGGATATGATCCGGGTGGAAGGTTCCTCCATGTACCTGCGCGCCGGTGACAGGCTGACCCTGAGCGGCCTTGCAGCGGGGATGCTGCTTGTTTCCGGAAACGACGCCGCGAATTCCGCGGCGATCGCCATAAGCGGCTCGGCGGCGGCGTTCTCCGAACGGATGAATGCGAAGGCCGCCGCGCTCGGCATGAAGGATACCCACTTTGTCACGCCGTCCGGGCTTGACGACGCGCAGCATTACTCCACCGCCTACGATATGGCCCTGCTGGCGGACGCGGCGCTGCACAATACGGATTTCGCGAAGCTGGTATGCCAGAAGACGGCGAAGGTAACGTTCCTCAACCCGGCGCAGACGCGGACGCTCTCGAACCATAACCGGCTGCTCAGCATGTATTCGGGCTGCGACGGCGTAAAGACAGGCTTTACGGATAAAGCCGGGCGCTGTCTTGTTTCATCCGCCCAGAAAAACGGGGTACACCTCGTCGCGGTGACGCTCAACGACCCGAATGACTGGAAGGATCACGCCGCGCTGTTCGACTACGGCTTCTCGCGCCTTAAAAACCATAAGATCGACGACTCCGCCTACTGCGTGTCGATCCCGCTCGTGGGCGGGACGAAAGAGGAAGTGCGGGTCTGCGGCACGGCGGGGGAGAACATCGTCACCGATTCACAGCAGCCGCTGACAAGGACAGTCGAGCTGCCCCGCTTTGTGTATGCGCCGGTCCGGGAGGGGCAGGTGCTGGGGACCGTGCGCTACACCTCCGCGGGGAAAACGGTGGCGCAGACGGAGCTTTTGTCCGCCGAGGACATCGCGCAGCCTCCCATGCGGAAAAATTGGCTGCAGAGGCTGTGGGACTGGATCCTGGATTTGTTTTCCATCCGATAGCCGCAGCCGGAAACAGGTGAAAAAATGTCAGAGAAGATCAGGCTTCAGAAAATACTTGCCGACTTGGGCGTGGCTTCCCGGCGGGCCGCCGAAGAGCTGATCCGGCAGGGAAAAGTGTCCGTCAACGGCGCCGTTGCGACCGTAGGGACCAAGGCCGACCCCGTCCGCGACCGCATCACGCTGAACGGACACCTCCTGCGCCGCCCGGCGCGGACTGAAAATCTTTACATCCTGCTGAACAAGCCGCGCGGATACATCACGACCATGAGCGACGAAATGGAGCGCAAATGCGTCGCCGAGCTGGTCCGCTCGGTTCCGCAGCGCATCTACCCGGTCGGCCGGCTCGACCGGGAATCGGAAGGGCTTCTTCTGATGACGAACGACGGCGAATTCGCAAACGCGATGATGCACCCTTCCCGCCACGTCCCTAAAACATACCGCGTCACGGTGCGCCCGGGCGTCAGCCGGGAACAGATGGAACAGATCGAACAGGGCATCGTCATAGAGGGCAGAAAAACCGCTCCGGCCCAGGTGAGCGTGCTCTCCGAGGAACCGGGGCGCATGGTGCTGCAGATCATCCTGCATGAGGGCCGGAACCGCGAGATCCGCAAAATGTGCGAGGTCCTCGGCCTTGAGACCGCCCGTCTGAAGCGCACCGCCTTCGGGCCCGTACGCCTCGGCATGCTCGCCCCGGGCAAATGGCGCAGGCTGACCCCGGAGGAGGTATCGGCGCTGCGGGCGGCGGCAGGAATGGAAAAACCGGTTTCCGACAGGCGCGGGGCTCAGATGGAACGGGGAAAAAACCGGGGCGGCCGGGATACCTGAATCAGAATACTTTTTAACATCCTCGGCAATTTTGCTTGTCAAAATTGCCGAAATTGTTTATAATCGAATCAATCATGAAATTATTGTGCGGATGAAATGCGCATAACGGAGGAATCAAAATGAAAAATGCCGAAGATGCGGCAAATTTGCAGGAATTGCGTGGAAACATGCAAAAAACGGCGGGATATCGCCGCCTTGCCCTGCTGTTTGACGGCGCGGAGTTTGATGAGATCGACGCTTTTGCAACATCCGGCGGCGGCGATGCGGAGGCCGTTGCGGGCTTTGGGCAGATTAACGGTTCGCCGGTCTGCGCGTTTTCCCAGAACAGCGACGTCGCCGGCGGGGCGATGTCGAAGGCGCAGGCCTCCAAAATCAAAAAAACCTTTCAGCTGGCCCTCAAAGCGGGAACTCCCGTCGTGGGAATCTACGACTCCGTCGGCGGAAGGCTTGATGAAGGGGCCGACATGCTGTCTGCTTTCGGCGAAATCCTTCTGACCGCCAACAATCTTTCCGGCGTCGTTCCGACCGTTTCTCTTGTGCTCGGGCCCTGTACCGGCACCCTGGCGATGGTGGCGGCCGGAGCCGACCTTGTCGTCATGTCCGACAAAGCGGAGCTGACGGTCGCGACGGACGGGGAGGGCGGTTCCGCGGAGGAAGCGAAAAAGCTGGGTGTCTGCCACATTGCCGCGAAAAGCGAAGAGGATGCCGTCCGCACGGTCCGTTCGATTCTTTCGATGCTTCCAGCAAACAACGTGGCCGGCGCACCGCTGTTCGACGCGGATTCGCCGGACTCTGATATCGCGAAAGCCGCATCGCCGCGCGACGTGATCCGCTCGGTTGCAGACGGCGGCAGCTTTCTCGAGTTCGGCGAAGGATTCGGCCCCGGCGCCGTGACCGGCCTGGCCAGGTTCGGAGGCACGGCCGCCGGGGCGGTTGCCCTCGTCGGCGTCATCGACGCGGATTCCTGCTCCAAAGCGGCGCGGTTCGTCCGTTTCTGCGATTCCTTCTCCCTGCCGGTCGTCACGTTCGTGGATGCGGAGAAGTTTGCAACGGTACGGGAAGCGTCCAAGCTTTCCAGCGCCTATTCCGAAGCGACGACGGCCAAGATCACCGCCGTGACCGGCAGCGCCTGCGGGCCGGTCTACATCGCCGTCGCGGGACGCGGCGCGAACGCCGATTACACGTTCGCCTGGCCGTCCGCGGCCGTTTCCGCCCTTACACCGGAAACGGGGGCTATTTTTCTCTGGAACGACCGCCTGAAAGGGTCCGAAAACCCGGTCGAAGACAGAAAAAAGCTCATCGAGAAATACAGAACCACACAGGCCGGTGCCCTGACGGCCGCCGCCGGCGGCATGATCGAGGATGTCGTGGAACCCGAAAAGACAAGGCGAAAAATTCTTTCCTGCCTGGACATGCTCTCCGGCAAGCGCGTCGCAACGCTTCCGAAAAAGCACGCCGATATCCAGCTTTGACTTGATTTTACGCTTCATTCAAATTTACAGGGGGTCTTAATTGTATGAAACATTTGAAAGTTACGGTCAACGGTACCGTCTATGATGTTCAGGTAGAAGAAGCCGCTGCTTCCGCAGCGCCGTCCGGGGCGCCCGCACCGGCGGCGGCCCCGGTTCCTGCGGCCGCTCCCGCTCCCGCGCCGAAAGCACCAGCGCCGGCGGGCAGCGAAACGATCACGAGCCCGATGCCCGGCACGATCGTCAATGTTGCGGTGGCACCCGGCCAGAGCGTGAAGAAAGGCGACGTGCTGCTCGTGCTGGAAGCGATGAAGATGGAAAACGAGGTCATGGCGCCGCACGACGCGACCGTCGCCGCCGTCCTGGTGAACAAGGGGGATAACGTGAATTCGGGAACTCCTCTTGTTTCCCTCGGGTAAGGGGGCGCGGGCAAAATGGCAAAAAAAATCGGAATCACCGAAGTGGTTCTGCGCGACGCGCATCAGTCGCTGATCGCTACGAGGATGCCGCTTTCCGACATGCTGCCGATTCTTGGCAAGCTGGATAAGGTCGGCTTCCACTCTTTGGAGTGCTGGGGCGGAGCGACGTTCGACTCCTGTCTGCGCTTCCTCAATGAAGACCCGTGGGAGCGCCTGCGCGTCATCCGCAAAAACTGCCCCGATACAAAGCTGCAGATGCTGTTCCGGGGGCAGAACATCCTCGGCTACCGCCATTACTCCGACGACGTGGTCGAGTATTTCGTGCAGAAATCCGTATCCAACGGCATCGACATTCTCCGCATTTTCGACGCGCTGAACGATATCAAGAACCTCACGGTCTCCATCAACGCCGCGAAGAAGGAAAAGGCGCACGTTCAGGTCGCCATCTCCTACACGACGGGTCCGGTCTTTACGGACGAATATTACATCGACTACGCGAAGCGGATCGAAGGAGCCGGCGCGGACTCCATCTGCATCAAGGATATGGCGGCCCTGCTCACCCCGTACCGCACTTACGATCTTGTGAAGGCAATCAAGGGCGCCGTCGGCATTCCCGTCCAGCTGCACACGCATTACACGTCCGGCCTTGCCTCCATGTGCGAGCTCAAAGCGGTCGAAGCCGGCGTCGACTGGCTTGACACCTCCATGTCCCCGCTGGCCCTCGGAACCTCCCATACGCCGACGGAATCGATGGTCGCCGCGCTGAAGGACACGCCGTACGACACGGGCCTCGACCTTGTGCTCCTCAATGAGATCCGGGAGTATTTCATGACGCTGCGCGAAAAATACATCAAGAGCGGCCTGCTGGATCCGAAGATGCTGGCGACCAACACGAAGGCGCTCATCTATCAGGTTCCGGGCGGCATGCTTTCGAACCTTCTTTCGCAGCTCAAGCAGGCCGGCAAGGCGGATAAGCTCGAAGAAGTCATGCAGGAAGTCCCGCGCGTCCGCAAAGACGCGGGATATCCGCCGCTTGTTACCCCTACCTCCCAGATCGTCGGCACGCAGGCGGTTTTCAACGTGGTCACCGGCGAGCGCTATAAAATGTGCACCAATGAATTCAAGGACCTTGTCGCGGGCAAATACGGCACGACGCCCGTGCCCATCAGCGACGAATTCGCAAAGCAGATCATCGGCGACACGCCGCGCGTGACCTGCCGCCCCGCGGACCTTCTGAAACCGGAGCTGGAAACGCTTCGCAGGGAATGCGCCGAATGGACGGAGCAGGAGGAAGACGTTCTCTCCTATGCGCAGTTCCCGAAGGTCGCCACCGATTTCTTCAAAAAGCGCGCGCAGAAAAAATACGGGATCGACGGCAGGCACGCCGACGCGGAAAAGATGGTCCATCCCGTCTGACCGGGCACAGCCTGCTTGACAATCCGCCCCCAATACTGCTACAATAAAAAATAATACGGTAAAAAGCGATTCCGGCCGCCCATGCCCTCCGAGAGGAGGGCGGCTGCCTTTTTGCGGGGCCTGCCGGCGCGGGCGGACCGCGGTTCTACAATTTTTATCTTTTAGGATGATTGTTACATGATAAAGAGCATGACGGGTTTCGGAAGGGCCGAAAAGGTTATTGAAGGGCGAGACATTCTGGTCGAGATCAAATCCGTCAACCACAGGTTTTTCGATTTCAGCGCACGCATTTCCCGCGGGTACGGTTTTCTTGAAGATAAAGTCAAGACCTATCTGCAAAAATGCGTGACGCGCGGCAAGATCGACGTTCTCGTCTCGCTGGAAACACTGGATGACACACAGGCCGAGGTCGCGGTCAACCACTCCCTTGCGGCCGGATATCTGGCCGCCCTGCGCGAGCTGCGGAACGAATACGGTCTCCCGGACGATATCACCGTCGGCACCGTCGCGCGGTATCAGGATATTTTCACCGTCCGTCATGCCCAAGAGGATGAGGAAAGGGTCTGGAGCCAGGTAGCCGAAGTCTTGCGGGAGGCGGCAGTCCCGCTCCTTGCCATGCGGGAATCGGAAGGCGCCCGCCTGAAGGAAGACCTCGCCGCGCGCACGCGGACCATCCTGCAGGCCGTCGCCAGGATCGAGGAGCGTTCGCCGAAAACGGTCGAAGAATTCCGGGTCAAATTTACGGAGCGCCTTAATTCGCTGCTTGACGGTGCGGGCGTAGACGAGCAGCGAATCCTGACCGAGGCCGCCGTTTTTGCCGACAAGGTTTCCGTGACGGAAGAGACGGTGCGCCTGCGCAGCCATATTTCTCAGTTCGGCGAGCTGATGGAATCCGGCGACGCCGTCGGCCGCAGGCTCGATTTTCTGACGCAGGAGATGAATCGCGAGGCGAACACCATCGGATCAAAGTGCGCGGATGCGGAAATTTCCCACATTGTGGTGGATATGAAAGCGGAAATTGAAAAGATCCGCGAGCAGATACAGAATATTGAGTAAGCAAAAGGGAGAAATCATATGAAACTGATCAATATCGGTTTCGGAAACATGGTTTCCGCAAACAGGCTTGTGGCGATCGTAAGCCCGGAATCCGCGCCCATCAAGCGGATCATCCAGGATGCAAAGGAACGCGGCACACTCATCGACGCGACCTACGGGCGGCGCACCCGGGCGGTCATCATCACCGACAGCGACCACGTGATTTTGTCCGCCGTCCAGCCGGAGACGGTCGCAAATCGCCTGAACGACGAGCGCGGTGACATCGACGAGGGGGAACTCGAAGAAGATGGCGAATAAAGGCCTGCTGGTGATCCTTTCCGGCCCGTCCGGGGTTGGGAAAGGGACCGTGCTGAAAGCCCTGCTGGCCGCGGACGATTCCATCAGGTTTTCCATTTCCGCCACGACGCGTGCGCCGAGGCCCGGCGAAACAAACGGCAGGGAATATTATTTTATATCCCGGGAAGAATTTAAGCGGATGGCCGATGCCGGAGAAATGCTCGAGAGCGCAGAGTACTGCGGAAATTGTTACGGCACGCCCGCGGCGCCAATCCGTGACTGGACTTCGCGGGGGATCGACGTGGTTCTTGACATCGAAGTCCAGGGCGGCGCCCAGGTGAGACAAAAATGCCCGGATGCGGTCGGTATTTTTATCCTGCCCCCTTCGATGGAGGAGCTGGAGCGCCGGCTTCGGAACCGCGCGACTGAGTCGGATGAGAAGGTCCGCAAACGCCTTGAGACCGCCCGCCGGGAAATCCCGGAGGCAAAGCACTACGACTATGTCGTCGTCAACGATTCCTTCGAACTTGCCGCAAATCGTATTCGCGAGATCCTGCACGCGGAAAAAAACCGCACGGAACGGAACACGCAACTGATTGAAAGGATGCTGGAACAATGATTAAACCGATCGCAGACCTGATCCTGACTCCTCAGCAGAGCCGCTATTCGCTTGTTATCGCCGTTTCCAAACGCGCAAGGCAGATTGCGGAAGAGGCGGAAAAAGACAGGGAGATTCTGGATGAAAAACCGGTTGAGCTTGCGGTTCAGGAATACGTCCATCATAAATATACGATGGTAGAAAAGAACAACCCAAACGACGATACGGACCTCTGACCGCTTGCGAGAGGTGATGGATGTGGCGGCCGTTGCGAAGATCGCTGTGGAGAACGCCGTTTATCACTTTGACAAGGCGTTTGACTACCTTGTGCCGGAGTCCCTGCATTCCGGCGAACTGGTCGGCTGCAGGGTGATCGTTCCGTTCGGCACTTCCAACGCGAAGCGCGTGGGTGTCGTTCTCGGCATGGAAGAAGGCCCGTCGGAAGAACCGGAAAAACTGAAAAGCGTGCTGTCGGTCCTCGACCGGGCCCCGCTTCTGTCTGCGGAAGCCGTGGGCCTTGTTTTTTGGATCGCCGAACACACGTTCTGCACCCTGTTCGAAGCCGCAAAGCTTTTTTTCCCTTCCGGGATCGAACTGAAGCTGAAGACGGAGTACGCTCTGAAAAAGCCGGAGAACGAACTCGACCTGTCCGCGCTGGATGAGGAGGAGCGGCAGGTCGTTCATTTTCTTTCAAAAGCGAAGGGCTTCGTCCTTCGTGAAAGGCTGTTGCGCCAGATGGGCCTCTCTTCGGAAAGCGACGTTCTTGAGCGGCTCCTTCGCAGGGAGATTCTGCTGAAAAACAGCGGGGCCGTCAGGCATATCCGCGACGCCACGCAGAAGATGGTCCGTCTTTCCGGCGCCGGAGGCGCGCAGAAGCTCACGCCCAAACAGAAGGCAGTCGTTAAAATCCTCACGGATGCCGGTTCCGCCTCGCTGAAGGAGCTGTGCTATTTTGCAGGCGTCACTTCTTCCGTAGTGAATGCACTTGTCAAAAGAGGGCTTGCGCAGTATTATGATGTTGAGGTTTACCGCAACCCCTATGCCTCCGTACCCATCGAGGAGCATGACGGCAATTTTCAGCTTTCGCAGGAACAGCAGGCGGCTTTCGAAAATCTGCTTGCCCAGTACAGGTCCCGAAAAGGCGGCACCGCCCTGCTCTACGGCGTGACCGGCAGCGGAAAAACGTCCGTTTTCATGCGTCTGATCGACAAGGCGAGAGAAGACGGCCGCAGCGTGATCGTCATGGTGCCGGAAATTTCCCTCACTCCGCAGACGGTTTCGCTGTTCCGCTCGCACTACGGGGCGTGCGTCGCCGTCTTCCACAGCGGGCTGACGCTGGCGGAGCGCATGGACGAGTGGAAACGCGTCAACAGCGGTTCGGCTTCCATTGTAGTCGGTACGCGTTCGGCGGTTTTCGCTCCGCTTCGGAGCATTGGCCTTATTATAATGGATGAAGAGCAGGAAAGCACCTATAAATCGGAGTCGTCGCCGCGGTACCATGCGCGCGACGTGGCAAAATACCGCTGCGCCTACCATAAGGCGCTTCTGGTGCTGTCCTCCGCGACGCCGTCCGTCGAAAGCTATTATTTTGCCCGCAGCGGGCGCTACAGCCTGAATGTTCTGCCCGCCCGCTACGGGGCGGCCCGGCTGCCGGAGGTCGATGTCGTAGATATGAACCCGGAGCTGGAGCGAGGCAACCGCACCATTTTCAGTTCGAAACTGCTGGGGGCGCTGCAGGAAAACCTCGCGGAAAAAAAACAGTCGATCCTGCTTTTGAACCGGCGGGGGTATAATACGTTCGTTTCCTGCCGCGCGTGCGGCCATGTGC
>JAEZRH010000121.1 GCA_023412845.1 Bacillota bacterium
TTCTTCCGGTTTTTTCGGGCGGTATTATCGGTCTCCGATCGCGCGAAATATACATGCGACGGCTATCACAATGCCGAATTGCGCTTTGATCTGCAAAGATGGCCAAGGCAGCAGCGCCAGAATCAGCCAGAGTAGCAGAAAAAACAAGATAGATTTATCAAGGAAGCAATAAAAATGGTAAAAAACGCCGTTCCTCGGTTGGATTGGAAGATAGTCGCGTTCTAAGATACCAGAAAAGTAAATTTCACTATTGACCAACCAGGCCCATGCGAGAATGATTCTAACTGACCAGTAGGCTTCTGGAATAGACCAGGCGGCCAAAAGCAGAACCAGGGAGATAACATAGTAAAAACGCCCTATTACTGGAAAACAAAGGCTTACCAATTTTTCATTAAACTTTCCAAGAAAATTCATAATGCCTCAGTCCAATTCCCCACTGAAAATGGTATACGGAGAACCATAGCTTTTATTTGCCATATTAAGGTTATTAGCCCAGAAACCTGTCTGGAAATAGGCAAAGGATCCGTCACTATATTTAACCTCACGATACCGCTTAACTACATCTGCTTTTACCCACTGACCTTTCTGAATAAGGCCTAAAGGACTACCAATTGTAGCATAAATCGCGGTGGCTATGTCCATAGCCTTATTAGTTGCTAAACCTAGCGCACCACCAACTGTTGACATCATAGAATACAGCCCAGCAAGGATACCTATCGATTCAGTAACCGAAGCCGAATAATACTTATCGACACCGCCGAACCACGGCCCATACACCAAACCACTAGCGCCTGCTTTCGCGTTGATGCGGGCAACCTCTTCCTGAGAAAGCCTTTGATCACCATACTTCTGAATATCGTTTTTCAGCTTGGAAAGTTCCGCCTCGGACATACCGGCCGGCAGCTTAATCGTTTCGGTGCCGGTCTTTCGTTGAAGAACAATTTCGTTTTCCGATTGGGATGTCGTTGCCTTCTCAGCGGCGAACGACGGGACACAGACTGTCACGGACAGCGCCAGAACCAGAACGAAGCTGATGAGCTTTTTAAAGTTCTTTAACATTATAATTCCTCCTTGGGCCTGTTTCAAGGCCCCGATTCGTTTTACTTGCGAACGAAAAGTTTTCAACCCGTAACCTGTCCAAGGGACTCACCCCTTCTTCCTTCCGATGTACCGTGTGCTTGTACGCCGTTCTGATTTACTTCCTATGTATATACCGTTTGAGACCCCAGTTTTGTTACAACTTTTTCCAAAAAATTTCTTTGGAATAAGGAACGCCCCCCGCACATCCGTTACGGACATGCGGGGGGCGCGATTTTTTTACAGGGAATCCAAGCGGTTACAGCGCATCCACGGCGCGCTTGAGCCGTTCGAGCGACTCGCACAGCACAGAAGGCGGGCAGGCGAGGTTGATGCGCTCGAAACCGGCACCCTCTTCGCCGAAAAGATAACCCTCGTCAAAGAACAGACGGGCCTTTCCGCGCAGGAAGGCTTCCAGTTCTTTCGGTCCCATCCCGAGCGAGCGGCAGTCGAGCCACATCAGGTACGTCCCCTCGAGCGGAAGCGGCTTGAGCTGCGGAAGGTTCTCGGCGAGGAAACGCACCGTCCCGTCCCGGTTTTCCCGAAGCCGCGCGAGCAGCTCGCCGAGCCATGCTTCCCCCTGCGTGTACGCGGCCTCGCACGCGGCGTAGCTGAAATAGTTCGTATCGCCGGACGCAATGTTTTCCGCCGCGATGCAAAAGCGCGACCGCAGGCCGGGGTCCGGGATCATGATGTTGGAAATCTGCAGCCCGGCGAGGTTGAACGTTTTCGAAGGCGCGGTCATGACCATGCAGTTCCGCGCGAATTCTTCCGAAATAGACGCAAAAGCCGTGTGCCCGTTGCCAGGGAAGACAAAATCGAAATGGATTTCATCCGAAATGACCGTCACGCCGTTGCGCAGGCAGATTTCACCGAGGCGCGTAAGCTCTTCCCCCGTCCACACCCTGCCGACCGGATTGTGCGGGCTGCACAGGATGAGCGCCTTCGCGCGCGGGTCGCGGGCCTTCCGCTCGAGGTCGTCAAAATCCATTTCGTACCGGCCGTCCCGGAGCAGCAGCGCATTGTCGAGGACGGTGCAGCCGCTCCGCTCCACGGCGCGCGTGAACGGATAGTAGACCGGCCGCTGGAGGATGACCCTGTCGCCCGGGCGGGTCAGGGCGCGGACGGCCGTGAACACCGCCGGAACGACGCCGGGGGAGAGGCAGACCCAATCTTTTTGAATCTCCCAGCCGTGGCGGCGCCGCATCCAGCCGCAGACGGCGTCATAGTAGCTCTCCGTGGGGCCGGTGTAGCCGTAAAGACCCGTTTCGGCGGCCTTCACCAGCGCGCGCGTGATCTCCGGCGCGGTGCGAAACTCCATGTCCGCGACCGAAAGCGCTATCACGTCCCCGCTGCTTTCTCCCATGCTTTTCGGGATCAGATCCCATTTTTCCGAGCCGGTTCCCCTGCGGTCGATCACCGTTTCAAAGTCGTACATCATTCCTTCGAACCTCCCATAATCCTTTTCCGTTTCCCCCCGGGCGGTCTTTCTCACAGACCGGCAAGACCTTCCGCAGGCCATTTTTCCAGATATCCGTCGGCGGCGGCGCGCATCCGTCCCTCGTCGTCCCGCGAGACGGGGTCGTAGAACCCGACCGCTGCCATACCCGCCGCTTTCGCGCCCAGGATGCCGGGCAGCACGTCCTCGAACACCACGCACCTCCCGGGCGGAACTCCCAGCCGTTCCGCCGCGAGCAGGTAGATGTCGGGGAAGCCCTTGCCGCGCCGGACCTCGCCGACGGAGGCGAATGCATCGAACAGGCCGTAAACGCCGTTGCGTCTGAGCGCCGGACCGTAAAGCCGCGGCGAAAGCGCCGTGGCGACGCCCAGCTTTTTGCCCTCCGCTTTGAGAGTAAGCAGGAACTTCTCCGCGCCGGGCTTGAGCGGGATCGTGTTCTCGTAAGCGCCCGCGGCGAGGGAATCCCATTCGCGGATGAGCATGCCCGGCGTCTCGGCAAGCCCGAACCGGCGCACGGTATACTCCGCAGCCTCCTGAAACGACATGGCCCCGACCGCCGCGGAATAATCCGGCGTGACCTCGAGCCCTCTTTTTTTCAGGAAAACGCCGTCAAGGCCTTCCCACATGCCGAGCGAGTCGAGCAGTGTGCCGTCAAGGTCGAAAACGGCGGCGTCAAAATCGATCACAGTGTTCCCTCCCGTCCGCAAGATCCCATCTCCGGACAAAATTCGGTCCCCGGCCGGACTTCACCGCAACCGGGGACAAGAGGTAAGTGAGGTAAGTAAGAAAGAAATAAGAAAGGACTCCTACGCGGCCGGCGGTGCGGGGGGCACCAGGCCGAACTCGGCGGGATTCACCGCCCCGCTCTCGATCAGGCGGCCGCGCATGTAAATGTATAGTTCCGCGAAAGCGGCGTTGTAATAGGCGCTGACAAGACTGAGCGTCACCGTCGAGAGCAGAAGGCCCACCGGCTGCAGAAACCGGCTGAACACCGCAGCCGGGATTCCGGCCAGCAGGAACCAGCCGAAGAAAGAAAGCACCAGCATCAGGACGTCGGCTTTTTCCCCATGCGTCATCATGCTGCTGATCTGCCGCGCGCGGGCGCCCGGCATGGACGGATTGTCGGAAAGAATGAACTTCACCATGCAGTATTCCAGCGCCTTTACGATGCCGGGGACGATGAGCAGCAGCGACCAGAGCCCGATGAACAGATCGGTGACGAACAGGGCGCCCGTCGTATTGCCGTAGCTGCGCCGAAATCCGCTGAAAATCGTGCCGACGTCGGTGACGCCGAAATGGTTTTGCACGAAAAACCGCGCCAGCCCCACCGCGAGCGCGATGCCTACAAAGACGTCAAACGCCACGGAAAAGAATCCCAGGCCGCCCCACTTCCACGGCTGAAGCAGCGCCTGTCCGGAGGCGATGGCGTCCTGCATCTTCGAACCTTCCTGAACGAACTGAAAGACGCGGGAAATCAGGCTGACGATCAGGCACGCCGCGAACGCAGTCGCATATTTTCCGGAAAGCGCGGTCCTGGCGTTCTGTTTCAGAATTGCCCTGCTCCACATAGAAAAGATCCTTTCCGCCGGCAAAATATCCGCCGGGTGAAACGTACGGCTGACATGCGGTGTGCCGGCATACCAAAAGTTTACAGGCCCGCCGACGAAGGCTTACGGAAACTCAGTCGTCGATGGGCTGATTGTACCAGGAGTACATCTTGCGCAGCTCTTCGCCGGTCTTCTCCAGCGGATGCTCCGCGTGGATGCGGCGGTCGGCCAGGAAGTGCGCGCGTCCGTTCTTGTTCTCGGCGATCCACTTGGTCGCGAACTCGCCGTCCTGGATCTCGCCGAGGATCTTCTTCATCTCTTTCTTGGTCTCCTCGGTCACAAGGCGCTTGCCGCTCTCGTAGTCGCCGAACTCCGCCGTGTCGGAGATGGAGTAGCGCATCAGCTTGAAGCCGCCGCGGTAGATCAGGTCGACGATGAGCTTCATCTCATGGATGCATTCGAAGTACGCGTTCTCCGGAGCATAACCGGCTTCCACCAGCGTTTCGAACCCGGCCTGCATCAGGGCGGTCACGCCGCCGCAGAGCACGCACTGCTCGCCGAACAGGTCGGTCTCTGTCTCGATCTTGAACGTCGTCTCCATCAGGGCGGCTCTTGCCGCGCCGAGTGCGGCGCCGTAGCCGAGGCCGAGTTCAAGCGTATGTCCGGTGTAGTCCTGCTCCACGGCGATCAGCGCCGGAACGCCCTTGCCCGCGACGTATTCGCTGCGGACGGTGTGGCCCGGGCCTTTCGGGGCGATCATGAACACATCTATGTTCTTCGGCGGGACGATCTGTTTGAAATGGATGTTGAAGCCGTGCGCGAACGCGAGCGCCTTGCCCTCGGTGAGGTTGGGGGCGATCTCCGCCTTGTAGACGTCCGCCTGCTTCTCGTCCGGAATCAGGACCATGATAATATCGGCTGTCTTCGTCGCCTCCGCTACCGAAACCACCTTAAAGCCCTTGGCTTCGGCCTTTTCCCTGCTTTTGCTTCCCTCGTAAAGCCCTACAATCACATTGACCCCGCTGTCGCGCAGGTTGAGCGCATGCGCGTGACCCTGGCTGCCGTATCCAATAATGGCAACTGTCTTTCCTTTCAGCACGTTGATGTCACAGTCGGCGTCATAATAGATCTTTGGCATTTTGTTTTTCCTCCTTGCCTTTCGGCAGAATATTAAACAAACGGAAAAGTATTAAGCTTTGGCGTTTTGTTTCAGGGTTGTATCAGAGCCTTTTTCAATGGCGATGACACCCGCGCGGACGACCTCCTTGATTCCGTAGGGCTTCAGCAGCCCCAGCAGGGTCTGCGCGCGGTCCTCGCCGCCGGTGAACTGCAGGGTAAGCGACTGCGGCGCCACGTCCACGATGGCGGCGCCCATCAGCTCGGCGATGTTCATGATCTCGGCGTGCTGCCGTATTTTGCAGGTGACCTTCACGAGCGAAAGCTCGCAGCCGATAAAGCTCTCCGGTTCCAGCACCTTGACCTTGATGACCGGAATCAGCTTGTTGAGCTGCTTTTCCACCTGCTCGACGATATGTTCATCCCCGTCGACCACAATGGTCATACGGGAAATCTTCGGATTTTCCGTGGTGCCGACGGCAAGGCTGTCGATGTTGAAACCGCGGCGCGAAAACAGCCCCGCGACCTTCGAAAGGACGCCCGGCTGGTTCTCCACAAGGACGGAAAACGTGTTTTTCATCGTGCGGCCTCCTTACAGCGTCGGCTCGTCGGGATCGACGGCACAGACAAGCAGCGCCGGCCCCCCCTGCGCCAGCAGCCCGCGCGCAAGCCGCTCGGCCGCGGCGTTGTCCTCAGCCATCGCCGCCGGGATGCCGTAGGCCCCGGCGAGCTTTACAAAATCGGGATTGCCGTCCAGCAAGGTCGCCGGACATCGCCCGTATTTTTTCTTCTGAATCTCCCACACCATGCCGAGACGGTCGTTCTGCATCAGCACGATGAGGATGGAAAGATTTTCACGCTTCATGGTCGCCAGCTCGCACATGGACATCTGGAACGAGCCGTCGCCGCAGATGCAGACCACCTGGCGGTTCGGCTTCGCAAGCTTTGCCCCGATGGCGGCGGGCAGCGCATAGCCCATGGTGCCCAGGCCCCCCGAAGTGAGGAACCGGCCCTCTTTCACGTTGAAATTGTTCGCGGCCCAGATCTGGTTCTGGCCGACGTCGGCACAGAGGATGGCGTCGTCTTCCATCATGGCGGAAAGCGCCCGCAGGAAGGAGCGCGGCTCCAGCGTGCCCTTCCCCTCGCGCGGCTCGCCCTTCGGCACGAAAGCGGCCTTTTCCGCCTGCACGCGCTCCTGCCACGCGGCGGGGGCAGTGCCCTCCGTCTCCGCGGCAAGGCTGCGCAGAACAAGGCGGATATCGCCCACGATGGGGATATCCACGTCCATGTTCTTGCCGATCTCGGCGGGGTCGATGTCGATGTGTACGATGGTCGAGCCCTCCGACACCTGGTGCGGGTCGGAGACGGCGCGGTCGCCCACGCGCGCGCCGCACAGCAGGATCAGGTCCGCCCCGTGCATGGCCTGATTGGCGTTTTTGTGCCCGTGCATGCCGATCATGCCGAGGTAAAGCGGGCTGTCCATCGGCACCACGCCCAGGCCCATCATGGTGGAGACGACCGGGATTTTCGTTTTTTCCGCAAACGAGATCAGTTCGTCCCGCGCGCCCGCGAGCACCACGCCGCCGCCGCAGACAAGAAGCGGACGCTTCGCCTTCGCAATGGCCTCGGCCGCCTTGCGCACCTGCATGGCGTGCCCCTGCGTGCGGGGCTTGTAGCCGACGATCTGCGCTTTCTGCGGGTAGACGAACGATTCCACGGTCTGGTTCTGCACGTCGGTCGGCACGTCGATGAGGACCGGCCCCGGCCGGCCCGTGGAGGCGATGTGGAACGCCTCCTTGAAGACGCGCGGGATCTCCTGCGCATCTTTTACAAGGTAGGAATGCTTGGTGAAGGATTCGCACGCGCCGGTGATGTCGGCCTCCTGGAACACGTCGCGGCCGAGCAGCCACGAGTTCACCTGCCCCGTGATCACGATGAGCGGAATGGAATCCATATACGCCGTGGCAACGCCTGTGATCAGGTTGGTCGCGCCCGGACCCGATGTGGCGACGCAGACGCCCGGCACGCCGGCCGAGCGGGCATAGCCGCTCGCTTCATGCGCGGCGTTCTGCTCCTGCCGCACCAGAATATGTTTGATGGGGGAACGGTCCAGAAAGTCGTAGAACGGGCAGATCGCCGCGCCGGGATATCCGAATGCCATTCTGACATTCTCGCTCTCAAGGCACCGGACCATCATTTCTGCTCCGCTGACCAACCGAACCACTCCCTTGCGGTCTTCTGAATATTTATCCATGATTATAACATTCCGTTTGCAGACCCGTCAAGGCAAAACGTAACCAATAATCTCATCGATTGTACGTGTTAAATTGTTAAAGCGTCACGGTCCCTTTCCGTCCGGCTGCGTCCTGCGGTACAGGACGCAGCCCGCGGCGCCGAGGATGCAGACCAGAAGAAGCAGCCCTGCGCCGAGGCGGTACTCCCCGGAGCCGATGGCTCCGCCGCCGAACGAACACGCAAGCAGGGACGGCGCGCGCGCCGCCGTCGAAATCAGGAGGAACCGCCGGAAATTCTGCGGAACAAGGCCCGCCGTGAACACAAAAAGGCGTTTCGGCGTGCCGGGCACCAGAAAGACGAGGAACGTTGTCAGGTCGCGCAGCTTCTCGCTGCGGAACCACCGCGCCCCGCGCTGCCTTTCCGGCGGAAAAAAGCGGTCCGCGGCGCGGTGGCCGTACTCCACGGTAAAAAGGTAGATCGCCGCCGTAGAGACCGCCGCGGAAGAGACGCTGAGCAGAAAACCCTGCGCCCTGCCGAACAGATACCCGCCCGCCGCCGCGGTCAGCTCGAGCGGGATGGGCAGGAAGCCCTGGAGGATCTGGATGCCCCAGAACGCGGCGGCGCCGAACGCCCCCTGCGAACGGATGAATTCCCTCATGCGCCGGGGGTCGGCAATAAGCTGCCGCAGCGGATGCAGCAGAAGGACCATAAGCAGCACGGTGAAGGCAGCCGCGGCGAGAAGGACCGTCCAGCCCCAAATCGCCTCCCTGCGCGCGCACGGCCCCGCTTTTCTGCGCGGGGAACCCGGTTTTTTGCCGCGCGTCGCCCCTGTCCGTACAATTCTCATAGCCGCTCCCTGTCTCCCGCCCGGCGTGCGGCCGGCCGGCATTTCACTTCTATGCTATGCGGACGCGGGGAGCGTTATACAAAAAGCGCGCGGCAGAAAATCACCCGGCGTAAGCCCCGCGGATGCGCGCGATTTCCGCCGCGTATCCGTCAAGGTCGTTGGGCGTCTCCAGCACGAAGGGAATGCCGCGCAGGGACGGATGGTTCACGACGCGCATGATGGCCTCAAAGCCGAGGTTGCCCTCGCCGATTTTCTCGTGGCGGTCCTTGTGGCTACCGGGAGGGTTCTTGCTGTCGTTCAGATGGATGGCCCTGAGCCTGTCGAGTCCGATGACGCGGTCGAACTCGCGCAGAACGCCGTCGAAGTCGCCGATGACGTCATAGCCCGCGTCGGAGATATGGCAGGTGTCGAGGCACACGCCCATTTTATCCGTGAGCCCGATCCCGTCGAGAATGCGGCGGATCTCCCCGAACGTTCCGCCGACCTCGCTGCCCTTGCCCGCCATGGTCTCGAGCAGCACGGTCGTGGTCTGCTCCGGCTTCAGCGCCGCGTTGATGGCTTCGCAGATCAGGCGGATGCCCTCGTCGGCGCCCTGGCCCACGTGGCTGCCGGGGTGCAGATTATAATAGTTGCCCGGTACGTATTCCATCCTCGCAAGATCGTCCTGCAGGATATTGTTGCCGAACTCCCGCGTCTTTTCCTCCGCGGAGCATACGTTCATGGTGTACGGCGCATGGGCGACGAGCGGCCCGAAGCCGTGCTCCTTTTCCAGCGCGAGAAACGCCTCAACATCTTTGGGGTCGATGTCTTTGGCGCGTCCACCGCGCGGATTGCGCGTGAAGAACTGGAACGTGTTGGCCCCGGCCTTGAGCGCGTCCTTTCCCATTGCGAGGAAGCCCTTCGCCGCTGACAGATGGCATCCGAGATACAGCAATGCCGTTTCCTCCTTCCGCCGCCCGCCGCGGAAAGGCCGCGCAGGCGCGTGGTATCATGTTTTTTTATATATTTCAACAATACACGAAAACACGGCGGCAGTCAAATAATATCTATGCGGTGGCCGTGCCTGCCGGGAGTTACGCTAAGACACACCAAAAGGGCTTTTCAACCCAATAAAAAGACGGGAGACGTCTTAGACTCTCCCGTCGAAAAAGCTATTCCATTTACACTGCGGTTAGTTGCGGGCCCGTCCGTAAGCGTACAGACAGCCTGATCCGCGGGAGCTGTCTGTGCCCCTCCCGCCAACAAAGACAGTCCGGACTTTCCGCTGCGCCACGGCGGGGCTTGTGCGGACTCAGTCCGCCAGGAAGCGGGACAAGGGCTTAAAGATCAGCACGCCGACCACGGCGCACAGGGCGAAATCCGGCAGAAGGAACGCATTGTAGGCAAACGAATACGCCCACGCGTGGACGCCCCATTCCTTCGGTACGAACGAGGCATAGGCCGTTGCACCGGCCACGACATGCGAAAGATACCGCAGCGCGACGGCGGTCGTCATGCCGCCGAGGAACTTCCCGAAGCCTTTGCCGTAAACGCCCGCAAGGCCCAGAAACGTAAAGGCCAGCAGATAGTCGAGCAGGAACGAGACCGTCACCGCCGTAGGTGTGAGGCCCCACGACAGCACGGCGGAGAAGTCCAGAAGAAGCTGGATGACGCTGTAAGTAAAGCCGGTCACAAGGCCCCATTTCGGCCCGTACTTGTAGCTGATAAGCAGCACCGGCAGCATGCTGCACAGCGTGACCGACCCGCCGAGCGGCATCTGGTAGATTTTTACCAGGCTGAGCGCCGTTGCGAGCGCGAGCATGACCGCGCTTTCCACAAGGCGCAGCGTCTTCGGGTTAAGGCCCGATTTTCCTGTTGAACTGTTTCCCATTTTGTTACACCCTCCTGTTGCGTGACCGGAATTCTGCCCGGGGCAAAACAAAAGCGCTCCGCGGGGAGTGCCCGCGAAGCGCCGAATCTCGTCTTTCCTACGCTGGCATTATCCAGATCAGGTTAAGGGTTTGAAGCGTCAGTCCGCTTCGTCTCAGCCGGGAATACCCAGCACCCCTGTATCAAATTTTTACGTCAATATTATACGACGGCGCTCTGCCGTTTGTCAAGGAGCTTGCAGTACAGACCGTCCACCGTGCGGGAAAAGGTCTTTCCGCCCTCGCGCCGCATCTCTTCCTCCGTGCCGAACCCGTACAGGACCCCCACGAAATCCACACCCGCCTTGCGCGCGCCCGCGGCGTCGTATTTTGTGTCGCCGATCATCACGGCCTGTGCCGGCAGGATGCCGGTCTTTTCCAGAACGGAGCCGATCAGCCGTTCCTTATCGCTCTCCTTGTCGGACTCGTCCGCCGCGGCGACGTAGTCGAACTTCCCGGAAAGCGCAAAATGGTCCAGCACCTTGCGGGCCATGGAATGAGGCTTTGAGGTGGCAACGGACAGCAGAGCGCCAGCACCGTGCAGGTCATCCAGCAGTTCCGGAATCCCGCTGTAGACCGAGTTGTTGAATACGCCTTCCGAGCCGTAGATGCTCCGGAAATACCGAACAGCCTCCTGCGTGCGTTCCGGCGAAAGATGGCAGAACACGCTGAAGCTGCTCCACGTCGGCGGCCCGATAAACCGCCGCAGCGTGTCGGGCGGAAGCTCCGGGCAGTCCATGTGCCGGACCGTGCGCCTGACGCAGTCGATGATGCCGGGGCCGGAATCGGTGAGGGTGCCGTCGAGGTCGAAAAAGATGATCCTGTATTTACTCCGCATGGGCGCCGCCTTTCCTCTGCTCCGCCTTTTCGACAAACCGGCCGGATTTCACGCTGACGCGCGTGTGTTCGCCGGAGGCGACGGCCCCGGCCTCGTCCCGGGCCGAAAGGCGGAACGTGAACGTGCGCCCGTCCTGCCCGGTCAATTCCGCTTCTATTGTGACCTCGGAGCCGCAGGGCGTGGGGGCGGTGTGCCGCACGGTGATCTCCGTGCCGACCGTGGTGCAGCCCTCCGGCACGTACTGCTGCGCTAGCTCGGCCGCCGCGCCCTCGAACAGCGCCGCCACCACCGGCGTCGCCAGAACGGGGAGCGTGCCGCTGCCGACCTTTTCAGCCAGCATCTGTTCCGTGACCGTATATTTCTTCGTCAGTTTTGTCTGTCCCATTGGAAAAACCTCCTGTCGTGATGCAGGGTCCCGCCGTGCTTAAAATTCGATTTTTAACGGTTTTATTATAGCATACGCCCGCGGAATTATCATTCCCGATTTTCCATAAGGTTGCGCCGCCGTACGGCCGCTTTTTTGTTGCAGAAGCGGCAAACCGCGCGAATCCCTCTGTTAAATTCCGCCGTTCCATGCTATAATGGCGTTAACTGCTTCCCGCTTTTTGCGGGCGCGACGGAGGTGCCGAATGCCCGAGACCATTTCCATTCCGGCAGGGCGGCGCAGGATCTACCTGATGGACGAGCTGCGCGGCTTTGCGGTCTTCTGCATGATCTTTTACCACGGCTTTTATACGGTCGGTTATATTTTCAATATCGATCTGGGAACGCTTTTCTTCCGCTTCTTTATGCCTGCGGAGCCGTTCTACGCGGGGCTTTTCATGTTCATTTCGGGCATCGCGTGCAACCTTTCGCACTCGAATCTGAAACGCGGACTGAAACTTCTCGCGCTCGCGGTCGGCGTCTCGCTCGCGACGTACCTTGTGATCCCGGATCAGGTGATCGTCTTCGGCATCCTGCACTTCCTCTCGGTCTGCATGATCCTGAGCGGACTGCTGATGCCGCTGATCGACCGGTTCGGTTTTTCCTGGACGCAGGTCGCGGCCTGCGCCGCGCTGTATCTTTTCACCATGAACGTGGAGCGGGGATTCCTCGGCCCCGGCGGGCCGCTGACCCTCAAACTGCCGGATGCGCTGTACCGGACCGATTGGCTGGCCCCGTTTGGCATGTACAGCCAGACGTTCCGCAGCTCCGATTATTTTTCGCTGCTGCCATGGGTTTTCGTGTTTTTCGCGGGCGTATTCGTCGGCAAGCTCGCAAAGGACGGCAGATTCCCGGAATTCATGTACAAGCCGCGCGTTCCCGCCTTCTCCTGGATGGGGCGCCACGCGCTGATTTTATATCTCGCGCACCAGCCGGTCATCTACGGCGTGTGCCTGCTCATCTCGAACATCGTGGGGCGCTTTGCGCGCTAGCGGATACCCGAAGGGGATATCCGACGAGCTATTATACGGGGAGGATACGACAATGGAACATCTTGAGATCCGGAACGCGCCGCCGGGGCAGGCGAAAGAGCTTGCCGCGCTTGCGCAGCCCATCTGGCGCGAACATTTCACGCCCATCATCGGCGCGGATCAGGTGGAATACATGTTGGAGCGATTCCAGTCCGAACAGGCCATGCGCGAACAAATGGAACACGACGGCTACGGGTACTACTTTTTCCTGTGGGACGGGGAAAAGGCCGGTTACATGGGTGTCCGTCGGGACGGGGACGCGCTGTTCCTCAGTAAGCTGTACGTGAAAAAGGAGTTCCGCGGGCGGAAGATTTCGCGCGCGGCGCTGGAATTTCTGTTTGACATATGCCGGAAGGAAAAGCTCGGCAGGGTATGGCTGACCTGCAACAAATACAACGCCGCGGCGCTCGCGGCCTACAGGGCGCTCGGATTCGAAAACGTGCGTCCGCAGGTCTCGGACATCGGCGGCGGGTACGTGATGGATGACTATATTCTGGAAAGGGCGGCAGGACAGTGACGGATTTTGCGGCGGAGCTGGCGGAACAGTTCCATCTGCAGAAGTGGCAGACGGAAAAAGTGATCGGACTGATCGACGAGGGAAACACCATCCCGTTCATCGCGCGCTATCGGAAAGAGGCGCACGGCTCTCTGGACGACCAGACGCTGCGCGAGCTCTCGGAGCGGCTCGACTATCTTCGCTCGCTCGAAAAGCGGCGGGAAGAGGTCGAAAAGGCCGTCTCCGACGCGGGGGGCATGACGCCGGAGCTCTCGGACGCCCTCGCCAAAGCCTCCACCCTCGCGGAGATTGAGGACCTGTACCGGCCGTTTAAGCCGAAACGCAAAACGCGCGCCTCCGCGGCAAAGGAGAAGGGCCTCGCCCCTCTGGCGGAGCTGATCTTCCGGCAGAGCGCCGGGACCGACCCCCTGCGCGAGGCGGCGGCGTTTGTAAATGAAGAAAAGGGCGTTCCCACGGTGGAGGAAGCGCTCGCGGGGGCGCTTGACATCATCGCGGAGCAGGCTTCGGACAACGCGGCCATCCGCAAACGGCTGCGCGCCGTCGTGCGGGCGCGGGGCGCGCTCGTTTCGAAGGCGGCGGACGAAAACGCCGACTCGGTCTACACGCAGTACTACGATTTCCGCGAGCCGGTCTCGCGCATCGCGGGGCATCGGGTCCTGGCGATCGACCGCGGAGAAAAAGAGGGCTTTCTCAAAGTCTCGGTCGATTTCGACCGGGCAAAGGGCGCCGGCATCGCCTGCTCCGAAATGACGCGGGGCGATTCCCTTTCCGCGCAGGCGGTGCGTCGGGCGTGCGAAGACGCCTATGACCGGCTGATCTTTCCCGCCGTGGAGCGCGAGTTCCGCGCAGAACTGACGGAGGCCGCGGACGAATCGGCCGTCAAGGTGTTCGAAGTCAACCTGCGGAACCTGCTGATGCAGCCGCCGGTGCGCGGAATGACGGTCATGGGCCTCGACCCGGGGTACCGCACGGGCTGCAAGGTCGCCGTCGTCGACCCGACCGGCCGCGTGCTCGACACCGGCGTAATCTACCCGACCCACTCCGAGCGGAAAAAGCAGGAGGCGGCGGAAACCGTAAAAATTCTGATCCGAAAGCACGGCGTGCAGGCCATGGCCATCGGCAACGGGACGGCTTCGCGGGAAACGGAGCAGTTCGCCGCGGGCGTGCTCAAAGACATCGGCGGGGGAGCGGCCTACGCCATGGTCAGCGAGGCGGGGGCCTCGGTCTACTCCGCAAGCAAACTTGCCGCGCAGGAGTTCCCGGACTTCGACGTCACGCTGCGCAGCGCAGTCTCCATCGCCCGCAGGCTGCAGGACCCGCTGGCGGAGCTGGTCAAAATCGACCCTCAGGCCATCGGCGTGGGGCAGTACCAGCACGACATGCCGAAAAAGCGGCTGGACGAAGCCCTCGGCGGCGTTGTCGAGGACTGCGTCAACACCGTGGGCGTCGACCTCAACACGGCGTCGCCGTCCCTGCTGGAAAAGGTTGCGGGTCTGACGCCCGCCGTCTCGAAGAACATCGTGAAATACCGCGAGGAGAACGGCCCGTTCCAAAGCCGGAAAGAGCTTCTCGGCGTGCCGAAGCTCGGCCCGAAGGCGTTCGAGCAGTGCGCCGGATTTCTGCGCGTTCCGGAGAGCGGAAACATCCTCGACCGCACGGCGGTGCACCCGGAATCCTACGGCGCGGCGGGCAGCCTGCTCAGCCTCTGCGGCTTCGGCGAAAGCGACGTCGCCGCGGGGAAAATCGCCGCGCTCCGCGAAAAAATAAAAACCCTCGGCGGGCCTGAAAAGGCGGCGGTGGCGATCGGAGTCGGCGTTCCGACGCTCGAAGACATCGCCGCGGAACTTCTGCAGCCGGGGCGCGATCCGCGCGACGAGCTGCCCAAGCCGCTGCTGCGCACGGACGTGATGTCCATCGAAGATCTGAAGCCCGGCATGGAACTGACCGGCACGGTGCGCAACGTGGTCGATTTCGGGGCGTTCATCGACATTGGCGTCCACGAGGACGGCCTCGTGCACATCTCTGAGATCTGCGAAAAGTATATCCGCCATCCATGCGAGGTATTGAAGGTCGGAGACACGGTGAATGTGCGCGTGCTTTCCGTGGACGTGAAAAAACAGCGCATCTCGCTTTCTATGCGGCAGCGTGACGCTGTACCTGCGGCCGGCCGCCAGTCATCCCGGAACTTTTCAACCTGATCGGGCCGGGCGGTCGAAAGAATCTCCCGGATATCCGGCGGCACAGATTTAAAAACGCACAAGCGTGAAAGATAAGAGGGAACAGCAAGATGAAACTAGGGATTGTGGGACTTCCGAACGTAGGCAAAAGCACACTGTTCAACGCCATCACCAACGCGGGGGCACAGGCGGCGAACTACCCGTTCTGCACCATAGAGCCGAACGTAGGCGTCGTGGCCGTGCCGGATAAGCGTCTGGACTGGCTTTCCGAGCTATACCATCCTCAGAAATACACGCCGGCGACGATCGAGTTCGTCGATATTGCGGGCCTTGTGCGCGGCGCGTCGAAAGGCGAGGGCCTCGGCAACAAATTCCTCGCGAACATCCGCGAGTGCGACTCCGTGGTGCATGTCGTCCGCTGCTTCGTGGACGACGACGTGGTGCACGTGGAAGGCAGCATCGACCCGAAGCGCGACATCGAAACCATCAACCTCGAACTGATCCTCTCGGATCTCGAGGTGCTCGACCGGCGCATCGAAAAATCCCAGAAGATGCTGAAAGCGGACAAGAAATATCAGGCGGAGATCGATTTCTTCAACCGCGTGAAAGCAACGCTGAACGCGGGCAAACCGGCCCGCACCGTGGAATGCACGGAGGACGAGGCCGCGCTGCTCTCCACTGTTTCCCTGCTGAGCGCGAAACCGGTCATCTACGCCGCGAACATGAGCGAAAACGACTTCAAGGGCGGCGTGGAGGACAACCCGTATTTCAGGACGGTAAAGCAGATCGCCGACGCCGAGGGCGCGGGCGTGCTGCCCATCTGCGCCGAAACGGAGGCAGAGATCGCGGGGATGTCCTTTGAGGAAAAAGAGCTGTTCCTCTCGGACATGGGCCTGAAGCAGTCCGGCCTCGACCGGCTGGTCACGGAATGCTATGGCCTGCTGGGCCTCATCAGCTACCTGACGGCGGGCGAGCCGGAGGTGCGCGCGTGGACCATCGTAAAAGGCACAAAGGCGCCGCAGGCCGCCGGGAAAATCCACAGCGATTTCGAGCGGGGCTTCATCCGCGCCGAGGTCGTCGCCTTCGAGGACCTGAAAAAATGCGGCTCCATGGCCACGGCCAAAGAAAAAGGCCTCATCCGCAGCGAGGGCAAGGACTACGTTATGGCCGACGGGGACGTCGTGCTTTTCAGGTTCAATGTTTAGCCCTGCGCCGGGGTTGGCGGCGGCGTTCGGTCCCGGCCGTCCTGCCCTCCCGGTCCCTGAAAAATAAAGATAAAAATATTCAGTAATGATTATCATTATCATATTGACTTTCTTTTTCCCGGATGCTATAATGTCCCCAGTGACTGGTAAGAATGGTCGGTGAACGGCCAATATTTTATAAAATATCTAAGGAGGAAATCATCATGGAATTGAAAGGCAGCAAAACTGAAAAAAATCTGTTGGCAGCTTTTGCGGGGGAATCCCAGGCGAGGAACAAGTACACGTTCTATGCTTCCCAGGCCAGGAAGGAAGGCTACGAGCAGATCGGCGCGATTTTTGAGGAAACCGCCAACAACGAAAAAGAGCACGCAAAGCTCTGGTTTAAATATCTGAACGGCGGCGCGATCAAGGCGACCACGGAAAACCTGCTGGACGCGGCGGCAGGCGAGCATTATGAGTGGACTGACATGTACAAAGGCTTTGCCGACACGGCGGAAGAAGAAGGCTTTAAGGAAATCGCCGCGACCATGCGCATGATTGCCTCTGTCGAAAAGACCCATGAGGAGCGCTACGCCAAGCTGACTGCCAACCTGAAAGACAACCTGGTGTTCAAATGCGCGGAGGAAACCGTATGGGTCTGCCGCAACTGCGGGTATGTCTACGTCGGCAAGGAAGCGCCAAAAGTATGCCCGGCCTGCAAGCATCCGCAGTCGTTCTTTGAGCGCAGAGCGCAGAATTATTGATCAGTCGTTGGAATCGGATTCGCAGGGCGGCGCTTCGGCGCCGCTTTTTTTATCCGCGTCAAGGAGCAGTTCCGGGATATTCGCAATCATGTCGCGGTAATCCAGGCGATGTTTCCGCCCGTGGAGAAGCAGCACGGAGCGGATGTAATTTTTTTTGTACCCGGCGCAGAATTCGTTTTCGCGTTTCATCTCCTCCAGGTAAGCCCTGATATACAGTACGCCGTTCAGATCCCCGACCGGCTTTTGCAGGGGGTAGTCGAACGTCAGGCCGCTCGCGGCTGCTTCGTGCGCGGCAAACTCGGGGTTGTAGGACTGAAGGAAGGCCGGGATGCCGAGGTCCAGCGTGTCGTTGTACACCCGCAGGTCTGTCGGGATGCGCGTGGCAAGCGCCTCCCGGTAAAGTTGCTTCGAATCCTGCACAAGCTCCTTCACGGCGGCAAGACCGCGCCGGAGCAGCTCCGCGCCCGGGGTGCTCCGCACTTCCGCGGCGGCGTCCGGCACGCTCTCCAGGTAAACCGCCACACAATACAGCATGGACTGAAGGAGGCTCTCCGCCTGCTCGGTGCGGATGGAGCTGCCCGAGCCGCGGTTGTATTTCCCGATCATGCCCCCGAGCTCCCACAGCATCTCCGACCGGAATTTCTCCCGTTCTCCGGCAGTCAGCAGGGGAGAAGCAAAAACGTCATTCATCGTATTCCTCCGTTTCGTCCTCGTCGGGTTCTTCCGGTTCGTCCCCTTCGCCGTAGCGCAGGGCGCGCAGCAGATGATCCAGCTCTCGGCTTTGAAGAAACGGCGCAAGCGCCCCCTTATACCGTTCAAACGCATCGGCCAGCAGCCTGATGAGCTCGTCGTCGGAAATATTGTCCTCGGATTCGTTTTTCAGCTCGTAGAATGCTTCCACGGCCTCGTTGAGCACGTCGGCGTAATCTTTCTGCCAGAGATAATGCGAGCGCCGGAACGCGTCGATGATCTTTTGCACCGTGTCTGTCCCGATCTCGACCCGGCCGCACCGGTCGAGCGCGCGGCGGTGCGTCTGCGCCAGCTCCAGCGCCTGCGCGGGGCTTAACATCAGCGCGTCGCGGATGGACTCGGCGTTGGCGCTCAGAAGCCCGGCGGCCTCCGCCTCCACCGGGTATCCCGCGCGGAGAAAAACCGCAAGCATCTCGTTCAAAAGAATTTCCCCCTTCGATGAAAAAGCCCTTGACATTTGAATCTGAATGTGATAGGATATATTTGTATTATTATGTATTATAGCAAATGTATGGGTATAGGTTTCAGTATACATCGGATTTACAGTTATGTCAACGGCTTTTTACGTCTGCCACTTTGGCAGGCGTTTTTTGTTTACACCAAGGATTGAAACGCAAAAAGGCTGAGCCTGCGGCCACAGGCCGCTTCGGCCCGGGCGCAAAAACTTTCTGTAAAAAGCAAAGAAGCATGTCCCCTGCATCGGGGGTATGCTTCTTGTTATTTTATAAAAATCTAACGGTGGACTGAAAAGAGCTTCACCCACAGGGAGCTGCCCCCGGTCTGTCTGGGCAAACAAAGCGGAAAGTCTCCATAATGCCGCACGCCGGCCGTAACGGACTGTGTCCGCGCCCGGCCAAAACAGACTTAGGCTACGTCGTAGCCCTGGTCCTCGATCGCGTCGCGGATATTCTGCACGGTCGCTTCCTCCGGGTCGTGCGAGACCGTCACCTTGCCGGACTCAAGATTCACATCGACATTATAAACGCCTTCCAGCGAGCCTACCGCTTTTTTGACCGCCGCCACACAGTGGCTGCAGGACATTCCCTTTACGCTGAGGACCGTTTCAGTTTTTGCCATAGTAATTACCTCCGCTCTTCTGTATGATGTTCGTGATCCGGCCGGAATTTTAAAGCCCGGACCTTTCGTCTTTCATGGGATCGCAGCGCGGGGCCCGGGTGCAGGCCCAGCCTGCCGCGCATATCCGGCGGACTTTCCGCAATACTATCGGCGAGGTGATTTGCTGTGTCAAAACAGAGCGCATATTTTATGGTTCCCGGCCTGAACGGCAAACATGCGGTGAAAATGATCAAGCAGGTCCTCGGCGGCATTCCCGGCGTCTTCTCCGTGAGCGCCGACGCGGGGAACGACAAAGTCGCCGTGGATTACGACAGCACCGGCACAAGCGAGCGGGAGATCGAGGACCGGTTCCGCGAGATCGGCGTCGACGTGCGGCTTATGGAAAACCAGGACCATACCATGTGACGCGGGTGAAACCAGGTCCGGTTCGATTTCACAGAGCGATAAACGGACGTCCCCTGCACACGGGAGACGTCCGTTTTATTGATTCCAGGGATTTTCCGCGGGCCGGACCATGCCGGAAATCCTCCCCAAATTCTGCCGCCGGAGCGGGAACGAACTGGTCGCTGCGGCTTCCCCGTCGGATTTTTTACATACATCGTATGGAAAACAGACAAAACAAATGCTAAAATAAAACAAAACTTAGTCGGAAGATTTTCCTTCGGCCGCCGGGAAAGGGCCCGGCGGTTTCATTTCGGAAACGGAGCTGATGAAGCATGGGCAGCTCCGGCAGAAAAGAACTTCTGCTGGAAGCGGTGAAGGCCATCGCCACCCTGCCGCAGGAGAGGTTCCGCGCCGTCATCCTCGCGCCGAAGGCGGTCTGCCCAGTGGAGGAGGTAATCCCTCTTGTGAGCGGGAGGCCCGGCGTCCTTGTGACCGAACGTTTCGTACCCGCAAGGCTCGTCAACGCGATGGCGGGCGTCGCCGTCATCCACGGCGGGCAGGGGACGGTGCAGACTGCGGTCGCCTCCGGCCGCCCGGCCGTCGGCGTCGCCATGCAGCCGGAACAGCAGATCAATCTCGAGCATATCGCCCGGCGGGGGCCGCCGTCCGTATCCCCGCTCCGAGGTGGAACCGCAGAGCCGTCAATGCCGCCATACGCGCCGTCGCGGCGGAAGATTCCTATAAGACGAACGCCGCCCGTCTGGCGCGCGAAATGTCGGAGACGAACGGCCGCGCCGCGGCCGCCGAAGCGATCTGGCGGTTTTTGCTTGATCGGACTCAGTCCTGTTGAGCAACGCAACAGAGCGGAAAGCCGGGAATCGGCTTTCCGCTCTGTTCTGCTGCGAATTCAGATCGCGTGATGATCTTTCAGCAGCTTTTCGACATCGGTTGCTTTGATCTTTTTGAGCAACGCCCGGAACGCGATCTTTTCTTTGAACCCAAGGTTCATCTCGGTGATCTTCCTGCCGTCGCGCAGCTGAACGGCGGCGTTGAGCAGGTCGCGCACATCGTAGACGCTGCCCCAGACCTCCGGTACGCCGCGGTCGATGTCCAGCAGGGTGTAGACGGCCTCCATGCCGGTGCGGATGGAGTATTCCGTCGTGAAGATCGTGTCGCGCGCAGTCTCGGCAAACTGGCCGAGGAACGCGAAATTGGCGCTGCCCTCCGGCACAACGGCGGGGCGGTCGCCCGCGCGGCGCGGCATGAAGAACGCTGTGATGTACGGCATCATCACGGGCACGGTGTTCGCACCGTGTTCGGCGAGGTCCTCGATCTCGCTTTCCGGAACGCCGATGTGGTACAGCCATTCCATGCAGATTTCTTTGCCGGTGCACTCGCGCATGGGCTTTTTGACAAAATCGCCGGGCCTGTCGGTAAACAGGCCGTAGACCCAGCCCACGAGCTGGTCCTTCGGCTGGCTGCGGAACTGCGGCTGACGGTTGAAGGTCCAGCTCAAAAGCCAGGAGGAATCCTTCACGGTGACGATCCCGCCGGTGACGACCTTGCCGCTGTACGGGTCGCGCTTACAGATTTTTTGGATATAGGGCGCGATGCGCCCGTCGAGCGTGGTGACGGTCGCGGACATCCAGTTGCTCTGTTCGGGGTCGCGGCAGAATTTTTCCGGCCGGCCGAACGCCGGGTCCTGCGCCGCGATTTTTTTCCACAGGTCCCAGCCGCCGCCCTCTTTGGCCTCCTTGCGGAAAGGGGCCGGGCGGTTCTGGCCGCCGACGGCGGAATTTTCAACGCAGCCGCCGTTTGTAATGAAAACGAGGTCGTTCTCGGTCAGATCGATGCTCTCCTCTTTGCCGTCGCGGACGACGTCGATGCGCTTCGCGGTCTTTTTCTTCTCCGCGATGTCGAATTCCACGTTGACGACCTTCACGCCGTAGTGGAACTGCACGCCGAACGATTCCAGATATTTTGTCATCGGCAGGATCATGGATTCGTACTGGTTGTATTTTGTGAAGCGCAGCGCCTTAAAATCCGGCAGGCCGCCCACATGGTGGACGAAGCGTCTGACGTAAAGCTTCATCTCGAGCGCGCTGTGCCAGTTCTCGAACGCGAACATGGTGCGCCAGTACAGCCAGAAGTTGGAATTCAGAACCTCGCCGTCGAAAACCTCGTCGATGCGCTTGTCGTACAGCTCCTCGTCCGGGGTGAAGAACAGCTTCATGATCTCCATGGCGCCTTTGTCGGAAAGACCGAATTTGCCGTCGGTGCGCGCGTCCTGGCCGCGGTCCACGGTCGCGCGCATGAGAGAGTAGTTCGGGTCGTGCTTGTTGAGCCAGTAGTATTCGTCGAGGACGCTCACGCCTTCCGTCTCGATGGAGGGAACGGACCGGAACAGGTCCCACATGCACTCGAAGTGGTTGTCCATCTCGCGGCCGCCGCGCATCACGTAGCCTACATCGTCGTACCGGTAGCCGTCGCAGGCACCGCCGGGGATGGGGTCCTTTTCAAGGATATGGACCCGCTTGCCGTTCATCCGCCCGTCGCGCACAAGGTAGCAGGCCGCCGAGAGCGCCGCCAGGCCGGAGCCGACGATGTAAGCCGACTTGCGGTCGACGCCCTCCGGCTTTTCCGGGCGCGCGAACGCTTCGTAGTTGCCGCTGGAATAATACATAAAGAATTACCTCCCGGATTTCTGGATTTTCTTTTCCGCCTTTTATTGTACCTTTCCCCGGCAAAGTTGCCATAAACAACAAAACCGCCGTGATAAAAATTTAATCACGGCGGAAGGATTGTAAAAACTTTAATCATCCGGCCCGGTTTGATGGGTCCGATCGGTCCGGTACTTGTTCAGGGCGCGCGTGACGTCCCCGTGGATGAGGGTGCTCAGGCGGTCGATAATCCGCTGCGGGTCCTCTTTCATCCCGTTTTTGATCCAGTCGAGCATAAGGCCCACGAACGCGAATTTGTAGAAATCGGCGATGAACTTCTTGTCCTCCTGCCGCACCTGCATGCCCGCGGCCTTTTCCTCCACCACGCCGATGAGCAGGCCGTACGTGAGCCTGTACAGGTAAAGCTCCACCTGCTCGCGGCTGACCGAGTGGTAAACGTTCATGATGAACGGCCTGTTTTCCTGCACGGCCTCGAAAATCTGCAAAAAGCCCTGCTGCCAGGTGCCGTAGGTCTTTTTGCCGTCGAGGGCTTTCGCCGCGTCCTCCACGCAGGACCATTCCACAAGGTCGTAGATATCCTTGAAGTGGTAGTAGAACGTCATGCGGCTGATGCCGCAGTCCTCGGCGATATCCGCGATCGTGATCTTGTCCAGAGGTTTTTTGAGCAGCAGCTTCTTGAGCGACTCCTCCAACGCCCGTTTCGTGGTCTGTGACATGGACCCCCGTCCTTTCCGGAAAAGCAGATGTTTTGCCGCGGCCGTCAGCCGGGCGTCCCCATTTCCTCGACGGCTTCCCTGACCGGCACGACCTCGGCAAACCTGCCGTTCCAGATTTTCCGCTCGTAGAATTCCACCAGCTTTTCGCCGGAGAGATATTCGTTTCCGAAGGTTGTCGTCGCGCCGGAAGGAACGACCAGGGAAAAGCCGTATTCGAAAGCCGCCTTGCACGTTGCGTCGATGCAGTATTCCGTCTGCATTCCCGCGAGGAAAACGCGGGATATGCCCCTGCCGTCAAGATAATCTTTCAGTCCGGTGGATTTGAAGACGCTGTTGTAAGTCTTGTCGAATATCCTTTCGCCCGGCTCCGGAGATACGGCGTGATGGATCCGCCAGCCCGGCGTGCCCGCCTCCAGCTCGTCCCCCGCGCCGCCGTCATGCCGGACATAGACGACCTCCACGCCGTTCCCGCGGGCGGCGGCGAGAAGCTGCTGCAGATCCCCGAGGAACTCCCGCTCGCGGTACGGATGGCCCTCCAGCAAAGCTTCCTGAACGTCTACGACCAGCAATGCCGTTTTGTGCATATCGGTTCTCCTTTTGCATCGTTTTGTATCCCGATTCTAACACCCTGCGCCGGAAAAATCAACGTTCCCGCCGGAAACGCCCGCCCGCCGATAATTTATGGAAAGGCTCTTTATATTTTCTCGGAATATGGTAAAATGGATTTCTGAAAAGAGGCCCGAAACATGGAGAAAAAAGGATTTTCAGGCTCAAAGCTGTTCCCGGTCTTCGTCTTTGCCGCAATCGCCTTTCTGATGTCGCTGCTTCCGCTTTTCCTGATCGCTGGATACGACCACCCTTCCGCGGACGATTTCTCCTATGGGCTGCAAACGTCGCAGGCCTGGGCTGCGACCGGCTCCGCCGCCCGCGTGCTCTCCGCCGCCTTCCAAACCGTGCGCGACACCTATTTCACCTGGCAGGGGTCTTTCTCGGGCGTTTTCATGATGGCCGTGCAGCCCGCCGTTTTCGGCGAAAAGCTGTATTTTCTGACGCCGCTGCTCGTCCTGCCGCTTTTTCTGCTGGGGACCCTTTTCCTTGCGAAGGTCCTTTTGAGGGACTGCCTCGGGGCAGACCGGTACGGTTTCCTCATCATCGGTTTCGCCGTGGCCGCCATGTCGCTCAACTTTCTGCCCTCCGCCGTGGAGGGCGTCTACTGGTATAACGGGGCGGTCTACTACACCGGTTTTTATTCGCTGTCGCTGATCGTTTTCGGGTTCGTGCTCCGGCTTTATCTTGCGAAAAGCCGGAAAGCCGTAATCGGCGATTCCGTTTTCGTCGTCCTCTTTTCCTTCCTGCTGGGCGGCAGCAATTATACGACCGCGCTCGTCACGGCGCTTGTGCTGGCCGTGCTGACCGCCGTCGGTTTCCTTCGCGGAAAAAAGCTGCGCGCAGCGGCCGCCGCCGCTGCGACGTTCGCCGACCTTGCCGCGCTCGCCGTCAGCGTCGCGGCGCCAGGCAACGCCGTGCGGAAAAGCGATTTCGCCAATACCCCGACCGCCTCCGCCGCCGTTCTGCGGTCCTTCAAAACGGCGCTGGTTTTCATCGGCCAGTGGACCTCTCCCCCCGTGATCGTCTGCCTGATCTTCCTTCTCCCGATCGTCTACCGGACCGTGAGGGCGTCGGAGTTTTCGTTCCGGTTCCCGCTTCTGGTGCCGCTCGTCTCCTTCTGCATCTTCTCGGCCCAGTTCGCCCCGCCGATCTACGCGTTGGGGAATCCCGGGCCCGCGCGGCTTCTGGACATCGTCTATTACAGCTACTATCTCCTTCTGCTCGTCAATCTGTTTTACCTGACCGGCTGGCTCGCAAAGCAGCTCCGCGGCCAAGACACCGGCGCCGCGGAAGAAAGCGTCTATCGGCGTCTTTGCCGCCTTGCGGGGAAATACACGGTTCCTCTGCTTCTGTGCTTCACCGTGCTGTTCGCCGCGGCATGCGTCGGCTCGAACCGCTTTGGCACGATCACCTGCGTCAGCACCGCGGAATCGCTGAAAAGCGGACAGGCGGCGGAATACGGCAGGGAAGCGAACCTCCGGTCGGCGGCATATCTGGGCTCGAAGCGGAAGAACGTCGTCGTGAACAAATTCTCGGTGAAGCCGTACGCGCTGTATTTTAATGATATCGAAAGCGCTCCCTCCAACTGGCGGAATCTTGCAATCGCCAAATACTACGGCCTGAAATCGGTGATCAGGAAAAAATAGAGCGATATTATTCAAAGGCGCCCCTGCGGGACGCCTTTTCCATTTCCGGAGGCGGCCGCACTTTCCTCCGAGCTACGGCCCGGCGGTGCCCATCCTCTGAAAAGGTAAACGCACCCCGTGAAATGCCGAAGCGCGTTTGCGTCTTTTTATGCTATAATGAGGACAATCCCACAAGAAAACGCAGGTGTTCGTCATGTTCGTCGCCGATTTTCATATCCATTCCAGATATTCCAGAGCCACCAGCAAAGACTGCGTGCCCGAAATGCTCGAGCTTTGGGCGCGGCGCAAGGGCCTAGGCCTGCTCGGGACCGGGGACTTCACCCACCCGGCCTGGCGGGAGGAATTGAGGGAAAAACTGGTTCCCGCCGAGGACGGGCTTTATACCCTCAAGGACGAATTCCGCCGGGAGAGCGACACCGCGGGGACTCTCCCGAAACCCAGGTTCCTGGTCTCCGGCGAGATCAGCTCCATCTACAAAAAGGATGGAAAGGTGCGGAAAATACATAACCTGATCCTCCTCCCCAGCCTGGAAAGCGCCGAAGCCCTTTCGCACAGGCTCGAAGCCATCGGCGGCAACCTGCACTCCGACGGCAGGCCGATTCTTGGCCTCGACAGCAGGGACCTCCTCGAGATCACGCTGGACGCGTGCCCCGACGCCGTTTTCATCCCCGCGCACATCTGGACGCCGCATTTTTCGCTGTTCGGCGCCTACTCCGGCTTCGACGCCATCGAGGAATGCTTCGGGGACCTGACGGGCAATATCCATGCGCTTGAGACCGGGCTTTCCTCCGATCCGCCGATGAACTGGCGCATCTCCGCGCTGGACCGCTTCACGCTGGTCTCGAACTCGGACGCCCACTCCCCGGCAAACCTCGCGCGGGAGGCGAACCTTTTCGACACCGGGCTTTCTTATCCGCACATCTCACAGGCGCTCCGGAGCCGGGACACGGGGGAATTTGCCGGCACAATCGAATTTTTCCCGGAGGAGGGGAAGTACCACTACGACGGCCACCGCAACTGCGGAGTCTGCCTGAAACCGTCGGACACCGAAGCCGCCGGGGGCGTCTGCCCCGTGTGCGGCGGCAGAATCACGGTCGGGGTGCTCCACCGGGCGGAGTCGCTGGCGGACCGGGAGGAGGGCTTTGTTCCCCCATCGGCCAAACGCTTTGAAAGCCTCATCCCCCTGCGCGAGGTGATCGCGGCTTCCACCGGCCTTTCCGCCGTGGGTAAAAAGGTGCAGGAACGGTACGGCGAACTGCTCCGCAGCCTGGGCCCGGAGCTTTATATCCTCCGCGAGGCGCGGCCCGGAGACATCGAGTCTGCGGCCGGCCCGCTGGTGGCCGAGGGCATCCGCAGGCTCCGGGCCGGGAAGGTCACGGTGCTGCCCGGATATGACGGAGAATACGGAAAAATAAAGATTCTGGATGAGGAGGAGATCGGTCGGCTCTCCGGCCAGCTGTACTTTTTCAGCGGCGGGCCGAAGGAAGGCACGGCTAAAAACGCGCGGAAACGGAGAGAGCCCGTCAAAGCCGCCATGCCGAAGCAGGAGGACCCGCACGCCCCGGAAAAAGACGCCGCTGCGGCGCAGACCGCCGGCCCCGACGCATTCGCCGTGCTGAACCCGGAGCAGCGCGAAGCCGTATCCGCCGCCGGACCCGCCGTGGCGGTGATCGCCGGGCCAGGCACCGGCAAGACGAAGACGCTCGTGAGCCGGATCGTCCATCTAGTGCGGGAAGGCGGCGTAGCCCCGTCGCAAATCACCGCCGTCACCTTCACCAACCGCGCGGCGGATGAAATGCGTTCCCGTCTCGCCGTGTATCTCGGCGGCGTACGGACCGCCGGGGCCGTACGTATCGGGACGTTCCACTCCATCTGCCTGCGTCTTCTTTCCGGAGAAAACGGGAAGGCGGTCCCCACCATCCTTTCTGAACAGGACGCGCTGTCCGTCGTCGCGGATCTCCTGAAAGACCTGCGGCTCAAGGCGTCCCCGCGGGACGTTTTGAAGGGGATCTCGCTCGCCAAAAGCGGCGTGCGGCCGCCGGAGGGCGCGGAGGTCCCCGCGGGGGTCTTCGACCGGTACTGCGCGCAGCTTTCGCGGTACGGTGTGCTGGATTACGACGACATCCTGCTGAACGCGCTCAGGCTGTTTGAGGGCGGAAGCCTTGGGACCCGGGAGGAGAAAAAACTTCTGAAGGGCTTTTCCCATCTCCTCGTGGACGAATTTCAGGACATCAACCCCGTCCAATACCGCCTGATCCGGGCATGGGGCAAAAACAACGCGGGGATTTTCGTCATCGGGGACCCGGACCAGGCCATTTACGGCTTCCGCGGATCGGATTCCCGCTGTTTCGAAAAGTTCTTTGCGGATTATCCGGAAACGCGGAAGGTGCGTCTCACGCGGAATTACCGCTCGACGCCCGAAATCCTCGGATGCGCCGGATCCGTTCTGGCGGAGCAGGGCGCCGCGGAACCACCCCTGAACGCCCGGCGGGAAAGCGGCGCCCGGGTCCGCCTTCTGGAAGCGGACGGCGACCTGCCGGAAGGGATCTTCATCGCCAAGGAGATCGGCCGGATGGTCGGCGGGATCGATATGCTCGACGCGCGCGCGCCGTCCCCGCCCGGGGGGGCGGGGCCCGGGCGGGGGCGGGGGGGGGG
>JAEZRH010000001.1 GCA_023412845.1 Bacillota bacterium
ATGTTGTTGTGCCCGTGGTAACCCACCGCCACGCCGGGCTTCAGGTGCTCGTCCGCAAGGCGCAGATAGGGCAGCAGCGTTTCTTTCGTCTGGGTGCCGAAGCTGTCCACCACATAGACCGCCAGCGGGTCGAGCGTATTGAACAGCTCGATCATTTCGACAAATTCATCGTAGGAATACTGGTCCACGCGGGCGGGCTGGACGCAGAGCCGGTACCCTTTTCCCACAACGCCTTTGCAGTATTCGTAGCCTTCTTTCAGCAGCCGCTTCCAGACGATGACCCGGATGATCTCGACGGAATCCTCGTCACGTTCCTCAAGACGGTCGAGCGGAAGAGGGTTGACGACCTCGATCATCGCCGCGTACCGCACGGCCGGATTCTTCGGCCGGATCAGAGCGGAAATCTGCTTCATGGAATTGAAAACCGTCCTGCTTTTTTTGTAAGGCTCGTCTTTCAGAAAGCCGAGCTCCAGAATGTCGACGCCGCTCCGCGACATCTTCGCGACCGTCTCCTCAATCGCTTTTTCGCCGAACTTCCAATCGTTGATGTATCCGCCGTCCCGCAGCGTGCAGTCGAGCAGCCGTATGTCCCCCATAATCGCTCCCTCGTCCTTTCTTCATTTTCGATTCAACGCCTGCCTTGCTTTTTCGGCGATGTCGCAGGCATTCAAATGATAGGCTTCCCGCAGATACGCCTCCGGGCCGACCTGGCCGAAAGAATCCTGCACGCCCACTCTCAGGACGCGCGTCGGGCAGGCTTCCGACAGGTAATCCGCTACGGCGCTGCCAAGGCCGCCGATGACGTTGTGGTTCTCCGCCGTGACAATTGCCCTGGTTTCTTCGGCGCACGCCCTGACAAGCTCCGTGTCCAGCGGTTTCACGGTCACGGGGTCGGCCACGCGCGCATGGATTCCCTCCCCTTCCAGCAGGCGCGCGGCTTCCAGCGCTGTTGCGGCCATCACACCGGAAGCGATGATGGAAACATCGTTCCCTTCTTTCAGAATTTTTCCTTTTCCGATTTCAAACCTTGTGCCGCGCGGGTAGATGTCCGGCACATTCCGGCGCGCCGTGCGGAAATAGGTCAGACCGGGCCTGTCTTTCGTCGCTTTCAGCAGAAAGGAGAACATCTCCGGGTCGCTCACGTCCACCACGCACGCGCCCGGCACGGCCCGCATCATGGCCATATCCTCGAAGCACATATGCGTTCCGCCGTTGTCCGTCGCCATGATGCCCGCGTCGGAGCCGACGATGCGCACGCTTTTTTTCGCGTAGCCGACGCTGAGAAAAACCTGGTCGAACGTCCTGCGGGAAACGAACGGGGCGAAGCTGTGGATGTAGGGTTTATACCCGGCAAGATACAGTCCGCAGGCCACGCCGACCATATTTGCCTCCTGAATTCCGGTGTTGAATACCTTTTGGGGGTATTTCCTCCAAAGGTCCTGCGTTTTCAGGGAACCCATCAGATCGGCGTCCAGGTACACGACCTTCTCGTCCTCCCGGAACAGTTCCTCCATGGTTTCATGGAAGGCCTGAAAAATCTCTCTTTCCGGCGCCGAGCCGGTATATCTCAGTTCCATTTTACAGTTCCACCCCCAGTTCCCCGGCCTGTTTCCGCAGGGAGGCCATGGACTCTTCGTACAGCTTTTTAGGGAACGCGATGCAGTGGTTGTTGCTCATTTCCGCAACGCACGGCACACCCGCGCCCTTGACGGTATCCAGCACGATCATGGAAGGCCGCCCGTCCGGTTCCTCGACCGCTCTTTTTACAGCGGCGGAAATAGCCGCGACGCTGCTTCCGTCCACAAGGCGCGTGTTCCACCCGAAGGCCTCATATTTTTTCACCGGGTCGCGCAGGCTCATGACCTCGTCGTTGCTGCCGTCGATCTGCATCTTGTTCCAATCCAGGAAGGCGATCAGGTTGTCCAGCCGGTAATGGGCCGCGTACTGGGCCGCCTCCCAGATTTGCCCCTCGGCCGATTCGCCGTCGCCCGTAATGCAGTAAACCCGCCGCCCCGTTCCGGCCAGCTTGAAGCCGAGCGCCGCCCCGCAGGCGATGGAAAGCCCCTGACCGAGGCTTCCGGTCGTCGCGTCGACGCCGGGCACCTTCAGCCGGTCGCAGTGGCCGGGCAGCAGGGTACCCGCTTTGTTCAGGGTGCTCAGTCGCTCATAGGGGAAGAAGCCTTTGATTGCCAGGATCGAATAAAGCGCGGGCCCCGCATGTCCTTTGGAAAAAATCAGGAAATCCCTGCCTTCCCAGTCGGGTTCCTCGGGCCGGACGCGCAGATAACCGCCGTAAAGCACCGCCAGAAGTTCTGCCAGGTCGAGCGATCCGCCGATATGCCCGCCTCCCTTCGCCCCGATCGCTTCCACGATGCCGGCGCGGATGCGCAGGGCCAGACGTTTCAGTTCCAGTTCTGAGCTCAAAGAAATCATCGCCTTTCTATCGCTTCAAGAATGATCTTTGCCATATAGTCGATCTTTTCATCCGTCATGCCCGGGTATACGCCGACCCAGAACGTATTGTTCATGATGAAATCCGTATTTTCAAGCGTTCCGGCGACCCGGTACGCGCCACTCTCGCGGATCGGGTCGAAGCAGGGATGCCGGATCAGATTTCCGCTGAACAGAAGGCGGGTCTGGATGTTGTGCTCTTCCAACAGCCGGGTAATCCCGTTCCGTTTCAGGCCGCTTTCCGGCCGGACGGAGAGGAGGAACCCAAACCAGGAGGGGCGGCTGTTTTCCGCCGGCTCCGGCAGGATCAGCCGGTCCCGCGCGCATTCCAGCTTTTCGTGCAGGCGTTCCCAGTTATGGCGGCGGCGCTCGATGAAGGACGGGAATTTTTTGAGCTGCTCGCAGCCGACGGCGGCCTGCAGATCGGGCACCTTCAGGTTATAGCCGAGATGACTGTAAACGTATTTGTGGTCGTAGCCCTGCGGAAGCTCGCCGTACTGCCCGTCGAAACGGTGGCCGCAGAAATTGTCGTGCCCGGAGGGACACCGGCAGTCGCGCCCCCAGTCTCGGAAGCTCCGGATGAGCCGGTTCAGCAGCGGGTCGTCCGTATAGACGCAGCCCCCCTCGCCCATCGTCATGTGATGCGG
>JAEZRH010000002.1 GCA_023412845.1 Bacillota bacterium
GCGCAGCAATACGGCTTCATCCTGCGCTACCCGAAGGACAAGCAGGAAATCACGCAGATCAAATACGAGCCGTGGCATTACCGGTTTGTCGGTGTGAAAAACGCCGTGGCGATGAAAGTTTCCGGACAATGTCTGGAGGAATATCTGCAATCCGGGCAAAAAACAACGGCCGTGAATTGATTATCCGGCCGGATTTTGTTATAATTAAGTAATCGGCCGCTGCTTTGAAAGCGTACGCTTTTCGGCCGCGGCATTTGATTTTATCTTTTCAGGAGGGTTCGGTCTATGCGGCAGAAAGTCAGGACGAGGTTCGCCCCAAGCCCGACGGGGTTCATGCACGTGGGCAACCTGCGTACGGCGCTGTTTGAATATCTGATTGCGAAATCGAACGGGGGCGATTTCATCCTCCGGATCGAGGACACCGACCAAGAACGCTATGTCGAAGGCGCCGTGGACGTCATCTACGACACGCTGCGCCAAGTGGCCCTTACACACGACGAAGGGCCGGACGTCGGCGGCGATTACGGGCCCTACGTACAGAGCGAGCGCAAAGAGATTTATAAAAAGTATGCGGAACAGCTTGTTGCGGAAGGCAAAGCCTACTACTGCTTCTGCACCAAGGAGCGTCTGGAGCAGCTCCACGAAAGCAAAGCGGAAAACGGCGGCGGCTACGACCGCCACTGCCGCAATCTTCCGAAAGAGGAAGTTGATCGGCTTCTCGCGGCCGGGACGCCGCACGTCATCCGGCAGAAAATGCCGCTGGAAGGCTCCACGACCTTCGACGACGTGGTCTATGGACCCATCACGATCGAGAACAAGGAGCTGGAAGACCAGATTCTTCTCAAATCCGACGGGTTCCCCACCTATAATTTCGCAAATGTCGTCGACGACCATCTAATGGAGATCACCCACGTTGTGCGCGGCAGCGAGTACCTGACCTCGACGCCGAAATACAAGCTGTTATACGAGGCGTTCGGGTGGGACGTGCCGGTCTACGTCCACCTTCCGCTCATCATGGGGAAAAACGAGGACGGCAGCGTATCGAAGCTTAGCAAGCGGCACGGTTCGACGGGTTTTGCGGACCTCGTGGCCGACGGCTATCTGCCGGAGGTCATCGTCAACTACATAGCCCTGCTGGGCTGGTGTCCGAAAGACAACCGGGAAATCTTCACGCTCCGCGAGCTGGCCGAAAATTTCTCCATTGACGGCATCAGCAAATCCCCGGCGGTCTTCGATTATGAAAAGCTGCAGTGGATGAACGGCGAATATCTGCGCGCCATGCCGCAGGAGCAATTCATCCGCCGCGCGATGCCGTATTTCCGCAGGGTTTTCCCCGAAGGGGAACGCCCGTGGGACGTGCTGGCTTCCATTTTGCAGCCGCGCGTGACGAAGCTGACGGAGATTCCGGACATGCTGTCGTTCTTCCGCGAGCTGCCGGACTATTCCCCGGAAGCGTTCGTCAATAAAAAGAGCAAAACCACCCTTGAGAATTCCGCCGACATGCTGAAAGCGGCCATCCCGGTTCTGCAGGAGCTGCAGGACTGGAGCCTTACCGGCGTCCACGACACCATGATGCCGCTTGCACAGCAGCTCGGCGTGAAAAACGGCACCCTGCTGTGGCCGGTGCGCATTGCAGCCTCCGGCCTTGTGGTGACGCCGGGCGGCGCGTTCGAAATCCTCTGCATTCTCGGAAAAGAGGAGTCCCTGCGGCGGCTGCATCTGGGACTCCAAAAACATGACACATAAGGAGCCTGCAAGATGAGCGAAGAGACTGTCAGCCCGGTGAGTTCCGGGAATTTCATCCATACCTTCGTGGAGGAGGACATCGCGCCGGGCGGCCGGTTCGAAGGGAAAAAGGTACACACGCGCTTCCCGCCGGAGCCGAACGGCTACCTGCACATTGGGCACGCCAAAGCCATCTGCATCGACTTCGGCACGGCGGAAAAATTCGGCGGCCTGTGCAACCTCAGGATGGACGATACGAATCCCACGAAAGAGGATGAGGAGTACGTCGACGCCATCAAGGAAGACATCCGCTGGCTGGGTTTTTCCTGGGACGACCGTTTCTACTATGCTTCCGATTATTTTCCGAAAATGTACGAACTGGCTGAGGACCTGATCCGCCGCGGCCTCGCCTATGTGTGCGAGCTGACCCCGGACCAGATGCGCGAATACCGCGGGGACCTTACCCACCCTGCCCAAAGTCCCTACCGCGACAGGCCGGCCGAAGAGAGCCTCGATCTGTTCCGCCGCATGCGCGCGGCAGAATTTGAAGACGGACGCATGACGCTTCGCGCGAAGATCGACCTTTCTTCCGGCAACTTCAACCTTCGCGACCCGGTCATCTACCGCATCAACCACATGCCGCACCACCGCACGGGGACGGCATGGTGCATCTATCCCATGTACGATTTCGCACACCCCATAGAAGACGCCATCGAGGGCGTGACGCATTCGCTCTGCTCGCTGGAATTCGAGGACCACAGGCCGCTGTACGACTGGGTGATCGACCATATCGGCCTGCCCGCGAAGCCGCGCCAGATCGAGTTTGCCCGTCTCGGCATCAACAACACCGTGATGAGCAAGCGCAAGCTGCGCACCCTTGTCGAGAAAGGGTATGTCTCCGGCTGGGACGATCCCCGCATGCCCACGCTCTGCGGGCTGCGCCGGCGCGGATACACGCCCGCGTCCATCCGCAGCTTCTGTGAACGCATCGGCGTCGCGAAGGTAACCAGCACGGTCGACTACGGATTTCTGGAGCACTGCCTGCGCGAGGATCTGAACGAAAATGCCCGCCGCGCCATGGCCGTGCTGAACCCGGTAAAGCTGATCATCACGAACTACCCCGAGGGAAAAGCGGAAACCTTCGATGTGGAAAACAATCCGGAAAAGCCGGAAACCGGCACGCGCCCGGTCAGCTTTTCCCGCGAGCTCTGGATCGAACGGGAAGACTTCATGGAAGTCCCGGAGAAAAAATATTTCCGTCTCTTCCCCGGCAACGAAGTGCGGCTGAAAACCGCCTATATCGTAAAATGCACCGGCTGTGAAAAAGACGCCGACGGGAACGTCTCCGCCGTTTTTGCCGAATACGACCCTCAGTCGCGCGGTGGCAACGCTCCGGACGGGCGCAAAGTCAAAAGCACCATCCACTGGGTGGACGCCCGAACCGCGGCCGACGCCGAAGTCCGTCTTTACGACAGCCTGTTCACCGTGCCGGACCCGGAGACGGGGGATTTTCTGGAAGAGCTGAACCCGGATTCCCTGAAAACCCTGACCGGCTGCAAAGTGGAGCCGTGGCTCGCGCAGGCGGCCGGGAACGGGTCGTTCCAGTTTCTGCGTCAGGGTTACTTCTGTGCGGATAACTGCGACAGCACGCCGGAACACCCAGTGTTCAACCGCTCCGTCTCCCTGAAGGACGGTTTCAAGAAATAAGGCGCACTTAAAAGGAGGCGGCGTGACAATGCCGAGACAGGTTAAAATGATGGTGCTGGATACCTGCCCTTACTGCCGGCAGGCGTTCCGCATGATGGACGAATTGAAAACGAAAAATCCGGTTTACCGCACCGTGGATATCGACGTCATCGAAGAGAACCGCGAACCGCAGAAAGCCGAAGGATACGACTACTGGTATGTGCCCACGTTTTTCGTCGGCTCCAAAAAAATTATGGAAGGCGTGCCTACGCTCGAAAAGGTGGAGGAAGTCTTCCGGGAAGCATTGAAACAGTAGGTACGGAATTCCGTCCATTTTCAGGAGTCTTTCGCCGCCGGGACACGGGCTTCCGGCTGGCGAA
>JAEZRH010000061.1 GCA_023412845.1 Bacillota bacterium
TTCTGTGACTGTCCCATATCGAATTCTTCCGCACGATCAAATCATTTTGGATGAAATTTCCGCCTTAACGGGCGTAGGCGCGGGTTTCAGGCCTTTTTCGCTTTTTTGACTCCGTTTACGATCCAGATCAGGACGACCGCCCCCAGAATTGCCACAAGCAGACTCCATACATTGAAACCCGTAAACCCCTGGCCCCCGATCAGATTCATGATGAATCCGCCGATGAAGGCGCCGACGACGCCGAACAGGATATTGGCCCCCGCGCCCATTTCCCGGTTTTTGCCCGTGATCATGCTTGCGATCCAGCCTGCCAAAGCTCCGATGATGATCCAATATATAATGCTCATAGTTTTATCACTCCAATTATTATTTATGTTTAGAATTTCCCGGACCCTGCAGTTTATACATCCATTCGCGCCGGCAGAGAAAGCGTTCCGCGGCCCCGGCCTGCCGAAGCCGCCGAAAACAGGCGGAAAATTGGGCCCATGTTACGTAAAATCCAATGTGGCACATCAATTTTTGGTGTGTCCACAATTTTTTTATTTTTTATTCATCGTTTATTGACGGCTTCTTCTTTTCTCATTAACGGATCCCTTTTAACATGGTTTTCATAAAGAAAGCTGTGGTGGCAATATGACATCGGAAACAACGACTTTTTTTGCCCTTGGCACCGTGAATTCTATCGAAGCATTTGGCGGGCGAAAGGCAAGCGCCGTCCGGGAAGCGGCGGAACGTGTCTTTGAAATCAACGGCAGGATGTCCGCCTTTCTTCCGGACAGCGATCTTTTCCGGATCGGCCGGGCCGCCGGCGAAGGCTTCCGGCGCGTGCATCCGGATACCTTCCGCCTCCTTCAAAGGGCGGTAGAATTCGGAGATCTGACGGAAGGGGCGTTCGATATAACGGTGCGCCCCCTGGTCGACTTGTGGGGCATCAATCGGAAGGGGGATTTTGTTCCCCCAGAAGCCGGGATCCGGGAAGCCCTGAAGCTCGTGGATTACAGGTCCGTACGGCTGGACCGCGGGTCGCAGAGCTGCCGTCTCGAGAAAAAAGGCCAGGCGATCGACCTGGGCGGAATCGCGAAAGGCTTCGCCGCGGATGAAGTCAAAAGGATACTGGCCGAAAACGGCGTCGGAAGCGCTTTGATCAATCTCGGCGGAAATATCGCGGCCGTCGGGAGCCGTCCCGACGGAAATCCCTGGACGGTCGGTATCCAGAATCCGCTTGCCCCAAGGGGGAAATCCATCGGTTACTTATCCGTTCGGGATAAAACGGTAGTCACGTCCGGGTGCAATGAGCGCTTTTTTATCAAAAACGGCGTCCGGTATCACCATATCCTCGACCCCCGTACGGGCAGACCAGTTCAGAATTCCCTGCTCAGCGTCACGGCGGTCTGCTCCTGCTCGGCCGACGCGGATGCCCTTACGACGGCGCTTTTCATTCTTGGGCCCGCGAAAAGCGTTCCGCTCATTCGGAAGTTCGGGATAGAGGCCGTTTTTATTTTCAAAGACTTATCCGCACCCATGACCTCTGGGCTGAAGGGGCACATAACGTTTGAGAAAGAGAGCTAGTCCGTATGAAACGAAAGCAGAAATTTTCCATCTTGCAGATTTCAAGAATCGTTCTTCAAATCCTGTTTTTTATCTTTTTACCGTCCCTGTATTTTGAAGCGCTGACCGGAGTCAAACAGCTCTATCTTGCCCTGATCCACCAAAAATTCAGCCCGAGCCTCTGGCCGCAGCTCGCCGCTGCGATTGTGATCATCCCCGCCACCGTGATCGCGGGGCGCTTTTTCTGCGGGTGGATGTGCGCTTTCGGCTCGTTTACGGATTTTATCTATCAGATATCCCAGAAAATATTTCATAAAAAAATCCGGATCAGCGAAAAATGGGACGGCAGGATGAAATTTCTGAAGTATGCCGTCCTTCTGCTGATGGTCGCCGCATCCTGGACCTTCGGCGCGGCGGTCTATCAGTCGGCGAATCCCTGGGATGTCTTCGGCATGGTTGCGACCGTCGGAAAAGCCCCGGACTTTCCGTATGTTGTTTCGAACCTGACCGTCGGCTTTGCCGTTTTTCTCCTGATTATTATCGCGTCCGCGTTCAGCGAAAGATTTTTCTGCCGTTATCTCTGCCCCATGGGAGCGATCTTCTCCCTCGTTGCCAGGCCTAAAATCGTAAAGATCGAAAAGCCTTCCGCGAATTGCGGGAACTGCAGAGCCTGCACGAACCGCTGTGCCATGGGAATTCCGCTCTATCAAATGGATTTGGTGGACAGCGGCGAGTGCATCGGCTGCATGAAGTGCGTTTCGGTCTGTCCCCGCCGGAACGTCGGCGTGACCGTGTCGGGAGGCGATGTCAGGCCGCTGGCCGCGGGATTGACGGCGGCTGCGGTTGTGGCGGGCTTTTACTATACCTCCGATCTCGCCTTAAACAAGCCCGGCTCGAACGTTCTGCCCGCGGCCAGCCAGTCCGCAGACAGCCAACCTGCGGTCGGCCAATCCGGTCAGGCGGCGCAGAACGGGATGTCGCAATCGAGCAGCGCCGTTTCCCCGTCCGGGCAGTACAAGGACGGTACCTATCAGGGTTCCGGATCAGGCTTCCGAGGCGGCACGACGACGGTGACGGTCGTCGTTGCCGGCGGCAAAATCACTTCGGTCCAGGCAGATTCCAGCGAAGATTCGCCGAATTTTTTCAACGCCGCCTATACGACGGTTTCCGATGAGATCATCAGCAGCCAGTCGGCGAATGTGAACGCGGTGTCGGGCGCGACGTACAGCAGCCGGGGGATCATGGAAGCAGTCGCCGACGCCCTCAAAACCGCAAAGGTTTAATTGGGAAGCGGGCCGGCCCCGCATGCAATCCGCGCTCCTCACAAGGTGGGGAGCCGTTTTGTTTTATGCGTGTGCAGAAACCTGCGCAGAAGCGCACCGCTCATTTTTGAGATGTTTTTTTACAAACGGGGAGCATCTTTGCGCGGGTTTATGATATTATATTCTTCTGGTCTCAAAAAGGAGGTGAGTCGGTGCGAAGCGAAAATTCAATTAAAAATATCAAGGTGAACCTGGTCAGTCAGCTGTTAGGCGATGTGCTGAGCTTTGTCTGCAGAACGGTCTTCATCCGGATGCTCGGCGCGACCTACCTGGGTGTAAGCAACCTGTTCATCGGCATTCTTTCCCTGCTGTCGCTTGCGGAACTGGGGATCGGGACCGCGATCGGATTCAGCATGTACAAGCCCCTTGCAGGGAACGACCGCAGGAAGATCGGCGCGCTGATGAACCTTTACAGAAGGGCGTACCATGTCATCGGCCTGATCGTCGCCGCGGCCGGGCTTCTGCTGACCCCTTTTATTCCTTTTTTCAGCGGCTCGCCGGATATCCCGTACCTTACGCCCATTTACCTGCTGTATGTCTTCAACAGCGCCATTACCTACTTTTTTTCCTATAAGCAGTCCATTATCAATGCCGACCAGAAGAATTATATCTGCACGATCTACCAGTACGGGCTCTGCATCGCCCAGAATATCATCCAGATCGTGATTTTGCTCCAGACAAAAAACTTCATTCTGTATCTGTGTACGCAGATTCTGTTCAGCTTCCTGACCAACTTTCTGCTTTCCAGAAAGGCCGACAGGATGTATCCCTATCTGAAGCATTACCGGAACGCGAAGCTTGCCAGAGCGGACAGGAACGCCATCTTCAAAAATATCCGGGCCATGTTCATGAACCGCATCGGCGGGGCGATCGTGAGCGGGACCGACAATATCCTCATTTCCAAATTCGTCGGCCTGGTCAGCGTCGGCATCTACGCCAACTATTTCATGGTCACCAATACCATCAACAATCTGACCTCTCAGATTTTCTCCGGGGTAACGGCCAGCGTCGGGAACCTCGGCGCGGTGGAAAACGACCGGAAATCCTATGAGGTTTACCTTTCTGTTAATTTTGCCGGGTTCTGGATTTTCGGCTTCTGCGCCGTGTGCCTGTTTTGCCTGTTCAACCCTTTCATCCGCCTGTGGATGTTATATACGGGCAAGGGGGACGAGCTGCTGTTTCCCATGACGGTCGTCTTCCTGATCGTCCTGAATTTTTACGCCACCGGGATGCGGCAGGCGACCATCATGTTCAAAAACGCCTTCGGGCTGTTCTGGTACGACCGGTATCGTTCGCTTGTGGAAGCGGCCGTCAATCTGGGCATGTCGATCTTTCTGGCCCGGCAGATCGGCGTAGCCGGCGTTTTCCTCGGGACCCTCATCAGCACGATCGCAATCGACTTTTGGGTGGAGCCTCTGGTTTTGTTCCGGCACGGCTTTCATCGCCGTCCCGTCCCGTATTTTCTCCGGTATCTGTTCTATACGGCCTTTATTTTCGCGGTGGGATTTTTTACCTGGTACCTCTGTTCCCTGGCGGGAGGGTACTCTTTCGGGAGCTTCGTCTTAAAATGCGTGATCTGCCTGATCATCCCGAATCTGCTTCTCTTTCTTGCATTCTGCCGCACAAAGGAATTTCAATACCTGAAGCGTTACGTCAGGCTGCCGGCGTTTTTGAAGAGAAAATAAAAAGCCCGGCGCGGATTATGCGGATATGCGCTTTCGGTCCTTCCTGCGGACATACATCCGCAGGAAGAGAATAAACATAACGAGCCAGGAAAATCCGGCCAGAAATCCGCCGATGACGTCGCTGGCGTAGTGCACGCCGAGATAGATCCGGCTGACGCCGATGGCCAGGATCAGCAGGGCCAGAGCCGCCGGGACAATGCGCGACCACGGCGGCTTCAGGAAAACCGCGCACAGGTAGATGAGGAAACCGTAAAATGCCGCGCTGATCATGGAGTGCCCGCTGGGGAAGCTGTATCCCGAGGCCTGGACCAGACGCAGGATGTCGGGCCTTGCGCGGTGAAAAACCGTTTTGAACAGCAGATTCAGCAGGGTGACCGCGCCGAGATTCAGGACGGCCATGTTCCCATAAAACGGGCTTTTGTGTCTGATGAAAAGAAAGGCAAAGAGGCCCGCCGAAATACCGATCAGGACGTACGCGGAACCGAGGTCGGAAATCAGCTTCATCAGATCCGTCATGTCCTCCGTGATTTGCTTTGCAAGGAATCCGTAGACGGCGGCGTCGAACGGGTTCAGCTCGTTTTCCATCAGCTCGGAAGTAAAAAGGATAAATGCCAGGGTGGAGGCGCCCAGCACCGGCACGGCGATGCGGTATCGGTTCATGAATTTGGCTTCGACCCACAAAAAGACGATCAGCGCCAGTGCCGCCCAGGTGTAGGT
>JAEZRH010000133.1 GCA_023412845.1 Bacillota bacterium
TCCGTTCAGCGGTTTTCCGGTACAAGGCGGAAGCCCATCCCGTCCGAGATATAATCGAGGTATTTCAGGCAGGAGGGCGATACCTGCCCCACAATGTTGACCTTGCTTTCTTCGGGAAGGTCTTTCCGTGCGATTTCAAGTTCGCCGGAATAGCGCAGATATTTTCCGTTTCCCACGGAGATGCTGCCCTTCTTCCGGGGAAGGGGAGGTTCGGCCGGGAACAGCCTTCCCTGCGACGAGTATTGCCTCGATTCCTGCGAACGGACGACGTATTCGCTGGAATCCGGACGGTCATGGTGGATGTCCTCCGCGAGGAAAGCGTATTCGGGCCTGAGCGTTGCTTCCAGACTGACGCGGCCTTCGGAAAGTTCACGAATCTGCCGGTACGCCCTGTCGCTGATATCGACGTCCCCCACCATGCAGATATCCGTCTCACACAGCCGCGTGAGCTGGAGCATGTTGAGCAGCACCTCCGGATTGCGGTGCTCTTCGACCGTGGGGAGCCCCATTTTCAGGGGCCCGCGCAGTTCCCGGTCTCCCGCGACGAAGGCCATGGTCCGCATGCCGAGCCCGTGAATCCGGCGGTTCGTCTTTTCCACTCTTGCAAGGGACAGCCCCGTCAGCGGCTTCGGATAAAAATTGTGGCAGGCGCTGAATCTTGAAAAATCCGCGTGCAGGCGTTTCAGCTCCAGAATCTGGTCCTCCTGCACCGTGCTTGCGTTGAACACCAGATGAAAATCGTGCGACAGCTCGACCATCTCGCCGCAGCTGAACCCGTAGTCAACCCGCAGATGCGTGATGGCCGTCCGTTTCAGGTCCGCCATGCTGCGGAAACCCATCTGCCGGAAGGTCCTCGGACCGATGTCGGCAATCAGCGAGATGCCGCTTTCGCCGCACAGTTCCAGCAGCTCCCGGACTTCTTTCTCGGCGCCGCCGTCATGCCGCTCCTCCGGGATGTGCAGCGAGGTGAACGCATAACGGATGCCGGACTGCTTTGCCTTGCGGACGATCTCCGCATTTCTTTCAAGCCCTGTGCCGAGGTACAGGGAGATGCCGAATTGATTCATATTTGCGCCGCCTTTGAAGTCGGTCAGTTTTCTTCCGTCCCGTATACCTGATTGATCCGTTCCTCGTCGACGCCGAAGAAATAGGTCAGCACGAACCCGCCGGCGTAGGCCGCGACGATCGAGAGCAGGTACAGAAGCTGCGTGCCGGGCACGACGATCAGCAGGCCGAACAGCCCGGAGACGCCCTGCGACACGGTGCCGAGGTGGAACAGGGAGGCGAGGATTCCGCCGACACCGGCGCCCAGGCAAGCCGTGACGAAAGGCCTGCCGAGCGGAAGCGTGACGGCATACATCAGCGGTTCGCCGACGCCGAGGATGCCGACCGGAAGGGAATCGCGCGTCAGCCTTTTGAGCTTTCTGTTCTTAGATTTGAGCAGAAGCGCGAATCCGGCTCCGACCTGGCCGCCGCCCGCCATCATCAGGATAGGCAGCAGGTAGTTGATGCCTTTCGTGGGCCCCGCAGGGTCGTTCAGCATGGCGTGAATCGGCGTGAGCGCCTGGTGCAGCCCCACTGCGACAAGGGGCAGGAAACCGGCGGAAAGCAGATACCCGCCGACCACACCGAGGTCCGCATACAGGAAATCAAGTAGATAGTAGATGCCGTTCGTCAGCAGCGTGCCAATCGGCTGCAGCACGAGGATCGTCACCAGCCCGCCGACGATAACGGTCAGAAGGGGCGTGAAGAAGGTATCGAGGATCGTCGGCATGAATCTGCGGATCGATTTTTCGAGGTAAGCAAAGAAAATCCCGGCGATCAGCGCAGAGAGCAGGCCGCCCGTCGTCGGGCTGAACACCTGGCCGGTAAACGGCATCAGCACGGCGCCGGTCTTCAGCTTGGCGAGCAGCGGCATGGCCGTGTTGCTGCAGAAGAACGCGCCTGCGATCGCGCCCAGAATGGGCGAGCCCTTGAATTCCTTCGCGGCGTTCATGCCGACGAAGATCGGCAGGTATGCGAACAGCGCCCATCCGATGGTATGTATGCACGAGTACCACCAGTACGCGTCCATGGCGCCTTTCGTGGAAACGTTGACGACATTGACGATCCCGTTGATCAGGCCGGCCGCTATGATGCCGGGCAGCAGGGGGATAAAGATGTTGGCGATGCGTTTCAGGAATCTCTGGACCGGCCCGTTGTGCTTTTGCCGGTTGACATCCTTGTTCTCCTTGGCGAGCTCTCTCACGTCGCTGTCGGCCTGGTCCACGCCGAGGGACAGGCCCGTGAGGCGCGAAAATTCCTCGCCCACACGGGTGACGACACCCGGGCCGAAAACGATCTGCACCGTGTCGGAATCGACCACACCCATTACGCCCTCGATTTTTTTCAGGGCTTCGATGTTTACCGCACCGTAATGGGAGACGCTTACGCGCAGCCGTGTCATGCAGGTCATGTTGGCGACTACATTGTTTTTGCCGCCTACCCCTTCCAGGACTTCAGCCGCTATTTTCCCATAGTCCATGATTCTACCTCTCCTTTGCGTACTTAAGCAGATTTATGAAAGCGATGCCTATCGATCTAGCAGGACCATTGCAACTTATAATCATTATATAATTCCAGTCGAATATGTCAATGATATTTTAAAATATTATTACAATAACTTAAAATTTAATTTTAATCAGCATCTAAAGCTTCATAAATAAACTTAATAGAATATGCGCCGGATGCTTGAAATATGCTAATGTCCCCTGCGAAAAAACAGCATGCTTTGCCATAAATCTTGAATGACAGTAAAAATAAATTTAAATAATAAAGCCATATATATTGAAATATTATTTATAAATTGCTATAATAAAATCAAATCCAAATTCCTCTTTATTCCGCGCACTCTGCGGGCGCGGCGGCAGAACGGCTGAAGCATGAAACACCAATCCATAAAACGACCGAAAGGGAGAGCTAAGGATATTATGTCAGTGAATCTGAATACGCTTGAGACGGAACAGACGAATGAAAACAGCAGGAACATAGATACCATGGAAACGCTCGACATGCTGCACGTCATCAATCGGGAGGACCGGACGGTCGCGCTCGCGGTCGAAAAGGTTCTTCCCGACGTGGCGGAGCTTGTGGATCAGGCTCACGGGCGAATGATGCGCGGCGGGCGCGTCATCTATATCGGCGCGGGCACGTCCGGGCGCCTTGGCGTACTTGACGCCAGCGAATGCCCGCCGACGTACGGCGTGGACCCGTCGCTCATCCAGGGGATCATCGCGGGCGGATTCGGCGCGCTTCTGAAGGCCAAAGAAGGGGCGGAAGATGACCCCGCGCTTGCGCGCAGCGACCTGCAGGCGGCCGGCCTGACCCCGGAGGATACCGTAGTCGGCCTTGCGGCCAGCGGACGCACGCCCTACGTTGTCGGCGGGCTCGACTATGCGGAGGAAATCGGCGCCTACACGGGTGCCGTCAGCTGCGTGCACGGCGCAGAGATCTCGAAGCACGCGAGGACGAAGATCGAGGCGGTCGTCGGCGCCGAGGTGATTACCGGTTCCACGCGCATGAAGGCCGGGACCGCCCAGAAAATGATACTGAACATGATCTCGACCTCGCTGATGGTGGAATACGGAAAGGTATATAAAAATCTTATGGTGGACGTGCAGCCCACCAATGAAAAGCTGGTGGAACGCGCGAGGCATATCATCGCTTCCAGCAGCGGGTGCGGCTACGGGGAGGCATCGCGGCTGCTGGAGCAGAGCGGTTCCAACGTAAAAATTGCCATTTGCATGGCTCTGACTGGCCTTTCGGTCGAAGAATGTGATATAATATTGAAAGACAGCGGCGGGAACATCTCCCGGGCGATCCGGTCGCTCAAGGAACGCCGCGTTCCCGAGAGCGGCGGGGAAAAATAATGCAGGGCGGGGGCAGGCACGATGAGTTGCGCTTACAAGATCCGCGAGGGCATGGCAAGCTATACCGACACGGAGAAAAAGCTCGCCGAGTATATTCTGCAGCATAAAAGCGAGGTCACCCTGAGCTCCGCCCAGACGCTGGGGGAGCGGGCGGGCGTTTCGGCCGCAGCGATCATCCGTTTTGCGCACCGGCTTGGCTACGGCGGTTTCACCGCGCTGAAAGTCGACCTCGCCGGAGACAGCGCCGACGAAATTTCCAACTTCGACGATATGATCAGCGAACAGGACTCCATGGCCTCCGTGGTGAAAAAGGCCCAGGCGCTGAACACGATGCTCCAGGACCAGGCATACCGCCTGCTGAATGTAGGGAGTCTCGAAAAGGCCGTGGACGCCATGCTCCGCTGCCGCACCGTTTATCTGTTCGGCGTGAGCGGCTCCGGGATCGTGTGCACGGACCTGATGGAAAAGCTGTCAAGGATCGACCACCGCGTCGTTTACCATAAGGATTTTCACGACCAGCTTGCGGCGACGGCCCATATCACGTCTGAGGATGTCGCGCTGGCCGTCAGCTACAGTGGCAAGACGCGCGAGGTGAACACCGCCATGCAGTACGCGAAAGAGCGGGGCGCCGTAACGGTCGCGATCACGCAGTTCCGGAAAAGCCCTCTTGCAAGGTATGCCGACATCCTCCTGTATATCCCCACGACGGAGCGCGAGCTTCGGCTGGGTGCGATCGCTTCCAGAAACGCCTCACTGATCGTGACAGACCTTCTATATATGGGTATTGTAAAGAATAATATCGAGCGGACGAAGGAATATCTTGTCCAGACAAAAGACATCATTCAACGTTTTAGAAAATCCTGAACATAAGCCGGTGAATTTTTTGCAGATCAAACTCATTGCCCTGGATTTGGACGGGACGGCCCTGCAGGACGACCACAGGAGCGTTTCCGAAAGAATGAAGCGAAGCATTTCGGCGGCGGCTGCGCAAGGCATTTCCGTTGCGGTCGCAAGCGGCAGAATCTATTCCTTTTTGCCGCGGACCGTCGTTTCCATCCCGGAGATCGATTGGGCCGTTACCTCAAACGGATCGGTGCTTTACAGCGTGAAAGAGGAGAAGACGGCAAGCGGCGAGTATATCGCCCCGGAGGATGCGGCGTGGGTCCTTCGGCAGGTCCCGCCGGACATGTGGGCGGAGGTCTGGAGCCGGGGCAGAATCTACATTGCCCGCGACAAATGGCGGCGTTCGCAGGAATATCCCCTGCTGCCCCTGCATCGAACGGCGCTGAGCATGGTCGGCACGGAAACGGAAGACCTGTTTTCGCTTCTGGACAGCGGCGCGGCGGACGTCGAAAAGATCAATCTCCCGCTGATCCCGCCCGCCATGAAAGCCGGAATCCGGAAGCTTCTGTCCGGCCGCGGGAAATACAGCCTGGTCAACGAAGGACACGGCATCGAGGTCATGGGAGCCGGCATTTCGAAAGCGCGGGGGATCCGGAACCTGTGCCGGCGCCTTCCGGGGGTGCGGCTGCAGAACGTCCTCGCCGTAGGCGACAGCGAGAACGACATCGACATGCTGCGCGAATGCGGCCTCGGCGTGGCAATGGGCAATGCCGCCGATTGCGTCAAAGCGGCTGCGGACGCGGTCACGTGCAGCAACTCGGAAGACGGAGCGGCTCTGGCGATTGAAAAATACGCGCTGTAAAACAGAAACGATGCGGATGCCCTTCCCCCGAAAAGGCGGGAAAAGGCATCCGCATCGTTTTCTTCTCCGCCGGGGCGGGCGTTTCCCGTCCGTGGATGCAAACCCTGTGATTTTGAGGGCCGGCTGTTTCAGGGGAAAAAGTAATTTTATCTTTCCCTTTATGGGGAAAAAGGCTATAATGATTCCATTCCCGCCGATCGGGCGGAAAAGACGATGGGGGCAGCATGATGGTGCAAAACGGGGAATCGGAAAGAACGTACCGCTCGGTCATACAGTACATCAAGGGTAAAATTCTGGACGGGGGCTTGCAGCCGGGGCAGAAGCTCCCGCCGGAGCGCGTCCTCGCGGAAACGCTCGGGATCGGGCGCAACTCCGTGCGGGAGGCGCTTCGCACGCTCGACATACTCGGCGTCATCAGCAGCACGCAGGGTTCCGGCAATTACGTCTCCTGTAAATTCGACAAAAGCCTGACGGAGGCGATGTCGATGATGTTCTCGATGCAGCGGCTCGGCTACCGGCAGGTGAGCGAGCTGCGCTGCGCCGTGGAAACGCAGGCGGCGGCGCTGGCCGCGGAGCGCGTCACGCCCGGGACGGTCGCAGAACTTCAGAAGATCGTGGGCAAAATGGCCCGAGAGCCGGACGAGACCGTGAATGCGGAGCTGGATAAGGAGCTTCACATGACCGTGGCGAAGGCTTCCGAAAATCCGCTGATCGTCATGGTGCTGCAGTCCCTTTCTGATACGCTCGACCTCTTCATCAGCGAACTGCGCAGCGAGATTTCGATCCGCGAGAAGGGCAGCCCGGTTCTGCAGAAAGTGCACGACCAGATCGTCGAATCCCTCAGGCACCACAACGCCGAGGGTGCGCGCCGCGCCATGAACGAACATTTCCGCATTGTAGACGAGACCATAAGCGAATGTTTGGAGCGGTAGCGTTTCAGTAAAAAAGCGCCGTGGAACGGAAA